>DFYR01000014.1 GCA_002383375.1 Spirochaetaceae bacterium UBA4077
ACCTATCGCTCTACCAACTGAGCTAATTCCCCGAGCCGCGCTACCAGAGTGGCGAAAGCCCTTTGACAACGGCCAAAAGATACAATATTTGGCCCAGGCTGATCAAGGCCTGGCGTTAGGACTGGTCAATCCTTCTTAATAAGGGAGTATTACTCTCGACGGTTTTTCATCTTTAGAGTATATTAAATTCAATGCGTTTCTTTGCTTTTTCCCAAAACACCGGCGAACGCAGAACGCTTATTCTCAACGCACCGATACCCCGCACGATTCTTTATCTTTCAGCTCCCAGCCTGATGCTCGGCATTGTCCAGTCCCTCATGCCATTGATGGACGGGCTCTTCATCAACAATATTNNTAAACATGGTCACCGCGCTCGCCATGGGCTTGGGCGTGGCAGCTATGGCGATCATCGGTCAGCTCAACGGCAAAGGGGATTTTGAAGAAGCCAAGAAAACATCTACCCAGATTGTTGTCGCAGGCTCTCTGCTCGGCCTTTTCTCTGCCCCACTCCTGGTGGGAGCTGGAGCCTTGATATCGGGCTTTGTCCATCCAGAAATTTCCAGGAACGTGTTCCTCTACCTGGCGCTCTACGCCTTGGTGCTGCCCTTTTCCTTCATGGAATCTATCTACAACGGCCTTAAGAACGCCAACGGGCAACCCGAGGCGCCCTTTATACGCATGGTTCTCATGCTGATACTAAAGATTCTTTTCAACTTCATTTTTATCTATATATTCCGCCTGGGCATTGTCGGCTGCGCGCTTTCCTCCCTCCTGGCTAACCTGGGGATAAGCGCCTGGATGTATCAGGAGCTTTTCCTGAAAAAGGGTCCCGACCGCCTGGATCTTAGGGGCTTTCGTTTTAATAAATCGATACTGGAAAAATTGTGGCGCATCGGCGTCCCGGCCATGCTCAACTCCTTCATGCTCAACCTGGGATTCTTCCTGATCAATAACGAAACCCAAGCCTACGGCCCCATCGTCCTCAATGGACAGGGAATCGCGAACAACATATCCGCCGTCTGCTTTAACCTTCCGGGCTCCTTTTCCGCGGCGGTGACGACGATGGTGAGCATGAACATCGGGGCTTCCCAGCCAGACAAGGCGAGGCGTTCCATGCAGATAGGCTGCATTATTAGCGCGATCACGGCGCTTGCGACCATCGCCCTCATAGTGCCTCTTTCGTCGCGCATAACCCTGCTCTTCACCAGGCAGAAGGAGGTTCTGGAAATAGCCAACCGGGCGCTGCACATTTACACGTATTCGGTGGTCGGCTTCGGNNATCCTCCGTATCTGGCTGCTCAGGTATCTCTTTATCCTGGCGACCGAACGATACCTGCAGTACTACGCTGTTTTTTGGGGCAACCTGTTTTCCAACTACATGGCCGCCCTGCTGGCGATTCTGCTCATTTCCAGGGTGCGCTGGGAATCGGCGATCGATCCGAATCCGAAGCCTGAAGTAGCCGCAGCAGGGGCATAGGATGTCTCGATAAAGAGTCGAGGGCTTAAACCCTGTACTTTTTTGTGATCCCCACAAGAAAATTCCGCAGGAATTGATCGCCGCAGATCTGGTACTTGGGATGTCCTTCCTTGCGGAATAGGGCATTAAGCTCTGAAAGGGTTACATCGGCCCCGGCTGCGCGCATCATGTCCACTACGTCTACATCCTTCAGTTCAAGGGCGATTCTCAGTGCCTTGAGCACGTCGTTGTTCGAAGGATTGTTTCGCCAGGAAGGAGGACTAGAGGGCGGTCCGCCCTGACCAGCCGGCAGTGATTTCTCACTGGCCTGCAGGTCTCGAGGTCCACGCCGGCTTATAATGAGACCCTGCAAAAAGCTACCCATAGTTGGTCCGTCGCATTCCCTATATCCGGACTCGCCTTCCTTGAGAAAAAGAGGTCGGATCACCTCAACCTTCATGGGTTTTCCACCGAAGACGAAGATGTCCACCAGCGCGAGGTCGGTGATGTTGAGCGCGTAGCGCAGTCGAATGAGAATATCATTTCTGGTCATGTTGGCTTCGTTTCCTTGAAATTTGATGATATCTGGAATTATTGGCGTTGGCTACGGAGTGAAGCCGGCGGCCGCAACTGACATAGAGTCAGGTTGCCGTAAACAAAACCTCATCTAAACTTGACATTAAGGCCTTGCCCAACTAGGATTCTCTTTCAAGCCGGGATCGCCCTCTCGGCAGATTCGTGATTTGCAGCGGATTTGAGACAAGGAGCTGATATCAAAGGCAGATACATCCTGAGGCGGCTGGCCATCGGGATTCCGACATTTTTCGGCATTACCTTCTTAGCCTACCTTATTTCGGCCATGGCGCCGGGCAGCCCTCTGGATGCTCTGCTGGCGGATCCCAACATTAATCCCGCCGAGCTGGAGCGACGCCGCGTGGAGCTGGGACTGGACAACCCTATCCTTATCCAATATTTCACATGGCTTGGTCAGTTCTTGCGGGGCAACCTGGGATTCTCCTTTAAAACCCAAAGGGCGGTTTTAGACATGATCGCCGAACGGCTGGGTCCCACGGCCATTCTAGCTGCCTGCTCGATAACCCTATCGCTGATCGTATCCATACCCCTGGGCATCATGGCCGCAGCTAAACCCTATTCAAAACGGGATTACCTGTTTTCTAGCCTTTCCTTCCTGATGGCCGCCACGCCCAACTTCTTTTCGGGTCTCGTGCTCATCTACATTTTCGCAGCTGTGCTCAAAATACTCCCCACCGGGGGCATGTACGACTCCTCAGGGCTGCGGAACGCCGCCATCTTGGCCAGGCACCTCATACTGCCTACCCTGGTTTTGTCCTTTCAGCAGATAGGGAGCTGGATACGCTATATGCGAGGCTCCATGCTGGAGGTACTGCAGGAGGATTACATCCGCACAGCCCGGGCCAAGGGCTTGAAGCGGTGGAAGGTTATCCTCAAACACGGACTCAAGAATGCCCTCATCCCCGTAGTTACTGTGGTGGGCATGTCCGTTCCTTCCCTGGTGGGCGGCGCGGTGGTCACCGAGCAGGTGTTCGGCTGGCCCGGCGTAGGCTCGCTCATGGTCCAATCCATAGCCGCCAGGGATTACCCTGTCATCATGGGCATCACAGTGCTGGTTGCCTTTGTCGTTCTGGTGGCGAATCTCGTCACCGACCTGATCTACGGCCTTCTCGACCCGAGGATACGGTATGCCTAGGTCCGCCTCCTTGAAAAAAACGAAAGCGAAGTCTTCGTATTTCGCCGACGCGAGGGAAAAATTTAAGGAACATCGCCTGGCCGTATTCGGCCTTGCGGTCCTGATAGCCCTGGTCGTCATCGTCGTCTTTGCACCCATGCTCTTCCCGCTGGACCCCTATACTTCGGACTATTTCGAATTCGGTATGGCGCCCAGCGCGAAGCATCCACTGGGAACCGATGCCGTAGGCAGGGACCTGCTGGCCAGGCTGATTTACGGGGGCAGGACATCCCTCTTCGTCGGGCTTGCATCGACCCTGATAAGCCTCCTCATCGGCGTGCCCCTGGGGCTTACCGCCGGCTACTACCGGGGCTGGTGGGAAGCGCTGGTGATGCGCATAGCGGATATTTTCATGTCCTTTCCCGCCATGGTCCTCATTCTGGTCCTGGTGGCAGTGGTGGGTCCTTCGATCTGGTCGGTGACGGTGGTGATAGGCGTATTAGGCTGGACCCAGTTCGCCCGGCTGGTATTCGCTAACGTACTTTCGGTGCGTGAAAAGGAATACGTGGAATCGGCCTATGCCATAGGAACAAAGGACTTTGTTGTTCTGACCAAATATATTCTGCCTAACTCCATCGCGCCTATCCTTATCTCCATGACCTTCAGGACAGCTCAGGCTATTCTGATGGAATCCTCGCTGAGTTTCCTGGGAATGGGGGTGCAGCCGCCCATGGCGAGCTGGGGAAACCTGATGAACGAAGCGCTCTCCATCACTGTGCTCTCCCAAAAGCCCTGGATCTGGGCTCCTCCGGGAATCGCCTTGGTATTGATCGTGCTTTCCATTAACTTTGTTGGGGACGGGATCAGGGACGCCCTGGATCCGAAAATGAGGATATGAAGCTTTCCATGGCTTTAAAGGTTATTACCGATATCGATCCGCAGCCGAGCCGAAAAACGGTTTCTGCGGATAAAAAAGGAGTGTCTATGAAACTGAGAACCAGAAGGCTGCGGGTGCTAGTGTTGCTCGTAGCCGCCCTCGCCATACTGGGCGGCTCCGCGACTGCCCAGAACGTAAAGCCCAAGATAGTCACCATAGCGATGACCAACGCCTGGGACACCATGATGCCCGTGAATACCAATTCCAACTATGGGCTTCTGGTGTACGACCAAATCTACGACCGCCTGGTGGTTACCAAGGCCGACGGCAGTTTCGCCCCCCGCCTGGCCAAGAGTTGGTCGGTGAACGCTTCTTCCACCGCCATCACTTTTATTCTGAATGAAAAAGCCACCTGGCACGACGGCAAGCCAGTAACCGCCCAGGATGTGGTCTTCACCGCCCAGCTTTATTCCAATCCCGCGGTTAAAGCCCTAGCCCGCTACAGGCTCAACTATTTTGCCGGCACCGACGATTCGGGCGCCGAAACTTCTCCTGGCTCCATCGCCGTCAAGGCAGAAGGCGACTACAAGGTTACCTTCACCCTGAAGAAAGCCATTTTTGCCGACACAGTGATCGATCAGTGGGCGACCGCCTTCTTCGTGATCCCTAAGCACATCTTCCAGGGCAAGACCCCGGCCGAGATCAACGCGCCCACCCTCTGGGCCAAGCCCGTTGGATCAGGCCCCTTTAAGTACGAGCGGGAGATTACCGGCGAGCGTATGGAACTAGTAGCAAACAAGAATTACTTTTTGGGTGCGCCGGACTTCGACAGGCTTGTCATCCGCATCATGCCTTCCGCCAGCCTCCTGTCCGGCCTGATCTCAGGCGAAGTGGACATCATCGCCGGTGGCGCCATGGGCTCCATCTCCCTGGACGACTGGCCCACGGCACAGAAGCAGGCTAATCTGGTCACCGAGTCCATTCCCACCCTTAACTACCAGACTCTCATCATCAACACCCAACAGCCCTATATGACCCAGAGGGTGCGCCAGGCCTTCAACATGGCCATAAACAGGAAGATTCTGGTGGATGCGCTCCTGCGAGGCCAGGGTGTCGCGCTCATGACCCCTATTTCGCCCGCGAGCCCCTATTTCAACCAGAAACTCAAGGATATTCCCTATGATCCGGCCAGGGCTGCCCAGATCCTGAAGGAAGAAAAATTCCCCTTTGACAAAGAACTCGTTTTCTATGTGCCCTCGGGCAATATTGCCAGGGAGCGAACCGCAGTGCTCATCGAGCAGGATTTTGAAAAGCTGGGGGTTAAGGTGCGGATTCAGACGGTGGATTTCCCCACCCTGATGAACAACATGCGCTCGGGCACCCATGATTTCGGCATCATAGGCTCTGGCGGCACCCTCGATCCGGCAGAGAGCAGGGAGATGGTCAGCCCCACCTCCACGGTGAACTTCTCCAGGCTCACCAGCACCCTCCTCACCGACATTATCGACGAGGGAGCGGCCAAGCTGACCTTCGCTACCCGCAAACCCTATTTCGATAAATACCAGGAAATGGTGGCCGAGCTATCCCACATGCCCTACCTTTACACGACCAACGCCCTCATGGCCTACAACAAGCGCCTCTCCAACGTGAGCGCGGTGGATTTCTCCCGACTCAACTGGCGAGCCTGGGAGTGGAAGGTTAACAACTGATGATTCAGCAAGGATCGGGAGAGCGTCCCCTGTTGGAGGTGAGCGGTCTACGGACCGAATTCGCCACCAAGAAGGGGAGAGTGGTCGCCGTCGACGGCATCGATTTTACCCTGCAGCGGGGCGAAATCCTCGGCATAGCCGGGGAGTCCGGCTGCGGGAAATCGGTCACAGCTCTCTCGATCCTTCGCTTACTGCCTGATTACGCGCTGATCAGTTCCGGCCGGATTCTGATGAACGGCCGGGACTTGCCCAGCCTCAGCGAAGACCAAATGTGCGAGGTCAGGGGCAACGAGATAGCCATGATTTTCCAGGATCCCATGACTTCCCTGAATCCAGTCTTGAGTCTGGCCACACAGATGATCGAGCCCTTTGTCATCCACCAGGTCATGACCAAGGCGCAAGGGCGTGAAAAAGCCCTGGAAATGCTCAAAAAGGTAGGGATCCCTTCGCCCGAGCAGCGGCTGGACGAGTACCCTCACCAGCTTTCTGGCGGCATGCGCCAGCGGGTGATGATCGCCATGGCCTTGTCCTGTAATCCCCAGCTGCTTATCGCCGACGAGCCGACCACCGCTCTGGACGTTACCACTCAGGCGCAGATTCTCGATCTCATGCGTGAGCTGCGAAACGATCTAGGCACCGCAGTCATGCTCATCACCCACGACCTGGGAGTCGTCGCCGAGATGGCGGACAACGTGCTGGTGATGTATGCGGGCAAGACTGTGGAGTACTCCAGCGCAGAAGAGCTTTTCCGGATGCCTAAGCATCCCTACACCCAAGGCCTGTTGAAGGCCATTCCCAGGCTGGAAGATGACGAAGAGCTTCTCTACACTATTCCGGGAACCGTTCCCAACCAGTACCAGAGAATCAAGGGCTGCTCCTTCCGGGCCCGCTGTCCAAAGGCTATGCCCGTCTGCGCTGAAAAGGAACCCAAAGCGTACAAGGTAGGCTCAGCGCTCGTGCACTGCTTCCTTTTTGCCGAAGGGAAAGGCAATGAGTAATCAAACTGCAGCCAGCAAAGACGTCAGCGGCAAGGCTGCCCCAACAGACGGCGCGGAGTTAGCAGCCGAGGCAGCAGCTGGAGTAGCGACCACGGCCGGAAAAGGACGACCGGCTCAGGGCGCCGAGATTCTTCTGGAAACCAAGGACCTGACAAAATATTTCGGCGGTAAAAAACGCCTCTTCGATGCGGCGCCGAAGATTGTGAAAGCCGTGGACGGCATCGATATCTCCATCCGCAAAGGCGAAACCTTAGGCCTCGTGGGTGAGTCGGGCTGCGGAAAATCCACCCTCGGACGGACTATTCTCGGTCTTCTTCCCAAGACATCAGGCTCCGTGTATTTCGCAAGCCGAGAGATCACAAGCCTGCCCAAGGAAGAGCTCCGGCAGCTGAAGCAGCGCATGCAGATCGTCTTTCAGGATCCCTACGGCTCTCTCAACCCCCGTATGACCGTTCTCGACCTCGTCAGGGCTCCCTTGGACGTTTTCGGACTAGGGACAAAGGAGGAAAAGGAGCAGCGTGTCGCGGCAATGCTTGGCCATGTAGGAATGGGCGAGCATCAGCTCAATCGCTATCCCCACGAATTTTCCGGCGGCCAGCGCCAGCGCATCGGCATAGCCAGGGCTCTCATTCTGCAGCCTGAATTTGTCGTCTGCGATGAGCCGGTTTCGGCCTTGGACGTCTCGGTGCGTGCCCAGGTGCTCAATCTCATGGCCGAGCTCCAGAAAGAATTAGGCCTCACCTACCTCTTCATTTCCCACGACCTGAGTGTAGTCAAGCACATATCGGACCGGGTAGCGGTTATGTACCTGGGGCGTATCGTCGAAATAACTGGCAAGCACGAGCTCTACGCAAACCCCCTGCATCCCTATACCCAAGCCCTCCTATCGGCCATACCAAAGCCTTCAGCCCAGGCTAAGCAGCTTCGCAACCTCTGCGCGCTCAAAGGGGATGTGCCCAGCTCCTACGCAATGCCCTCAGGCTGCCGCTTCCACCCCCGTTGCCCCAAAGCCATCGATCTCTGCGCCAAGGAAGTGCCTCTTCTGCGAAACCTCAGCCCCGATCATCAGGTCGCCTGCCACCTCGCGTAAGCGTTTTAGAAACCACCTATCTGCGCTACAATGGACCATGCTGATGACTTTGATCCACTCTCGGAGGAAGGGATGGAACCGATCCGCAATAATACCCAGCGTTTTTCAATCCTAGTCGAATACCTTCGCCTTCTGTACCAAGGCCCGGTGACAAAGGAAATATTCGAGAAGTACAGGCAGGTACTCCACAGCTCCGGCGCTCATGAGGTGAACGAGGCTTTGGACGAGGTGCTTAAAGATGCCAAAGAAATCGAATCCTGGAAGCTGCCGGTGGCCCGGTTTATTCGATCGGCCTCCAGGGGATTGGACGCCGAAATCGTACTTGAATATCCTGCCCATAGTCTCTTCGCCGATCTTGAAAAAGAAAACGACGGGATAGAAACCGAGCTCAAGGCTCTCCAATCTCAACTCCTCCAGCCGCATACGAGGGAAGCAGAACAGGGTTCTCATTCCAAGGGCGCAAGGGAGCAGGATCGAGAGTCGATCGACGAAATAAGAAAGAGACTGAGCGGTTTTTCTCTGCTGAGAACCCATTATCAGCGCCTTCAAAATGAACTTTTTCCCCTTTTCGAACAAACAGCACCCAGGCACAAGTGCGTTTCCCTTATGTGGGCACTGCAGGACGATGTGCTAGCCTTGCAGGCGAGCCTGACCAAAGAAACTCCTAGCACCACCCAAGTCGTAGTCAACACCAGGACTAATTCCGGCACCAACGCCGACATCGATGCCGATATCAACACCGAGCTCGCCCAATCTAGCTTCTGGAAGGATTTAGGGACCTTCTACATGACCGCCGGCATGCTTCTCTACCGCGAGCGCCGGATACTCTACCCCGTGGCCTTCAGAGCCATACCCGAGCACATGCTTGGGATGGCGCACAACGCGATGCCCAAAGCAGGGTCGTACAACTTCTCCTCCCTCACCGGCAGCCTTGATACCAAGCAGCTGGATGCAATCTTCAAAAACCTTCCTGTCGATATTTCCTTCATTGGTACCGATGACAGGGTGAAGTTCTACTCAGACCCCCCGCATCGGATCTTTCCCCGCTCTCCTGCGGTGGTCGGACGGCTTGTGCAAAACTGCCATCCTCCCAAAAGCGTGGCGGTCGTGGAGGAAATCCTGTGCTCCTTCAAGAGCGGCAAGCGGGACAGAGCCGAGTTCTGGCTCCAATCCAAAGGCGCCTTTATCCACATTCAATACTTCGCCCTAAGGGATGCTGAGGGCGTATATCTTGGAACGATGGAAGTGTCCCAGGACGCGACACATCTTAGAAAACTTGAGGGAGAAAAGCGTTTACTGTAGTAAAGCCCTGCCCATAGCAGCCCTTTCCATCTGGTCCTCTCCGAAGGCAACACCAAGGCCTCGATGAAGGGGATGCTCCTGGGAGTTGTCTTGAACACCATTCTGGATCCCTTGTTTATTTTTACCTTTGGCATGGGTGGCGCGGGGCCGCGATCACCACGATGATCAGCCAAATAGCTTCAACGGCCTATCTGGCTTCACTCTACACGCGAAAGAAAATGATTGTTCCTCTCATTGCCTCGGAATTCCGTATCAGACCGAAAATCCTGGGCTAGAGTTTCCTCTTGGGCACGCCATCCTTTATCCAATCGGCCGGCATGAGCCTTCTCATGCTCCTGGTGAACACCTCTCTGGGGCGCTACAGCGGCGACTTGGCTATCACCACCTATGGTAGGATCCACAAGCTCAACATGATCGTTATCATGCCGGTCCTGGGGATAGTCCAGGGTTTCTAGCCCATCGCCAGCTATAACTTCAGCGCCAGGCGTTATGACAGGGTCAAGGCTACCTTGAGGACGACAATCCTCACAGCATTGGGGCTCGCCATGGTCGGCTACGCTTTCATGATGCTCTTTCCCCGCCTGGGCATTGGATTTTTCACCTCCGACAGCGCTCTCATCGGCTCTAGTGTCCGGATACTGCGGATCATGGTGATGTTCATCCCTCTAGCGGCGGTCCAGATCACCGGTGCAATCTATTTCCAAGCCCTGGGAAAGGCTACCGAAGCGCTGGTCCTGGGCTTATCCCAACAGTTTTTCATCCTCATCCCCTCATCCTGCTGTTGCCCTGGTTCTTCGGCTTCGACGGCATCTGGATGTCTTACCAACTGGCAGACCTCCTATCCTCCGGCATAACCACAACACTTCTGGTACGTGAGGTCCGCAGGCTGGGGAAAAAACCTAAGTATAGACATCACCTAAAACTTTGCGCTATGCAATTATATGGAGTAGTCAATATTTGGTTGTTTGAATCTTTTAATGGTAAAATAAAACGTTATAACAGAATAATTAAATAATAATCGTAAGATCGAATTGAATATGAGAATAACTGGGGCAAGAGGCTACATCTTACGCGCTCACGTATCGGGACTATTTTCTCGAAGAATATCACAATCAGCCGATGCTAGCTTACACGAAAAATTGATAGTGAATGAACGAGTATCCCTTGAGGAAGAATCTACTTAAGTAGGAATAAAAAAGGGGCTGTACTAGATAAGCTTCTAAATTAAGCACCATTTCCTTAAGATCTTGAGTTGATTTTTAGGTGTTCCGTAGTTAAAACGGAACTCACATTCCTTAGAAAACAAGTGGTCTCCTGTAAAGTAGATTGTCCNNATATGCTCCAGGTGGGCAAGGCCCTGCAGGATCTTCCTAGGGTATGAGTTCATCCAGTCTTGGGTACGCCGTATGCCTTTCTTGCTCACCATGCCTATGTCGATAGCCTTGGAGATAAATCTTCTAAGGATTCCGTTGTGGTTTTCGTTGGTACCACGCTCTGAGGAACAATAGGGGTGGGCGAAATAGAGGCGTGTTCTAGGCAGGGAGCAAAGAGAAGAAACCCCCAGTGCCTGGACGTCGGAGAATTTTGTGCCGTTGTCGGCCGTGATCGATTTGAACAATGTACGGAAGCGGAGGCTGCCGATCTGGCGCTCCATGGCATCAAATTCAGCGCGCACAGATTCTGCAGTCCTGTCGGGAATCTTCCTGACTATCTCTACCCTGGACTTCCGTTCGGTGAAGGTTAACACGCATGCAGAAGATCCTTTTTTGCCGCTATAAACCGTATCCATCTCCCAGTGGCCAATCTGTGACCGATCATTGATATGGGCAGGCCGTGTATCGATGCTGCGGACGGCATTCTCTGCCCTGGTATGGCGCGCAGGCTTGTTCCGCGGTTTGCGCCGCACACCGTGCAGCAGCAAGTCCTTTTCCGATACATCGGTGATATCCCCTGCCGCAATGTNNGACTAGGCCACCCCATGGTATGGAAGTGCTGGATGACCGCGTAAGGGCTGTAGTGACGATCTTTAACCAACTCGGATACCTGCCTCACCAACGCCCAATCCTTTCCCAGCTTTAACGGTGGTCCCTTGCCACCGCTTTTTCTCTCAGCATTGTTCTGGGCATAATCGGCATTGTACTCCCATTGCTCAAAGGGCAGGTCGCCAAGCTCGTGTAACACCATGCCACGCTGTAGTTCCCTACGTATGGTCCGTTCATGCTTTCCTAGTATTCGGCCAAGCAGTGTCGGAC
>DFYR01000013.1:0-6472 GCA_002383375.1 Spirochaetaceae bacterium UBA4077
ATTGTGCAGGCTTCGTGACACTAAGTATATCTTCTAGCGGCTGGGCTGGGGATTGTTGTAGACTACCCATATGGCGACGGAAACAACCATGATGATCGTCGAGGTCCTTCGATCCATTCCCTATGGTAGGGTAATTTCCTACGGCAGGGTGGCCGAGTTGGCCGGCTGTCCCAGATCTGGGGCCGACGCAAGACGGGTAGCCCGGGTGCTCCACTCCATGTCGAAAAAATATTCTCTTCCCTGGTGGCGGGTAGTGAAAAAAGACGGCAGCATTGGCCTTAGGGAAGCATCGGATCTCCAGCGCAGGCTTCTGGAGCAGGAAGGTGTGGAGTTTTTAGCCTCCGGAGCGGTAGATCTTGATCGGTTCGGAATCGGTCCCGGCTTTGGAAGCACAGGGTCGGCTGCTGAAGTGGATGACTGGGCAGATCACCTGAGAGTGGATTGATCATAGAGCAACGCTGTTGGGATCCAACGGGGCTAAAAAGACCTCAGACCTAACTGTTCTTGCCCAATCATTCGATTAGATACTGGGCTCCGGAATACTTTAGGCCGCTGCTCTCCAGGCTCGCCGCAAGGCTTGGAGCCAGGAGCGCGCAGCGCAGAAAGCAGGCGTTCAGTCCCTCCCCGCGACATCGATCAACAAGGCTTTCGATCAGCTTGAGCTCAAGACCAAGGCCGCGAAATTCAGGAACCACATAGAGAAAACGAATCAATCCAACCGCCCCTGCTGCGGTGTCGATATAACCCATGGCCGCAAGGGCTACAGCTTTGCCGTCGGCTTCGTTCACGTAATGCAACCAGCCGTGCAGCCGATGCTTGGCTAAAAAATCGAAGAGCTCGGTTTTTTCCAGTAAAACGGCGGGAGCCGGGATCCAGTCTAAAGCCTCTTCCAACGCCCGGGCGAATATGTCCTCCAGGGCGAAGGGGACATTAGCGAGGCTACAGGTTTCCAGGCAGAATTCCTCGTCCAGTAAGTCAGAAAACTCCTCAGGCTCCGCGCCGAGCCTGGCCAGACCCAGTATTTCTCGCATGTCGTCCATCCACAGTTCGATCCTGTGCCGGAGGGCCGCGTTTTTGTACTCCCTGAACAGGGCTTCTTCCTTCGGGTATTCCGCCAGGATCTGCCTGAATGTCTTGAATACACCCCTGCCCTGGCCGAGCGCTCTGGTAAGGGCGAGCTTGGGCTCCATCCTGCTGATTCGAGCGCAAAAACCTTCCATGAGCCGAAAGCCATCGGCGGGACCCCAGACAGGAGGGGGAGCGATCCATTCAGGAAGGCTGCCTTCAGGTTTGGATACCAGCTCCCCGGTCCGCAGATCGATGTAGTGGGACCTGCTCTGGTCTTCCATGGCGAAAATAATCCGCTCCAGCGCGGTATCGTTCAGCTCGAACAGTACAATGTGCTTTTCCACGGCACCATTGTACACTATGGAGGGCTGACGTACAGCGGAATTGATGGACAGGGGTTCATGAGCCCTGTATACTGGCCGAAACCGTGAACGCCAACCTTCATCTTCATTCTAAATTTTCCGATGGCAGCCTCTGGCCTGAGGACATTGTCAGGGGCGCAGCCCATCTGGGCCTGGAACTCATCGCTTTGACCGATCACGATACCATGGGCGGAAGCCAGCGCTTCGCGGCCGAGTGCGATGCCCAGGGACTGTCTTGGGTAAGTGCCTGCGAGATCGATGTGGCTGATCCGGCTATTGGGTATAAGAGCGAGTTGTTGGCCTATTTCCCCGGCAAGACCCAGCCCGAGTGCGGCGCTACCAGAGCCATGCTCCAACAGGTATTGGACGAACGGAGAAAACGGCTCGACTATTACCTTTACTGGGCTCGAACCTTTTTTAAGCGGGACGATCTGACGCTGGAGGACATGGTAGCCGGGCGCATGACCGGCGACACGAGCGCTGGCGATGCGGAGCTGCCCCTCCTGTCCTGGTCCAAGGTGGATCTGTTTCTCTACCTGCGGGGCAAGAAGCTGGTTCCCGCCTATATGAACTATAAACTCTTTAAAAGGGAATGGATGCGACCCGGCAGGTTTCCCAAGTACAAGCTTTCCAAACCGGATACAACCGCCTGCCTGGCGGCTGTGCACGCCGACGGGGGCTTCGCTGTCATTCCCCATATTGGGCATCTATGGAATGACGATCCCGAGGAGATGGAAAGGCAACAGCACCAGGTCATGGCTCTGCTGGAATTTTTCAAGACCCGGGGCGTGGACGGGGTTGAACTGTATTGGTATTCGGGCAATAAAAAGACCAGGGCTATCAATGATCTGGTCCGCAGGCTGGCGGAACCCATGGGGTACTTCTTCACCTACGGTTCGGACTGTCACGGACCGGACACGGATAAGTATACTATTGATAAATTTTCTGGGGATTTTCCTAGCTTTCCTTTATAGGTTTCCGGGGCGACATCCCGAATCCGAATATGATCTAAGGAGCTGCAAATGGCACACTGCGTAGTACCCGAGGCCGAGGCACTTCTCGATAAAGAGTTCAAGGTGTTGGACAAGGGTTTTGTCCGTTTGGTGGACTATCTAGGCGGTGATGCCCGCATTGTCCAGGCGGCCAGGGTATCCTATGGCGAGGGGACGAAGAGCTACAGGGAGGACGCCGGGCTTATCGACTATCTGATGCGCCATGAGCACACCTCCCCTTTCGAGCAGGTCGCCTTGAGCTTCCATATAAAGCTACCGATCTTTGTTGCCCGCCAATGGATCCGCCACAGGACCGCTAGGGTTAATGAGATCTCCGGACGCTATTCGATTATGAAGGATGAGTTCTACCTGCCCGCCGACGGCGATGTGGCGGCCCAGAGCGAAGACAACAAGCAGGGCAGGGCCGAGGAGCCTATGGAGGCTGCCGAGGCGGCTAAAATCAGGGCGCTCTTGGAGAAAGGCCAGCGTGCCGCTTATGAGGACTATTCCTGCCTCGTGGAGGAGGGACTGGCGAGGGAACTGGCCAGGATTAACCTGCCTTTGTCCCTCTACACCGAATGGTACTGGCAGATCGACCTGCACAATCTTTTCAGGTTTCTTTCCCTCAGGCTGGATCCCCATGCCCAGAAGGAAATTCGGATGTATGCCCAGACCATGCTGGAAATAACCAGGGCGGTGGCTCCGGCGGCGACAGAAAGCTTTGAACGGAATACCCTGCACGGCGTTCGATTCAATGGGGCTGAGATGGCAGAGCTCAAGCGGCGTCTGGGGGAGGCTGGTCAGGAGCCCCTGCTCAAGGGGAAGGCCCTGGAACGCTTCGAAGAAAAACTCCGGAGTGGAAAGCAGCTGTAAGGGCGTGTCGAAAGCCTAGATTGGGTAAGCTTCCTGCGCAAGATTGGGCCGGCAGGCTCCTAGAGCCGCAGATTCTTGTCCTCTCCCATCCCGTAGAGCCGGGAAGCGTCGATCTTTTCGCCGGAGGAACTGCGCAGACTCCCTTCGAATCGTCCGAAAGGACCCGCATAGTCGATTTCGGCAAGCCCTAGATTCATCACGATGTCGTGGGGTACCTCAGGGTGGAAAACCAGGTCGACCATGCCTTCGGTATCCTGGATGATCCAGGGCTCGGAGCGGCCGTAGGGACGGGTTATGCGTATGGGCGGCAGGGAATGGACAGCACTGCCGATCCACAGCCGGTTTTCATTGTAATGTAACTGATCCCTGACCTGGTTGTCCGTGAGATTGAATCCGATTCGGCGTCCAGAAGGTTCGATGCCGAATCCTGTGACCCAGTCGTAATGAAGGCGGTAGGGATAGTAGCCCTTGTGATCGTCTAAAATCCCGAGACTTTTTTCTGTTGTCAGCTTCCGTCGCTCCCCATCGAGGACAAGGCTGCCGCTGCAAGACATGAGAATCTTCGTGGAATACATCGCTCTGTTGAGCCCTAGGGGAAGACAGACCGAAAAGGCCGAACTTGAATCTTTTGACAGATCGAAGCTCAAATCCAGGTCGAAGGATGATTCTGATTTCTTTCTGGAGTGATTCGATGCCTGAAGCCGCATCGTCCCGGCTTCCATATCGATGGATAGGGAGAGTTCCCTGTGCCTGGATTTGTAGCTGGGCAGGGATTTCTCCAGGGATTCGGGCAGCGTAAACCGTCGCCCCAGGAACTGGTGGCGAAATCCGGCTTTTCGCTTGCCGTTCCTGTCCCATATATCCACCGAGGCCATTCCCAGGTACTTGGCGTCGTAGAGCACCGCGAAGATAAAGCTGTCCGTATCGCCCGCCTGGACCGCCTGCCATTCTTTTATCCTTGTATTGCTAAGAAAGCGGGGAAGCGGATAGTGATACGGTCTGTGGACCTCCATGAGGTTTGCTTTGCCGGGTATTCCCTCCCAGGAGCCCAGGACGAGGGATCCATCCCGGCTGAGCGCCCCGGGAGCCTGGCCCCTAAGGGCCTTTTGCCGTTCCGAATCAGACAAGGCCTTGCCTGTAAAGCTCGTAGAGAATCTGGGTGCCCCGCTCTCCCCAGCCCTGGGTCTGTACCCTGTCGAAGAGGCGTTCGGCCAGCTCCGTTAAAGGGAGATTGAGTCCCAATTGTCTTGAGGAATCCAGGGCGATTCGCAGGTCTTTTAAAAAGTGCTTGGCGTAGAAACCAGGGCTGGAATCCCCGTCCAGCATGCGCGGGGCGTTGCTTGAAAGCTGCCAGCTGGCCGCAGAGCCTCCGCCTATGGAGAGCAGGACTCGCTTGGAGTCCAATCCAGAAGCCGAGGTGTAGGTGAGGGCTTCTACCACACCGATGAGGTTAGCGGCAACACAGATCTGATTGGCCGCCTTTGTGTGTTGCCCGGCTCCCGCAGCGCCCTGGCGTACGATCGTCTTGCCCATTATCGCAAACAATGCTTCGGCCTCGGCAAAGGCATCCTCATCCCCTCCTACCATAATGGTGAGGGTGGCGTTTCTGGCTCCGCTGTCGCCACCTGAGACGGGGGCATCCAAGGCCTTCAAGCCCCTGGCCGAGGCTGCCGCGTGGATGCGCACAGCCAGATCGGGGCTGGAGGTTGTCATGTCGATGAGAAGGGTGCCTTTTCGGGCATGAGCTATGAGCCCATTGCCGCCCAAATACACTTCGTCCACATCCGAGGGAAGCCCGACCATGGTGATGATGACGTCGCAGCGGGGAGCCAGGGCTGCAGGGCTTTCAGCCCATTCTGCTCCGCGGTCCAGCAAGGCCTTTGCCTTGGCGGGACTGCGCGTATAGACGATGAGGCTGTGGCCGGCCGACAGAAGATGCCCGGCCATGGAATTCCCCATGACGCCCAGGCCTATGAATCCTATGGTTTTCTTTTCAAACGGCATTACCCTTCCTCCGAAGTATTGTGCATAGTCACTCTAGCCTTTTAGGTACGGCTGCGCAACCCGATGCCGCGATCCGCGGTCAGAGGGCGAAATTACGAAGCGCCGGACTTTTGGACGAGAACCCGGGACGAAGCCGCGAGAGGATGCTATACTCGTCCGGCAAGGGAGGAACGATGCCTAATTCCATGGTTAAGTTGATCACCAGCCTGGGCGAGATCGAACTGGAAGTCTTCGAGGACAGAACGCCGGTCACGGCGGCGAATTTTTTGGACTATGTTCGTTCGGGATTTTACGACGGAACAATATTCCATAGGGTTATTCCCGGATTCGTAGCCCAGGGCGGCGGATTTGTGCCAGGTATGGATCAGAAAAAGACAAAGAATCCTATCGCCAACGAAGCGTCCAAGGGGCCGTCCAATAAAAGGGGAACACTTTCCATGGCCAGGACTCCCCATCCGGACAGCGCGACTAGTCAGTTTTTCATCAATTTTTCCGACAATAAAAGCCTGGATTATCGGGGGCCGGGACCAGGGGCGGGTTACTGCGTATTCGCTCAGGTAACCAAGGGCATGGAGGTGGTGGACGCCATGGCGTCGGTGTCCACCGGACGCAGACCGCCCCATGCAGACGTTCCCAAAGAGGATATTGTTTTAATCGCTGCAAAAATCCTTTAAAAATGAAGCTTGTTTCTATTGACCAGTACACGCGAATGGAGCTATAGTACGCGTGTTACTGTTAATAGTAACAAAATCATACTGCCTTTCAGCAATCTAGGCGAAAACAGAGGTTCCCAATGTCAAGAAACAAAATCTTCATGATCGCGGCTATCGGTGCAGCTTTGTTAGCCTTCTCCTGCGGAAACGCGAAAAAGACCGTGGGCATAGCAAAGTTCGTCGCCCACCCTGCGCTGGATGCGGTGGAACAGGGAATAATCGATGAAATATCTGAATCCAAGCCCGAGATAGAGCTGGACAGGCAGAATTCCAACGCCGACATGGCGACGGCCAGCCAGATCGCCCAGCGATTCAAGCAGAGCAAGGTCGCGGTCGCGGTGGGAATCGCGACGCCCACGGCCCAAGCCCTGGTCAACCAGATAAAGGACAGGCCTGTGGTGTACTCCGTGGTAACCGACCCGGTCTCGGCAGGTCTTGTGGAGAGCATGGACAAGGGCGG
>DFYR01000013.1:6506-6903 GCA_002383375.1 Spirochaetaceae bacterium UBA4077
GAATACTGCGCCGAAAAGGGCATCGAGTATGTCGAAGCCACGATCACCAATTCCTCCGAGGTCAAGTCAGCCCTTCTCTCCATAGCCGACAGGATCGACGGGCTGTACTTGGGCAATGATAATACGGTCTTCTCGGCGCTGAACGCTGTTTCAGAAGTCTGTCTGGACAAGAAGATCCCCCTCATGTCGGCGGACCCGGCCTCGGCGGAGACNNATTCCCGTCCTTGTCGCCCTGGGCTACGATTATTACCAGATGGGAAGGATTACGGGAAAAATCGTAGTTCGTATATTGAACGGAGAGAAGACCAAGGACATTCCCAGTTTCCTGCCCACCGACCCGGAATCCCTAGAGCTTGTTCTCAATCTGGATGTCGCCGAGAAGCTCGGGCTCAGCCTT
>DFYR01000048.1 GCA_002383375.1 Spirochaetaceae bacterium UBA4077
GGCAAGCGCCACTCTGCGTCAGTATCACAAGCTCTTGTGGTCAAAACCGCTCCCTGGCGGACAAATATTCAAGCTCGATGATGCAGTAGAAAATTCCTACCTTTATCACAAATCGGACATCGGTGAATTTTCTCTGGCCAGCGATTCTATAATACATACCTATCGCCACTGGAAAAGAACCAAGTCCATCATTGAAAAAGTTCCAGCCGATGAAATGGACTATTTTTTCAATTTTGCCTACACGGTGGGAGGATTCATAATTTTTCCTGGCAACAGGATAAACAACTTGCCAACGCTGAATCAGGAGAAAGGCACGAACAAAAAAATCAATGATAGATTAGATCTTACCCTGGAGTGCATCCGGTTGTTTTATCGGGGTGAACAAAGCCCTCTTTTTGATACGATAGCTCGATATGAAAACTTTTTCCTGCTCTTCGAAGACTTCAAGAACTATTGTGAGTTCTTCTTACTCCAGGACCTGGTGTCTAACGATTTTTCTTCGGTGAACTTTTTCCTCCCCTTCAATGGTTTTGAAAATAATCCGCTGCCTAAAACCATTGAAGAGTTCTCAACATATAGAATCAAAAATATAAGTTTCCTGACCAAAAGAAACAAAAGAATGAATGATTACTGTCTTGCTTGTAAAAATCATGAAGCGAGGCTGGCGGAATAGAAACGATGCAAAACAGATATGCCGGCGATATTCACGACTACCGATTTAAGGATGTTTCACAAACATCTGCGCAGCCTCGTCAAGGAGGGCAGTCTTGATTAACACAAGCATTTCCAATCCTCGTCGGATCGATTATGTGGAGTTGCCCAGGAGGATGGGCGCTATCGGCATGACGATATGCCCAGGGAAAAGCTGCCATGGCGCGTACGGGATCCACGAGCGAGACCTGGCACTGGACCTTGAGGAAATATGGAAATGGGGCGCTGAGATTCTGGTGAGCCTTATCGAAGAACATGAATACGTTGAGTATGGGATCAGCGATATCGGATCCAAAATTCCCGAGGAATTCATGCATATCAAACTGCCGATCAGGGACATGGATATTCCCGATTCCCGCTGGGGGCGAAAGTGGGCGAGGGTAGGGCCTAAAATTCGCGCAGTATTGCGGAGGGGAGGGAAGGTCTGCATTCACTGCCTGGGCGGATTGGGCCGGACAGGCACGGTCGCGGCGCGGCTTCTGGTGGAGTTCAGCTTTCATCCGGCCCAGGCTATACAAGAAGTAAGGGCTGCCAGGCCTGGAACGATTCAGACTGAAGCGCAGGAGCAGTATATCAATTCGCTTGAACCTGTCTGGCGACGATTCGACCGAACCAGGGCCTGTCTGTTGGCAGGCGCGTGCGGTGATGCTCTGGGCGCGACTGTTGAATTCGACAATAGGGATAAAATCCTTGCCACATTCGGTCCTTCGGGGATTCGCGATTTCGTAGATAATGAATACGGCATTGCAGGAAAAATTACCGATGACACACAGATGAGCCTTTTCACCGCCGAGGGGCTCATACGCGCTGAAGTGAGGAGGCGCCTTCGCGATCTTTCAAGCTATGAAGGCTGCATCCACCATGCGTATCTGCGATGGCTGTACACGCAAAAATCCAATGTTCCCGTTGAGGGCTTCAAGCCCGACGGCTGGCTGATCAGCAATGAAGAGCTTTTCAATCGGAGAGCTCCAGGCCACACCTGCCTCGAATCCTTGCTAATAGCCGAAGGGATTGGCGTCCCTGAAACGGCGAATAACAACAGCAAGGGCTGTGGCGGCGTGATGCGCGCCGCCCCTGTGGGGCTTTTCATGGCAGCCCTTGGGGGTGCCGATGATGAATCGCGTCACAAAGCCTTCAAGATCGGCTGCGCTTCAGCCCGCCTCACCCATGGGCATCCTTCCGGCTACCTTTCCGCGGGAGCCCTCTCCATGATCATCCACGACCTAATCCTGGGGGAAGAGCTTGCCGATTCGGTTGTGCGAGCGATCAGCCGCCTGGAGAAGGAAGAAGGATCCGGCGAAACTGCCGGAAAGCTGCGGGACGCCCTGCGATTGGCAGCGGGCACAACCGCCCCGGTTGAATGCATCAAGGAACTGGGTTTGGGCTGGGTTGGAGAAGAGGCCTTGGCGATCGCGGTCTTCTGCGCACTCCGGGCAAACGATCTTGAAGATGGAATCTGCATGGCGGTGAACATCACCGGCGACAGCGATTCCACCGGCTCGATAGCCGGCAATATCCTAGGCGCGATGTACGGTTGCAGCGCCATCCCCGCACGATGGCTGGACCGGCTGGAACTGAAGGAAACGATACGCGAAACAGCCGAGGACCTCATCTTTATCCACGATTCGACGCTGTCGTCCCGGGACTCCTCCCTGCGAAAAGAAAACATGAGTGACCGCCATGCTCAGGAATTATCGCAAAAGGAAAACGACTGGTGGGTTGAGCGATATCCGGGTTGGTGAATATTTAATCTCAGCATGTAATAGGAGACACGATAATACGAGCACCAGGATGGACAGGAGTTTTCCTATAAAATAATTGCGCGCTTTCTATCTTGAACTTCCTCTAAATTACCGCAGTCGCTTTTTGTAACGAATGAAGCTTAGAGAAAATATTCCTTTACGAATTGGAAAATAGATAGCATACTCAGGAAAGAACAAGTAAAAATCTTTAGCAAGGTGAATTAGCCATGAAATTCTACCTTGGAGTGACGGATACCGACTGGTTCAGGAACCTGCGCGCCCTCAAGCCGGAGGATGTCAATTACTGGCAGCCCAGCGGAAAGCCCCTTGTCGGACTCGACCGCGGCGCCCCTTTTCTGTTCAAGCTGAAAGCCCCTTACAGAAAGATCGGCGGAATAGGATTCTTCTCGACCTTCGCATCATTCCCCCTAAACATCGTATGGGATGCTTTCGGCCAGCGAAACGGCTTCTCGACAAGAACAGAATTGGTGAATCGTATCTTGGCGTACAGAAAGAAAAACAATGTGGCGCCGGATCCCACGCTCACGATTGGATGTATCGTTCTCACCGACCCGATATTCTTCGATGATGATGAAATGATCCCTCTGCCGGCTTCCTGGGATGACCATACCGTGAAGGGAAAATTCTATTCGGATGCGGATTCAGAAGGTGCTTTCTTGTGGGACTCTGTCAGATCAGTACTGGCAGCTCGGCGTTTCTTCGATCACAAGGAAGAAAGCGAAGAATTACCATTTACGATCCAAGATCCGGCATATCGGCAGGTCGCCAGCAGGGTGCGCATAGGCCAAGGAGCCTTCAGATTGCTGGTCACCGAAGCGTATAATCGAGCCTGCGCAGTTACCGGTGAACACACGTTGCCTGTCCTTGAGGCAGCACATATTAGGCCATACGCTGAATCAGGCCCACACTTGGTCAATAACGGCCTTCTTCTCCGCGCTGACTTGCATAAATTATTTGATGAAGGGTATATGACTGTGACTCCGGATTATCATGTTGAAATAAGTCCGGCAATCCGCGAGGAATTCAACAATGGCAAGATTTATTATTCTATGCATGGCCAAATACTATCGAAGTTGCCTGATCGTGTAAGCGAACGCCCTAATCGACATTTTTTGATATGGCACAACGAGAATATTTACAAAGCGGGGTGAGTTGTCGTCACTCTCAAGAAGGAAGGCAAGAAAATTCTTGAGTTGCTTTGTAACTGAAAGTTTCAAGCACTTAAGAACTCTATAAATCTTAGCGCGAGCCTATCCGGATCAGGCTTTTCGCTGTTTTTATGGGGAGTTCTGATATTCCAGCCATCAAGTTCCTGAAGGCCGTGCCTCAACATGGGGCCGTCTCTCTCTCTTAATATATCGCTTCGCACATGGACGAGATAATCTTGATCAATACCAATAAAGTTTTGATCGTAGGCTGCATGGTGAATCTTGCATAGAGAAAGTCCGTTATTGATGACTGGAATACCTTCTTCCTCTGTGTCGCCGATAATATGGGCGGCGTCTAAAAGTTCAGGATGATGAAGATTGCAGATCGCGCAATGTTCATCATAGGCATGTATGACCAGTTCCCTAAATGCGTTTTGGTGCAGCCTTCGCCTTGTCTCAACGGTCACATAGCGTCGCACATCGAGAGGCGATTCTATCATGTCTTCCATCGAAACACCGGGACGCAGATCCTTATATGCCGGTTCGATCATGGCTTTCACGCAAAGAGAGTCGGGGAAATCCTGTATGATAATGAGCGGCCAG
This sequence comes from Spirochaetaceae bacterium UBA4077, assembly GCA_002383375.1. Taxonomy (GTDB): domain Bacteria; phylum Spirochaetota; class Spirochaetia; order Treponematales; family Rectinemataceae; genus UBA2256. The sequence continues at coordinate 4,226 of DFYR01000048.1, forward strand.
ATCGTCTGGTAATAATGGGTATAAATTTCCGTGAAATATATGAGCGGAGTCCTCGTTCGCATTGCCTCGCGCAATCCTCGATTATCACGATGATTAGGATCGGTTCCTCGATACGCATAGGTCCAGGTTCTATCGCTGTTGAAAGAATCAAGCTTGTAGGGTCCGTTCAGCCTCGTAGTGATAGAAATAGGCATTGCGAATCCCTGAGGGAACCAGATTCCAGTTTGACCTTTGAGGGTAATGCGCCTGTTTTTGTAGAGAAATCCTTCCGCCAGCTCACGACCTGAAAAGGCTGATCTGCCGCTAGCTTCCCTTTCAGCGAGCCATCGAAACGCCGCCAGCCTAATATCAAATTCTTCTGACATTAAAGCTACTATACAGCCGAATTTTTATTTTCGGTAATTATTTCTTGTTGATTCCGCAATTCGTGACTTAACTCCCAATTACTGGGCTTAGCTATACTCCAAGACCGCTGACTGGCCGCTGCAGATTTTCTACGATATTCCGCAGCTATCCTGCGGGTTTTCTTGGTTTTTCCGCAACATAGTTGCGGATTATTTGGTTTTTACTACAGTATAAACATGGAGTATCAACGCAAGCTCGCGATTGCACAGGAAGGGAAGTCGGCCTTCCTCTTCGGACCGCGCCTGACAGGCAAGACCTATCTATTGAAGAAAACATTTCCTCAAGCGACGTATTACGATCTTCTGCGCTCCGATACATTCTTGCGACTATCCCTGAAGCCTTCCATTTTACGGGAAGAGCTGGCAAACCATCCTCCCGGGACGACGATCATCATCGATGAAAAACAGAAACTGTCTCTTTTGCTGAATGAAGTACACTCTCTGATAGAGGAGAAAGGTCTACGTTCCATCATGACGGGATCCAGCGCCGGAAAGCTGAGACGGGAAGGGGTCAATCTGCTCGGGGGAAGGGCAAGATCCCTGCGACTCCATCCCCTGGTATCGGCGGAGATCGAAGATTTCGATCAGATACCTTTTCTTGACCGTAGCCTGGGTCAGTTATATCATCATCTCGGAATATTGACTCGCGCAGCGGGGCGAGGTTCCGCAGGAGGCTTCGCGGTGAGTTTNNATCCGCGACCGAGTCGATATGTACAGACGGCGCTTCTTGAGCATCGCCTTTTTAGTCGGCTTTGCCTTCCGCTTTGCCATGGCCCTGAATTCCTGGCGACTGCGCGAGGCTATGGATCTGGTTTCTTTTTTCCTTCTCGAAGCTGTTCTGCTTTTAGGCTTCGCCCTGTCCCGGCGGCTGTCCCGGGGTGGGCTGGAGGCGCTCATCACCTTGGTGCTGGCCGCCTATCCCCTGGCCTATGCCTGGGGAGCCTTTGATCCCGGCAATAAGTATACCTACATCATTTTCCTTCTCTGCATGGTTCCCATTTTCGACAGCCTGGCCCAACTGCGATGGTACTGGCACTGGTTCGTCTACGCTGTCCTGGTTGTAACGGCCACGCTCTTTTCGTACCTCATCGGCTATCCTTCATCGTGGATCAGCGACTTCAGCCCCAGGGTGATCCAGATTCTACATACCACATTTTTAGTGCTCTGGCTTCTCCGCTACCTGACCAGGATTCAGATGGAGAGCTATCTGACCGAACTGGCCGAAAACATCGTAAAAGACAAGGCGACGGGGCTGCCATCGCTGGTAGTTTTCAAAAACGCGCTCAAAAAGGGCGAGAGAACCTTTGTCTGCCTTATCGCGGTGGGCAATTTCAGGGAACTTACCTCTCTCTTCGGCTATTCGGTGTCCACGGAAGTGCTGGCAATCGTCGCGTCCAGACTCAAGGAAGCCGAAAAGACGCTGCGGGGCAGGGCCTTCCGAATGCGAGGCCACGATTTCGGCTTTATCAATCCTCTGGAAAAAGATAAGTCGGCGGACCTTGTGGCCGAAAAACTGAGGGAATGTCTGAGGGGGCCTCTTCAGTTCCAGGGCAAGACGATAGAGCTCAGTTACCGGCTCGGCTGCACGGTTGTGGAGGACGGGAATGCCGATAGAGCTATGGACGAAGCTCAGGACGCCCTAGATATGGCGGAGCGCAGCGGTTTGGATGTGGCACACTACACAAGTTCCTGGAACATGGCGAGCGAATCGGAAATCGCCATAGCCGATCTCATGACCCTGTCGCGTAACATTTCAGAAAAAACCCTGGTTGTTCTGTATCAGCCTGTGATTTCATTCGCATCCGGCAAGGTGGCATTCAATGAAGCCCTGGTGCGATTCAAGGGAAAGGGCGGGGATTTGGAGGAGCCCGGCCGCTTCATGGCGCTCGCATCTGCGACGGGACACTGGGCAGCTATAGAAGATTTCGTTTTCGAAAAAACCTGTGCCATGGCCTGCGGAAAGGGCGGACCGGTATCGGTGAACATTGCGTTGCGCGATCTAGAAAGAGGAGAATTTCACACTGCACTGGATGAAGGCATCGGCCGGGCTAATGATGCCGGATCGGCGATTATACTAGAGATACTTGAGAGTGATTTCGCCGCTATTAGTAGCGAGCGTCTTGAGGAGCTGAATAGGCTAAGGGCAGCAGGCTGCCTCATCGCGATAGACGATTTCGGCGTCGGCTACTCCAATTATTCACGCCTTTTTAGCCTTCCTGTCGACATCGTCAAGTTCGATAAGTCGATACTCAAGACCGCTCGCAGTAACAAGGCAATAACAACCCTTGTTCAAGGTCTTGTCAGCTACTGCAGGGACATAGGGGCTCTCACTGTGGCCGAGGGAATAGAAAACCAAGCCTGCGTCGACTTCGCCGTATCCCTCGGTTTCGATTTCGGTCAGGGCTATTTCTGGTCCAGGCCAGTGTCCGAGCCCAAGGTGATGAAGGCGGCCAGGGATGCCTTAACCAGGCAGCGTTGAAGGCGAACAGCGCGGATCAGTTAACCGCCGGGAATGTTTTTCTCTTGTAAAGCCTTGACCGCCGCCAAGGCTCATTCAACTGGCCAGCCTCCATTCTTGACCATAACCCCCTTGAACGCTATTGTTTAAAGGCGAAATTTTTTTTCAAGGAGATATCTATGAGCGTTATCGAATATGTAGAGGCCAGAGAGGTTTTGGACTCCCGAGGCAATCCCACCGTCGAAGTGGATGTAGTGCTGGAGGACGGCACTTTAGGCCGGGCCGCCGTGCCATCCGGCGCTTCCACTGGCGAGTACGAGGCCGTGGAGCTGCGAGATGGGGACAAGAAGCGCTACCTGGGCAAGGGTGTGCTCAAGGTGGTAGAAAACGTGAACACCGCTATCGCCGGTGAGATCTGCGGTCTGGACGCCCTGGAGCAGGTGGATATAGACCGCACCATGATCGAGCTGGATGGCACGGAGAACAAGGGTAAGCTGGGCGCCAACGCCATTCTGGGCGTGTCCATGGCGGTGTCCAGGGCCGCGGCCGAGTATCTGGGGCTTCCTCTCTATAAGTACTTAGGGGGAGCGCACACCACTCTCCTGCCCGTGCCCATGGCTAATATCATCAACGGCGGCAAGCACGCCGACAACAAGATCGATTTCCAGGAGTTCATGGTGATGCCTGTGGGCGCCGGCTCCTTCCGCGAAGCGGTGCGCATGACCGCCGAGGTCTTCCACAATCTGAAGAGCCTGTTAAAGGGCGCCGGCCACAACACCTCCGTGGGCGACGAGGGTGGTTTCGCCCCGAACCTGGACAACGAAGAAGCCCTGCAGTTCATCATGAAGGCCATCGAGAAGGCCGGCTACAGGCCCGGCGAGCAGGTGGCCATCGCCCTGGACTGCGCGTCCAGCGAACTCTTCGACGAGGGCGGCCGCAAAGGCTACAAGTTCTGGAAGACCAACCCCGACAAACTTTTCACCACCGACGAGATGATCGAGCTCTACACCAAGTGGGTGAATAAGTATCCCATCATCTCCATCGAGGACGGCCTGGACCAGAACGACTGGGAAGGCTACGTGAGGCTCACCAAGACCCTTGGAAACAAAATCCAGATCATGGGCGACGACTTTTTCGTCACCAACACCAAGCGACTGGAAAAGGGCATCCAGATGGGCGCCTGCAACTCCATCCTCATCAAGCTCAACCAGATCGGCACCGTCACCGAGACCATCGAGACCATCAACATGGCGAAGCGCGCGGGCTACACCGCCGTCGTATCCCACCGCTCGGGCGAAACCGAAGATACCTTCATCGCCGACCTCGTCGTCGGCCTCGAAACAGGCCAGATCAAGACCGGCTCCATGTCGCGCACCGACCGCATCGCGAAGTACAACCAGCTCATGCGCATCGAGGACGAAATGGAAGGCATCGCGGAGTACTGGGGCAAGAAAGTCTTCTATAACGTAAAGTAATAGTCTATTTCTACGCTGCCGCGAGTTAACAACCAGGGTCAGACCCTGGTTGTTAACTTCCGCGATGCCGTGCGTTAAGGACCAGGATCAGACCCTGGTTTTTAACGCATCCAGATCGGGACGGGAAGTGCATTCCGCGGCGAATTGCTCCAAGTTCTGCCGGAGAAGCTAGCGATTTTCATTCAGGATGGAAACCTGCGTTTGAAAGAATTCCAGGAAGGCGTTCTTGCAGATTTCGTGAATCCTGGCTTGCTGCCTGATTTCTCGTAGCAGCTGACCGCCAGAGTTGAAACCAGATGGGGGATATTGTATCCAGGCTTGTGGTAAACCACGAATTGCAGATAGGATGAGTCCATGTTTTCAGCGCTCCAAAGTGTGCTTTCGGTAATCATCATGATCGGCTTGGGCTTTATCCTGGCCAAACGGGGCTGGTTCGAAGGCAAATCTGCCGCCCTTATATCACGATTGGTGGTCTCGGTGGCTTTGCCCGCCTATATGATCAATAATCTCCTGGATGGCTATGATCGCCAGGGTTTGATCTCCATGCTGCCCGGCCTGAGCGTGCCCTTCATCGCCATGATTTCGGGTTTTATTCTGGCCTCTTCGCTGGCGGTGCTTATACGGATACCCAAGGGGCGGCGGGGGACTTTCGCCTCCATGTTCTCACTCTCAAACTCGATTTTTATCGGCTTGCCGGTGAACATGCTTCTCTTCGGCGACGAAAGCCTTCCCTTCGTCCTGCTTTATTATATCGCCAACACCACCTGTTTCTGGACAATCGGAACCCTCGGCATCGCCAGCGACGGCGCAGAATTATCGGGCGGGCCCAAACCTTCCCTCCTCTCTCTTTCGGGACTCAAGCGACTTCTCTCGCCGCCCCTGGTGGCCTTCATCGTGGCAGTTATTCTGATACTTCTGGAAATCCGCTTGCCTAAGTGGGTGATGGACACGGCCAAATACCTGGGCAATATGACAACGCCGATGTCCATGCTCTTCGTAGGCATCGTCGTCGCCAGGGTGGACTGGAAAAAGCTGCGTTTCGGACTTGATATGCTCGTCCTGGTGGCAGGACGGTTCGTCTTTACACCTCTTATCATTTTTTTACTGGTTAAAGGCAGGGATTTCCCGGTTTTAATGAAGCAGGTATTTGTGATCCAGGCCGCCATGCCTGCCATGACCCAGACGCCCATCCTGGCCGAAGCGTACAAAGCCGACTCAGAATACGCCGGGCTGGGCACTTCTCTGACCACCCTGCTTAGTCTGATCTCGATTCCTGTCTACATGGCCTTTGTGGGGAAGATGTTCTAGAAGTGTTCAGCCGAGTCCTACAAAGCGGCAATCGAAGCTGACAAAGCGGCAGCCGAAGCTGATAAAGCGTCGGCTTCATCCTCCGAAAGTGTGCGAGCCCAGGAAGCCCTGGAATTTTCTAAGGGAGCTCCTGGCCCCGTTGAGCCGAATTCCCCGAAGCCGCCATAGGTGCGTGCTTCCGGTTTGCCCCAGTCGTCCCAGCCTTCGGGAAGGATGTGGGAGTCCATATAGCAATGGATAAAAACCGCCCGGCCACTATGTCGCCAAGGCCGTGCAAGGTAGGTTCTTACGGCTTCCTGCCTTAGGGCTGGCTCCGAAGTTAACGCGCAGTGGAGGAAAACAAAGCCTGTTTTTTGATCCGGATAAGTGGAGGGAGCGGCGATCCAGCCNNAATACTGCTAGACCCGAGCCGAAGATAAAGTCAACGTCTCCTTCTATGAGGCAGCGTCGATACACTTGGTGGAACGGTATGGACGGCTGGTGGGAACCGAGGCCGGCGACGGGGTGGATGAGGTTGATGCCTTTGGGCGGCGGATTTTTAGGCAGGGGGCCGGTGCAGAGGGTATCCTGCTTGGATGAGATGCGGCAGTCTTGCACTGAAAGGAGGTCGGCGTCGGCGTAGAGAGCTATCGCTGGGCCGAAAAGTCCCCCGTCGCCGGCCGAATTTTCGATGGACAGCCCCTGCAGTGTCACTCCTCTGGCGCCGACATAGACCGTGTAGGAATTGAAGGTTCCCATGGGCTGGCCGTCGGGCAGGAGTCGGTTTGCGCTGTCGTCCCATACTATGTGGGTTTTTTCAGCCCCGGCGCCGTACAACGTCACATTGGCCTGCCACAGCGCTAGTTTTTCCCAGTAGGTGCCAGGAGCGATAGTGATGCGGATCCGCCGCGGTTCGGAGATTTCTTTCGAGTTCGCATCTCCGGATTCTCCGGCTGATTTGTTTTTTTCTTCATTGTGTCCCAACTGGGTTGCCCGCAGCGCATCCACAGCCTGCAGCGCCTCGGTGATAGTTCGGAAGTCGGCAAAACCCTCTGGCGACACGCTGAACTCTCTGGCATTGGAGGCGGTGTTGTCGCCTTGGTCGACGGCCTTGGGCGGCACTGTGTTCATGCGCCGAAGATATGGCTCGCAATGTGGGCGTTCATGAGCATGCCTGAGTACTCACGGCGCCCCGGGTCGTCGCCGGCGGCACCTGCAGCTATGAAAAGCGGAACCAGGTGTTCACTCCTGGGGTGGCTTTCAAGACCGCCCGGGGCGCGCTTCCACTGGCTGAGCGCGGCCCGGCGCTGTCCAGGATCCTCAATCGCCACCGCGGCCGCCAGCCAGTCGTCGAACCGCCGCGAAGCAGACTCCACCGCCGGGCCGCCCGAGAAAAAGCCCTGCATATTGTGGTAGCTCATTCCACTACCGATGATGAGCACGCCCTCGCTGCGCAGGGGTTCCAGGGCGGCGCCCAGGTCGTAATGAGCCGCCGGATCCAGGCCGCGGATAAGCGACAGCTGGGCTACTGGAATTTTCGCTTCGGGAAAAGCCAGCATCATAGGTACGAAAAGCCCGTGGTCGTAGCCGCGCTCGAATTCTCGCTTTGTCTGGATGCCGGCGCCGCCCAGAAGTTCCTCGATCCTGGCGGCAAGCTCGGGCGCTCCGGGAGCAGGCCACTGGAGCGTATAGGTGAATTCCGGGAATCCGTAGTAATCATAGAGCATGCCGGGGCTCCGTCCAAAATGGATCGCAGGCAGCGGTTCCTCCCAGTGGGCCGATATAACTAGGAGCGACGTTACGCGATTACGGTAGCGATCGCCCAACTCTACGAGATACGCCCTGAGACGTTCATAGCCAGGCCCGTCGTCGAAGGCGTTCTCCATGACATGCCATGGGCCGCCGCCGTGGGGAATGTAAATTGTGGGAAGCCTTTTCGATGTATCCATAGTCTCGATTCTCCTTCTTAATTCCACACTGCCAGGGATTCCACCACCAAGGATGTTTTTCCCATGCAGAGAAAGCCTATGGCGTCGCCCTGCACCGTTTCCCAGGGCAGGATCTTTACCTGGACCTCGTTGATGAAAAATACCAGGGCATCGCCTTCCCTGCGCACCTCCACGAGGTTGTCGGCTATGCCAGGTCGCACCGCCTGCTCGACCGTCCAATCCACTAGGGTTTCTACAAGACCTTCCTTAACCATGAAAATCGCATAACCTCCCTGGGGCGATATGGCGATGAAGAGGAAATTGGCCGCGTCTTTTAAATCCCAGATGAGGCCTGCGCTTTCAGTCTTGGACTTACTATTATAGCGCAATAGGGCGGCGATGGCATGATCCCGGCCGCGCTCCACGGGCAGTTTTAAGCCGGTCATATCCCCCGCATCGGTGTTGGTGAATAGAAGGTAATAATCTTTCTGAATATAGGCTTCCATGCTTTCGTTCTTGCCTACAGGCCAGCCGCGCCCGTTATTGGAGAATTCTTCTTTCAGCACCAGGACGCCGTGGGCCTTGTCCTCCCATAGCATCTCTCCCGATGGTTTGATCCAGGTCCACCAGCCGCCCGCCGTCTTTACCTGGGCCAGGCCTTCCGGCCTGAAGGGAAAGGCTTCGAAGAAGACAGGCTGGATAACCCAGGCTCCCGATTTATCTATGTAACCCCATAGTTTGCCGACCTTTGCCGCCGCGAGACCATGTGCAAAGGATCGGACTGCCTCGAAGCTTGGGGCTATGGCCACATTGCCGGTTCTATCCAGGAATCCCCAGCGCCCTATGCTATTCTCGAAAGCCGCCCTGCCTTCGGAGAAGGCGAAGCATTCGTAACTCTCCTCCTCCAGCCGGAAAGCCACCTTGCCGGTTTCGTCCAGAAACTCGAGATACTCGTAGTCTTTTAGCACAGGCGCCAGCCCTTCGCGCATAAGGGTGACCGGACCTGGGGATTGGTCATAGTCCAGGGCGAAAACCTCTCTGCCCTGGCGGTCGATATACAGATCCCTGCCCTCCAGCGAGCAATACGCCAGGCCATCGGAAAAGTCTGCGGCGTATTTGTAGCGGGGCGGAATGCGCCAGGAGCCAGCCCTGTCCAGATAGCCGTAGAGGCCGTTCTTTGCCTTGGCTCGGGCGAGGCCTTCGGAAAAATCATTTAAGGAGAGGAGTTCGGCCTTCCGTAGCACCAAGCCGCCGGAACTGATCAGGCCGTAGAGGGGCTTTTCGCCGGAAGCAGGAGCGGTGGCGGCATCGGCAGCCAAGACCTGGCCGGTAGATTGGAAGGCTATCAAGCCGCCCTGGAATCGCGAAGCAGGATTGAAATTATACTCCCCCGGCTGGATCACGATAGTGCCTTTAGCGTCTATGACCCCAGTGGCGCCATCGGAGTTTTTGATGATCGCGAAACCTTCGTGGAAGCCCGAGGCGAGACTCCAAGCCGTAGAAACCTGTTCATTCCCCGTCTCGTCGATAAATCCCATGGTTTTGCCCGAGGCAAAAAGCCTCGTATTCTCCACCGGCTCGCCGGGGCTAAGAACGCTTTTAAGCCCGAAGCCGAGAACCGCGCCCGATGCTTCGACCAAGCCAGCGTTGTCTGTCGCGCTTATGACCGGGTAGTAATAGACGGGGTCGACGGCAGGGAAGAGGCCGGAAAAGTTGTCCTCTATCCAGTTTCCGTCCCAGATGCCCCCTTCGGCGCTGTACATGGTGCCATAGCCGTGGGGCTTGCCGCTCGACCAGGTGCCTGCGTACCTCCGGCCGTCTTCGTAGTCCCAGACGCCGAAGCCCGAGTCGCAGGATCCGATCACGGCTCCCGGCTTTATCGGTTCTTCGATTATCGTAAGTTCCAGCGGCTGCACGCGCATGGCTCCCGCCAGGCAGAATCCCAGTCTCGTGGACAACCATTCATCGTAGGGCATTTCGTGAACCTTGTAGCCGTTGATGGTAAAAATGAGAACGTTCTTACGCCTTAAAATTCCCAGGCTGTTGTCCGATTCGAAAAGCTCGACGTTGGGCGATTTTTCCCACGGGACGAGCATCGTTGAATCGGAACCGGAGCCCTGCTGAATGGCGAAGCTCCCGCTGCTCGATACCACGAAGCTTAAGTATCCGTCCTGGGATTCGTCGACGATGAGACCGTAGCCGTAATTGCCGTCACCCGATAAAAACCTTACTCGGGCAAAAATGGAAAAGTCCCTAAAGAGGTCGAATTCGAAGGTTTTGCACGTCGAGCCCAGCGCGCCGCGTTTGTCCTGGGTTAGGGTGTAGCCCGCAGGGCTTCCCGAACCAGGGGCGCTTCCGGGGATTGCGAGCGCCGTTTCCCAGCGGGCGGCCAGGGGAGGGCTCGCTCCCATCAGCCATGAGCCCGAAGCCTTGTCGAACTTCGTCTCGTAACGGATTTTGCCTCCCCTGGCCGCCCCGATCGGCTCGCCCGAATAGGGTCTGTCGGCGTAGACGCGGACATCGTCGATGCTCACGGTCTGCTCGCCCCCGTACATGACGGCTACGAGGCTGCCGCCCACGCTCTGGTATACTTGGCGATCCACTTCCGTGCCGTTGATGCTGAATATCAGCAGGCTTCCCTTCCGCTCCACGGCAAGGGCATTATATGCCTTCTTCTGGATGGCCGATGAATATCGCCATTCGGACAATTTCCTGAGCGCGCCATTCTGGTATTTGAGTATGGCGTACCTGCCGTCAGCGCTCGTGATAAAAAGCAGGTTGTTGTCGAGATCCGTCATGTCCCAGGCAAGGGCTGTATAATATTCCGGATTGGAGCCGTCCTGCATCACCCTGGTTTCCACGCGGTAATCCGATTCGCGGTCGAAGGTGGGCGTATAGCGGAGGTAGCCTTCCTTGGATTTCTTGATCTTTATCCTGAAGCTTCCGTCCGCCGTCGTGTAGGCGCCGACCTCGTTCTCTCCCTCCAAGGCCTTGGCTTCCGCCGACTCGAAGTTCTGCCTCCAGACCAAGCGAGATTGGGCGCTTATGGGGAGCGAGAACGAAAGGAAAGCAAGAAGAATAATGGCAAACCCTGGCTTGAGATCTATTTTATCAATCAGACTTTCTTTTTGTTTCATAAGTATATAGTAGGGTATTCAGCGTCCGAATTCCAGGTTCGCTTTTATAATGTCCCGGCGATTCTCCCGATTCTTTCCCTCCCCTGATTGATGCGCCAACCGTCCCGGGCGTTGAAGTAGAGGTAAGCGACGCCGCGGGGCTCGTCCAGGCGGCAGTCGCAGGCGTAGACATGGGAGCTCGTCCAGCCCGAACTCGCTGGAGCGAGGAGCGGCTCGTTGCGGGCGGGCAGCCTGGCTATGCCATCCTCGGAACGTAGCAGGAAGATTGCTGATCGTGAACGGCCGGCCGGGTCGCGGTAGATTTTATTCTGAAGGCCAATGTAGTAATCATCCATCGGCAAAACCCTGATCGAGCCCTGCCCTAGTACGCTCGCGCCGAATCCCCCTGCCCCGGTTCAGGGTGCGGGTAGGGGGCTTGCGGGAAAGGTGAAGGGGCCCCGCGGGGTAGTCCCTCTGGCCATCGCCAAATGGCGAGGCTCACAGAACCCACAATCTTCGATTCACACTAATGAGGCTGAAAAATAAAGGCGCCATTCATCTTAGGCTTAATGGGTAGTGCAGTGGCGGCCAGAGCCAGGTGAGGGTAGGATTCGCAGTACAGGGCGTAGCCTGCTTCGGGAAGCGGCCGGACAAAGGCACGCATGGCGTTTCGTACCGCCATGCCTCTGGGTTTCCAAGACACTCCGTCGGGAGAGGAATAGCGGTGAATGCCGAAGGCCGAGTGGGCAAGGAGCTGCCAGTCGCCCTGGGGCGTCTCCTCGGGAAAGAGGAAGCTGGGGTCGGCGATGATGGGTGAGAAGGGTGGTGGCTCTATAAGAGGGCTTTCAACATTGCTCCAGCGGAGAGCGGGAAAATCCGCTATCGTCATGAGGTTATACTACTTCGCTGCGCAGGCGATGCAACTGTCACGCTTGATCACCATCCTCTGGTGAAATAAAATGCAACATTAACTGATCAAATTATTTAATAATATGTAAAGTTAGTTTGACAATTTATTTATCGAATCGTATAATTTTGTATATGACTATAGTCGAGCGAAGATTTTTCAGCGATATCGCCAAGCTTTCCGGAGAGAAAGCTATCCTCGTCCTGCACGGTGCCCGGCAGACCGGCAAATCCACGACCTTGCACTGGTGGCTGGCCGCAGAGGAGAAAAAAGGCCGCGACACTTTTTATATGGACCTGGAAGACCCTGCAGCTCTCGCGATCTGTGAATCGGGAGTCGCGGAATTTCTCAGGTATATGCAGGCAACAGGGCATGATACTTCTCGTCTAAGCCTCGCCCTCGACGAAGTCCAGTACCTCAGCGATCCTTCCAGATTTCTCAAGCTGCTTTTTGACGGTTATGGGGACAGGATCCGCATAGCAGCTTCCGGTTCGTCCAGCTTTGCGATCAAGAGCAAGTTCAAGGAGTCTTTGGCTGGCAGAACTATTCCTATAGAACTTTTTGGCCTGGATTTTTCTGAACATTGTCGCTTTATTGGCGAAAAGCGCGATTTTTCCGTCGATTGGCCTCAATCCCTGGAATCTGCCACAGCACCGATTTTCCGTGATTTTGCGGAGACTGGCGCCTATCCCGGACTTGCCGCCACCATAGACCGAAGCGTGAAAGCTCGCCGTATCAGGCAAATTATACAGACCTATATACAGAGCGATGTCCGCGAATTGGGGAAAGTTCGCTATCCCGACCGTTTTGAAGCGCTGCTCAAGATTCTAGCGGATCAAACTGGATCGCTCGTCAATGTCGTGGAACTCGGTATAAGCCTTAAAATGGCCCGCGCTACGGTAGAGGAATACCTCTTCCTTCTCGAGCAGACCTATGTGATACGAAGGCTTCGCCCTTTTGCCGCCAGCGTCCGGACAGAGCTCACTAAAATGCCCAAGCTCTATTTTGAGGACAATGGCGTCCTCGCCATGGAAAAGCACTTCGAATTCGGCCCCCTCGATGGTCCTCTGTTTGAAAACGCCATATTCGGGGAACTTCGCAAGCGTTTTGGCATGGAGCGCCTCAGGTTCTGGAGAACGACAACGGGAAATGAGGTGGACTTCATTCTCGACGAGGGAAAAGCTGCCATCGAAGTCAAGCTGCGTTCTCGCGCATCGGATTGCGCCAACCTTCTCCGATTCGGCCAGCATTATGGCACAAGGAAGCTCGTGCTCTGCGGGATGGAGCGGCCGGCATCCCTTCCCGGCGGCGTGGAATTTATCTACCCCTGGCATCTGGCGGACGCGTTGGGCTGATACTGTTACCCTCATCTGACAGGACAGCATCTAGCCGGCATGAGTTGACGCCTGCCCGGGGCGAATGTATAAGTATACAAACTACTGAGGCTTTTGCAAAAGTCAGACGAGTTTTGCAAAAGCTACCTTTAAGATGTGTACGGTTCATCTAATTTTATGCTTTTAGCATAAATTTAGATGAAACTACAAAGCCGATTTCAAAAGTTAACAAACTTTTAAAATCGGCTCAATGCTATATGAAGAAGGAGATCCTTATGGACAAAGCGCCGCTGGATTGGGGCAAACTATCCTTTTCCTACATGAAGACCGACTATCGCTATATTTCCCGCTGGAAGGACGGCTCCTGGGATGAAGGACGCCTCGTCACCGACAACCAGTTGTCGATTTCCGAGGGTTCAACGGCCCTGCACTACGGCCAGCAGTGCTTTGAGGGCTTAAAAGCCTATTCCCGCAAGGACGGGCACATCCAGCTTTTCCGGCCCGACCGCAACGCCACCCGCATGCAAGCGACCTGCGACCGGATACTCATGCCTCACGTGCCCACCGAAAAGTTCATCGACGCCTGCGACCAGGTGGTCAAGGCTAACTGGAAATGGGTTCCTCCCTACGGTTACGGCGCCACGCTCTACCTTCGCCCCTTCCTCATCGGGGTGGGGGACAATATCGGTGTGAGCCCTGCCAGGGAATATATATTCTCGGTCTTCTGCATGCCCGTTGGACCCTACTTCAAAGGAGGCATGGCGCCGGTCAACTTCATGGTCTCGGAGTACGACCGGGCTGCGCCCAACGGCACCGGGGCGGCCAAGGTGGGCGGCAACTACGCGGGCAGCCTTTTGCCCCACCAGATCGCCGCCAAGGCCGGTTTCGCCGACTGCATCTATCTCGACCCGGCAACCCACACGAAGATCGAGGAAGTGGGCGCGGCTAACTTCTTCGGCATCACCAAGGACGGCGCCTTCGTCACTCCCGCATCGCCTTCAATCCTGCCCTCGATAACCAAGTATTCACTGCTCTACCTCGCGGGCAATCATTTCCACATGAAGACCGAGGAGCGGGACTGCTACATCGACAAGATCGACGAGTTCGCCGAAGCAGGCGCCTGCGGCACCGCCGCGGTCATAACGCCCATCGGCGGCATCTACCACAAGGGCAAGCTCCATGTCTTCCATTCCGAAACCGAGGTGGGGCCTGTCACCAAGAAGCTGTACGACACCCTCGTCGGCATCCAGTACGGCGACATCGAAGGCCCCGAAGGCTGGATACACCTCGTCGACTGACGCATCCTGACGGGCTTCAGACTTCCTGGAGCCCGCCACACTCTCTCGAAACTGCCTGACAGATTTCTGTCGAGATAGATTAGAACTCATTGATGATTTTGATTTCTCAATTATAAAGTTGACAAAAGTTGACGAGCCGCATTATACTTGCAGCATATGGCAGACAGAAAACTAAATCTTGTGACGCTCAAGGCCCGCATGGGAGAATTGGGCTTAAGCGCATCCAATGTGGCTAAAAATCTAGGTGTTTCCAGGACAATCGTATCTGAATGGATAAACGGGAAAAAAATACCGCGCCCTCGCTTGCTTTTCGATTTGGGAACATTGCTCGATCTTAAAGTCTCTGAAATAGTGATGCCCGATTTAGTCACTGAGCCTATTGTGGCGTATAGGAAACGAAGCAATAGCAAGCCTGATTTAGCCGAAGCCATGGAAATGGGAAAAGCTCTCGAGCATCTCGTCGATTATCTTCCGTTCAATAAGCTTCAATCACCACCTGGACTCCTCGATCCAAGCAATAGCAATGATTATATCGAAAGCGCCGCGGACGAAATCAGGAAGACCCTGGACGGCGACGGGCTCGTCATCGATGTGGAAGCACTCGTGAAGAGTTGTCGGGAGTTGAAAATCGTCCTTGTGCCGGTCTTATGGGGCGAAAAGGATCGCAAGTACAATGCCTTGAGTATATATCTTCCAACGTCTCGGACAAATTGGGTTTTCCTAAACCTGGATGTAAAACCCATGGATTTCAAGTTCTGGATTCTCCACGAGATGATCCATGCGATGGTGCGGGGCGCATTTCCCAAGAATAGCGAAGAAGAACAGTTCTGCGACGCTCTAGCGGGAGCCATTCTCGTTCCCGTTGATTATGCAGAGAAATTGCTGGATCAAACGCTTCTGGTTATCAATACTGATGATAGATTCAAGCCTCTGCTGAACGCATCACGATTGCTGATTGTCTCGCCCATCACCATTGCTCATCGTGTTGACGCGATAGCGAAGTCCAGGGGAATAACCCCTCCCTTTGGAAATACAGTATTCTCCGTCTGTGAGAATTTTAATAAAGAATTCGGCCTCGTCAGCGAAGAATATTTTGAAACCTTGCCTCCTTCCGCCGAAGATTTGATACGCGTCAGCGAGGCAAAATTCGGTACATACGCATATAAAGCGCTTGGGAACTATCTGAGAGACACAGGGGCATCCGAAGGGGCAGTAGCCGCCATGCTGGGACTATCTGCGGTGGACGCAAAGGCGGTGTACCGTGCCCTCGTCGGTAACTGAACGGGAATTCTACCTGGATACAAACGCATACCTCAGACTCGCCGATATGCTGCACCCATTGCTGAAGCTCACTTTTGGCCAGCCTCAAGCACGTCTCCGAACAATACCGGATGTCCACGATGAGTTTAAGCGCAGCATTCGCTTGCAGACGCACTTCAGCTGGGCGATGGACCAGAAGTTTTGCGAGGACAGAAAAGCGAGCTTTCCTCGTATAAGTGTCGCCACGCGGAAACAGATAGTGAACGCACGAGCCTATCTTCTCGACGAAGCGCGACGGAATGCCTTGTCTGTATCGCCGACCGATATGTTCGTGCTCGCCTATGGGCTTGTTTTGAGCCAAATCGTTATCAGCGATGATAGAGGGATGAAGGCAGTAGCTGATATCTATGGAATTACAATGATTGGCGTGGCTGATTTCTTAGCCATGCTCTACGATGAGGGCGGAATTACTATCGAAAAAATCAAGGATGTTGTTGACGTGATGGAACTGCGCCACGATGTGCCTAATCCAAGCTATTTCTACTTTAAGTTAGGCGAACTCTACAAGATAGCTGAGATGAAAGTGAACGCCAAAAATGGTGTCGATCGATAAATTTCAATTGTAGCCTTACGAATAGTAGTGCATACTGTCGTAAATGTCAGATAATTATGAAAACTTGGCCAGGAATGAACTTATTGGCCTTTTGCGCTCCAGGGACCGTGCCCGCAGGCTCGGGCTCGTATGGGAGCGCGATGAAATCGAACATGAGCGCGCGTTGACCGATGATTTGCCCCTTGTCGAGCTGGATGCCACACTCTCCCGGGGTGAAGGTCCATGGCGCAACCTTCTGATAGAAGGCGACAATTTCCATGCGTTGCGCTTTTTGCGGGCGGCCTTCAAGGGTTCGATAAAATGCATCTATATCGACCCACCCTATAACACAGGCAACAAGGACTTTATATACAACGATCACTATATGGACCCTGAAGATGGCTTTCGCCATTCCACATGGCTCGAGTTCCTGTATCGGCGACTCTCGCTCGCAAGAGACCTCCTTCGGGAGGATGGGGTGCTCCTCGTATCCATCAACGACCAGAACCGCGCCTACATGGAGCTCCTCCTCGAACAGATATGGCCGGGCGGGCGCAAGGGGAGTCTGGTATGGAGAAGCCGCATCGGGGACAACTCCGGCAAGGGCGCCAATCTCTCTGTAAATCATGAGCATGTGCTGGTATGGGCTGGTAGTGAATTCAAGTTTTGTGGTTCTATGAAGAATTATGAGATGTATACAAGTAAGGATCTAAATGGCCCATATCGAATAAGTGATCTAACACAACCGAAGTCTTTATTGGAAAGACCTAATTCATATTTTCCTATAAATAATCCAAAAACAGGACTCTGGTATCCTCCTAATCCTGATAGAGTATGGGCTTTCGCTTCAATAAAAAAATTAGGAGAAGGAAAAAAGACTCGTAAAGACACTATCGAAGATCTAATAAAGCAAGGAAGAATTATATTTCCCCAAAAACCCAAATATATAATTTGGAAAAGTAAGGATGAGTTACTTGCTGATATTAGATCAGGCAAAGGGCCTAAAGATGGTAAGGGAAATCAACTTATAAGAGAAAATATTGATCTTATTCCCTTAACTTTTTGGATTAATAAGAAAGTAGGTTTTGGGGTACCCGCGTATAAACGCTATATAACTGATATGCCAGAAACTACCCAGCCTCTCTCCTCTTGGGTAAAAAGCGCCGCCGAGAAGGATTTCGAACCGGATAAGGATGCCATTCACATCGAATCGGGTTTCACCGATGAGGGATCCAAGGAACTCAGGCGCCTGCTCGGCGATAAAGCCTTTCCTTATCCCAAACCCCCCTCCCTCATGCGCGGCCTGATTGATCAGTCCACCGGTCCCGGCGATATCGTTCTCGACTTTTTCGCCGGTTCAGGCACAACGGCTCAGGCTGTTGTGGAACTCGACAGGAAGGAAGCGGAAGCGGCCAAGAAAGAAAAAATGCCCGCTCCCGAACTCCGGCGCTTTATTCTCGTCTCTTCGACCGAAGCCACCGCCGACGAGCCCGATAAGAATATTTGCCGGGATGTCGCCGCCCGCAGGCTTGCCGCTCTCGACATCGATTTTGCTTACCTGCGTTCAAAGGTCTCTCCTATCGGTCTCGGCGGTCTCGCGATTCCTGAAAGCGCTCTTTGGCCAAGCGTTGGCATGTTGCTTGCGCGTGAGGCTTTTCGTGAACATCCAAAATCGCCCATCGAGTGGATCGAAACGGAAGGGCGTCTCGTGGGGCTCGTGAAAGCGCTCAATGAGGCAGTGTACGCGGAAATTGAAAATCGTCCGGTTCCCAAAGGATCGACCGTCGTGCTCGCCTCTTTTCAGCCTGGACTTCTCAAGCAGCGTTTTTCCTATAGAGACGACATGATCTTCCTGTCCTTGCCGGATGGCCTCGTGGAAGCCTTGCTTGGCCGCTCACCTCTCTATAATGGAGGCGCGGTATGAGCAGAACGATACTGAAGCCTTTTCAGGACCGCGTTGTCGATAATGCTTGCGCCGTTCTGGGTAAGTGTCTGGATGAGCTGGCGTCGCTGCGCCAATCCATCGACTATACAACACTTCGCCCGCGCTTGGTTCATGATATTGGATCGGTGCTGATCGAGGCTCCCACGGGCATAGGCAAGACCTTGATGGCCGCACATACGGTAGGTCGACTTTCGGCGCAGCGACCCATGATATGGCTGTGGTTCGCCCCCTTCCAGAGCGTTGTAACGCAGACCGAAGGCGTCCTTCTGGATGAGGTGGATTCCTTGCGCCCGCGCGATCCTTACCTGGATAGGGCTGTCGAAGAACTGCGATCGGGCGATGTCTTTCTTGCGACATGGGCGTCGGTGGCGGTGAACGACAAGGACATCCGCAAGATTCGTCGCGATTCCGAAATCGCTCCCTCCCTGGATGGGCTCATCGAATCGGCCAGGCTCAAGGGATGGTTCATCGGCGCCGTGATCGACGAGGCGCACCATACGTTCCGGGGTTCGACAAAGGCGTATGCTTTCTTCAAGGAAGTGCTTAATCCCGACGCCACAATTCTGATCACGGCGACGCCCAAGGATGCCGAGATTGAGCGATTCAGGAAATCTGTCCAGCTCGGGAATCTTCGCCGCATCACGGTGCCGAGAAGCGAAGGTGTAAAAGCGGGGATTCTCAAATATGGCATCAAAACAGCCGTTTTCAGGGCGCCGCCGACAAACGAATCGCTTCTCGATTTCAAGCGGGCGGCCTTGGGGCAGGCTGTGGGCGTGCATCGGCATCTTCTTTCGTTGCTCGAAGCGGCATCGATTCCCATGACGCCGCTTCTTCTCCTCCAAATTGATTCATCCCGCGATACCGAAGAGAGCGCAAGGAAGCTTCTTGAGGAGTTCGGTTTTCGTCCTGACCAGATCATGGTGCATACCGCCAACGAGCCTGATCCTTCGCTCAACGCGGTGCAGGCCGATGAGAAAATCCAGGTGCTTGTGTTCAAGATGGCCGTGGCACTGGGCTTTGACGCGCCTCGTGCCTTCACCCTCGTCTCGTTCCGCTCTGCGAGAGACGACGATTTTGGCCTGCAGATTGTAGGTAGGCTCATGCGCGTGGACAGGCGGCTTCAAAAAGTGGCTGATCTGCCGGAAGAATTATCGTATGGCTATGTCTTTCTCTCGGATAAGGATTCTCAGACGGGAATTATGCAGGCGGGTGATCGGATCAACAAAATAAAGGCGGAATTCGCTTCTCTCGAGACCAATGTGACCGTCGTGACCATTGATGGCTCAGGAGCTGACCTTGTAGGCGTTCAGGGAGGACAGCCTGGCTTACCGGGAATTGTACCGGCGTTGGGAACAGAGGATGAAGTCGGCGCTTTTGGCCAAGCCGGGGCAGGCGCCGAAATAAAAGGTACATCACATCCATATTACGAAAAAATTGATCTTTGGAATGGCTGGGGCTTTGACGCTACTNNTGTCTCTGAAACAAACCATTATGCGCTTAAATCTGGGTCAGGGTTTCCCTCGGCTCTTTTCCGCGCGGAAGCCGACGTGGAAGGCTATGACGTAATCGCCGAGATTCTCGATGCCTTTCAGTGGGATGATACAATTTTTACCCTTGCCCAGACGGAGAGCGGCACAATTCTTGTCGAACAGCGTGAGATATTTTCCGGGATCGTCGAGGCTCCTCTGGAAATAAGGGTAAAGCTGCTCAAGAAGGAATTGGAGCGTCGCGCGCAATTAACGTTGTTCGAGGCTGACCGTGACGGTTTTGTGGACAGAAGACGTCTTTACGAAGGTTTGATCAAGCGCCTCGCTTCTGAAGCCTCGCACCGTGGGCTGGGCGGGTATGATACAGCGGAGAAACTTACTGACGCTCTCGCCAAGATCCTCGCGTTAAGGCCTTCGTTGCTGTATGATGCGATCAGTTCCGTATTCGCGCGTCATTCGGTTGAGCGCCTCGCTTCGCCTTTGCCTAAAACTGTTGACAGTGAAAACAGTCTCACCACGTCGCGACTCAATCTTTATGGCATCTATCCGGAAGATTTGAATACATGGGAGCGCCCTTTTGCCGAGCTTCTCGATAACGATTCAAGCGGTATCGTTCGCTGGTGGCATCGAAACCCAGTGAGAAAACAGTGGTCGGTTCATCTTCCAATACCTGGCCATGGCCAATTCTATCCGGATTTTGTTGTGAGCGTGGAAGGCAGAACGCATGGTAATGGTGTAATTCTTGTCGAGATAAAGCATCAGATCAACGATCCAGAGGGAAACGCGGCCGCTAAGGCGGCGGCCAAGCATCCAGCCTATGGTCCAGTGCTCATGCTTTATTGGAATGAGCCTTCTTCAGAATGGAGAGTCGTGTCCTATGATGAAACGTACAATAAAAATGTACAGGATAGGATGTTCAGATTGAGTATGTTGAAGACTTTTTAGGCTAGAATTGCATAGCAAATGTTCTTTTCATTTTATCTCCACAGTCGCTTGCAACTGATTAAAATATCTTCGTCGGAATCCCCCGGCAGCGCGATAGCCCCCTGATAGCCGATATGCTTCAATGCCTTGAAAAATGGGGGAAGGCCTGGATCTTCGGCCTGAGAAACCGGCCGGGCATCCCGGGAGAATTCGATTCTCGCATGGGCGATCCGTCCTGCGAAGATGGCGAGTTCATCGTCCGTAATTCCTATTTCCGCATAGGCCGACGAGCTCAAAGCGATGGCCAAGTTGGGCTTATTGACCGAATCGATCACCTGAAGCGCCTCGGACAGGGAGTTGATGAAATTAGTTCTCCGCGGTCCAAGCGGCTCAAGGCAAATCTCCATGCCGTACTGCTCCCCTATATCGCAGAGCATGAAGAGAAATTGATTGAAGTGTTCCTTGAAAATCGAAGTCTCGCCCTCGATAGGAAGGATCCTCGCTTTGCCTTCGTTCCAAAGGAGCCTGCGGCAGCCGAGCCTTGCGGCACGAGCCAGCGCCGCCCGTAGGTACTCGGTCCACGAATAAATATTGAAGCCCCGTTCCGTGACTGCCACGCCCGCGGGAAGGATAGAGGCGAAAACCTCGCAGCCCAGCTGGGATTCCTTCAATCTTTTTTCGAAGGAAGAAAGTCCTTCGGCATCCAGTTCCGCCAGCGCGCTCAAGGAGGGTTCCACCGCGCCGAAGCCTTGCGCCTTCGCGACGGCGATCCCCGGCTCGCTTTCGATTCGTTTGGACCAAAGGATACCCATACGCTACGCTCCTTCCTATACGCCGGCCAGGTTCGCCAGGGCTTCCAGCGCCAGCACGTAGCTGTTTGCGCCGAATCCGGCGATCGTGCCCACGCAGACATCGGCTATCACCGACTTGTGCCTGAACTCCTCCCTGGCGTACACGTTGGACATGAACACCTCCACGCAGGGAACGAGCATCGTGCCTATGGCGCTCCGGATCGAGTAGCTGTAATGGGCCAGGGCGCCGGCGTTCAGCACTACACCAGCGTACTGGTTGGGGACTTGCTGCATTTGATCGATGATATCGCCTTCGGAATTGTACTGTTCGCAGTCGATGCCTACTCCCAGTTCGGCGGCCTTTTTTCTCAATTTCGCGTGAATCTCCTCCAGGGAGCTTTCCTTATAGATGGAGGTCTTCCTCGTCCCCAAAAGATTGAGGTTCGGGCCTGAGATAACCAGAAATTTCTTCATCGCGCTGTCTCCTCGTTCCTCTCGGCTTCGTTGAGTATTTCCAGAAGAGCCCGGAGGCCCAGAATGTAGCTGTATGACCCGAATCCGCACACCTGGCCGACGCAGACAGGTGCGAGATAGGAAAGGTGACGGAAGGGTTCTCGCCTGTAAATATTTGAGATGTGCACTTCAATGGCGGGAAGCCGCACGGCGCCGAAGGCGTCCCGCAACGCCACCGAATAATGGGTGAACGCCCCCGCGTTGATGACGAAACCCTGGACCTTGCCCGCGCAGGAATGTATGTAGTCGACAATGAATCCTTCGACGTTGGACTGGAAAAAATCCAGCTCCACGCCCAGGGATTGACCTTCGACCCGTATCGTCTCGCATATCTGATCCAGCGTCCTGCTGCCGTAAATGCCAATCTCCCTCTTCCCGAGCATGTTGAGATTGGGGCCGTTTATGATTGCGATTTTACGCGATCCCATTTTTCCGCCTTGCCGCGATACTTCGCGCTAAGCCATTGTTCCCGAGCCGGCTGATAAGATCAAGCGCTCAGCCCGGGAAGCACGTGAATTTCTGTGGAACGCGGCCCGCTTCGAGGTTTAGGTTTTGATCATTTCTTTAATCGATAAAGAAAAGGCGATTTAAATCCCTAAAAATTTTTGTTGACAGATTAAGAAATCAGTGGGAGAGTATAACCAATATATCAGCGATATATCGGAAGAACATCGGAAATGCCGCATTCGGTTGGAGAGGTATGCAGATGGAAGCGGTCGCGAAAAAAAGCCTCAGCAAGAAGGACCAGGTATACAAGGTTTTAAAGAATAGAATAATCCATCACGAATTGAAGCCCCAGGAATTCTTGAACGAGCAGGACCTTTGCGAGGAATTCGGAGTGAGCAAGACCCCCGTGCGGGAAGCCTTGCAGCATCTCGAACGGAATAGGCTCGTGGTCATCGTCCCGAACAAGGGCTGCTTCGTGACGAATATCAGCCTGGATCTAATCAGGGAGATATTCGAGATAAGGGAAATTTACGAATGCGCCGCCGCCCGTTTCGCCGCCAGCCTGGATGACAAGAGAAAGTTCGTCGAGATTTTGGCCAATCTGGAGTCTCCGAAAAACGAAAACGAAGAGGAACTCAGGGCATCGCTGCTTTCGGGCTATAGAATCCATGAGATTATCGTAGATTCGGTGGGCAACAGCTTTCTTTCGGAATTCTATGGAACGGTGCTCGATCACATAATCCGGATTCGCGTGTACACCATGTCCAGGTTCGATGCCAGGCGGCTGTACCAAACAAGGGAAGAGCATCGGTCGATCTTGAAGGCAATCGTAGCTGGAGATGCCGATGGGGCGGAAAAAGCCATGAGGACCCATCTTCAACGTTCGCATATAAGTGTTGACCAAATGATGGTCAACAACAGGAAGGCAGTATGATCCACGTGCTGAAAGCGGCTCCACCCGTCTCAAGGGAAATCGTCGAAGCGTTCCGGCTTTTGGATGTCGCCACGGTGTATGAGGCTTCGGGGCGAAAGGGGTATATCGACAGCGCTATCAGGCCGGCGGCCCGGGGCGACAGGATCTGCGGCACTGCCTATACCGTGCAGTGCGCGCCCGGGGACAATCTCATGCTGCACAAGGCGCTGCAGCGGGCGCCGGCCGGCTATGTGATCGTGGCTAGCGTCGGCACGGCCTACAATTACGGATACTGGGGTGGACTGATGGCTACGGCGGCGATGGCCCGGGACATCGGCGGGCTGGCCATCGACGGCACAATCCGCGATTCCGCCGGGATAGCGAAGATGGGCTTCCCCGTGTTCTGCCGGGGTTTTTCCATTCGAGGAACAGGCAAGGGCACCCTGGGCATCATCAATTATCCGGTAAATTTCGGCGACGCGACGATCTTCCCCGGCGATTTGATCCTGGGGGATGAGGACGGCATGGTGGTCGTCGCGGCCAAGGATTGCGCCGAGGTGCTGGCCAAATCGCTCAAGCGAGTCGAATTCGAGGAAGGCAAGGCTGCCCAGCTCAAGGCAGGGGTGAGCAGCGTCGAGCTGAACAAGCTGGATGCCGTCTTCCAGACCCTTGGGCTGGCGGAGGAGTAAGGAAAAATGAGAATCGCCGAGACACTGCTTCGTGACGCGGCGAGGGAAATCCTCACCGGTTTAGGGGAGGAAAAGGAAAACGCCGAAATAGCCGCCGAAATCCTGGTTCGGTCTGATATGCGGGGGGTGAGCACCCACGGCGTCAATCTCTTGAGGCAAATCGTAAAACGCAAGGCCGCGGCCATGCTCTCAATTCCCACCCGGGTTGAGGTGTTGCGAGAGGATGGGTCTACCGCCCTTCTGGACGGCCGCGACGGCCTGGGACAGGTGGCGGGCTACAAGGCCATGCGTTTGAGCGTCGAGAAAGCCCTGCGCGGCGGGATCGCCATGGTGGGTGTGAGAAATACGAACAACGTAGGCGCTCTGGGATATTACACAAGCACAGCCGCTTCCTCGGGCAAGGTGATCGCCCTTTGCATGACCAACGGGAACCCTTCGGTGGCGCCCTACGGGAGCGCCGACCCGTTTTTCGGCACTAATCCGATCTCCGTCGGCATTCCCCTGCCCGGGGCAAATCCTATAGTGCTCGACATGTCCTCCAGCGTCGTCGCCAGGGGCAAAATCAGGCTGGCTGCTCTGAGCGGCGAGAAGATCCCGCTAGGCTGGGCCTGCGACGAAACCGGGGCGCCGACGACGGATCCCGCCAAGGCGCTAAAGGGGTCTCTTCTGCCCCTGGGCGGGCCGAAGGGTTCGGGACTTGCCATGGTCATCGACATACTGGCTGGACTTCTCACCGGATCCTCCTACGGATTGAAACTCAAGAGCTTCCACGAACTGGAGGGGCCGACCGGAGTGGGCGCCACCTTTATCGCCATCGATATAGCCAGATTCATGGATCCCGGGCAATTCGCCGCCCTGGTAGGCGGCTACGCGAAGGAGATCAAGGCTCTGCGGCTTCAGCCCGGGGCGAGCGAAATCCTTCTGCCAGGCGAGGTGGAATCCATTAAGGAAGAAAAGAGCAGGATCGCCGGCATAGAGCTGCCCGAGGCGGTAGCCAAGGCTATCGATGAAATTCTCGTCAAGTCGGGAAGCAGGATTCGGTTGATGGCGGAGTGAGAGGAAATATGAACAAGATCATACGGGCGGATACAAGGACGCGACAGGTCACCCTATGTCCGGTCACCGAAGAAGAGATGCACTGGGGAGGCAGGGGACTCATCGCCCATGTGCTTTTGAGGGAGGTGCCGCCCAACTGCGAGGTCTTGGGCAGGAGAAACAAGCTCATAATCGCCATGGGCCTTTTNNCTCACCCGGGGAGTCAAGGAAGCCAATGTGGGGGGAGGGGCCGGCAAGCGCTTGGCCAGGCTGGGCATCAGGGCGCTCATCGTCGAGGACCTACCGAAGGAGCCCAGGACGGATATCCTGGAAGTAGACGCCCGCGGGGCCCGCTTCGTCGAGGCGCCGGAGCTCAAGGGGCTCCTTGTGGACGAAACGGTGGCCGCCCTCAGGGCAAGGTACGGCGAAAAAGTTGGTATTTACTGCATCGGCCCCGCGGGCGAGATGCTGCTCTTCGGGGCGGGCATCGCATCGCCCAACGACGGCGACGAACAGATCCGGTTCGCCGGCCGGGGCGGCTTGGGCGCCTTGATGGGCTCGAAGGGCCTGAAGGCCATCGTCGTCGACGACGCCCATACGACCTACAAGACTCCGATCGCCGATCCAGCCCTGCTGAACGAGACTGCCAAATGGATGAGCCAGGCCCTTCTCGCCCATCCCAAGACGGAAAACCGCAATCTCTTCGGCACCCCCGCCATCCTCGCCCTGGCCAATTCCTCGGGCCTTATNNCCCGGCTGCGTCATCCAATGCAGCAACGTCTTCGTCAACGAGACGGGAGGCAAGACCGTCGCCTCCCTTCAGTACGAAAACATAAGCCTTTTAGGTTCCAACTGCGGCATAGGCAACCTGGACGACATCGCCGAGCTCAATCACCT
>DFYR01000061.1:0-445 GCA_002383375.1 Spirochaetaceae bacterium UBA4077
AGCGCATGGACAGCTTCCCGGGCTCGGGAATACGGGTGATAGACAGGATCTAAGGTGCTTAGATCGCAAGATCGCCGCAATTGACTCTTTTCCCCCTAATCACTACACTGCCTGCAAGCCGTTCCCGTTGAAGCTTTCAAAGCGCGAACGGTCCCGCCGAGTTAACCGAATTGCGGGCGGGTAAAAAANNAAATCTCCGACGCCGTTCTCGACGCCTGCCTGGAAAAGGACAGACATTCCCGCGTTGCCTGCGAATGTTACGCCACTACCGGCCTTGTCCTGGTCGGTGGAGAGATAAGCACCAGAACCTATGTGGACATCCAGGAAATCGCCCGTTCGGTGGTAAGGGAGATCGGCTACGACGATCCCGAATACGGCCTGGATTGGGCTTCCATGGCTGTGCTCAACGCTATTCACAGCCAGTCGCCCGACATAGCCCAGGGCG
>DFYR01000061.1:526-1477 GCA_002383375.1 Spirochaetaceae bacterium UBA4077
GCAAGAGCCAGGTGACGGTGGAATACGACGGTAATAAGCCGGTGCGCATCGCCGCGGTGGTCCTTTCCCAACAACACGACGAATCGGGGGCTGAAGGGGCTCTCTTGAGCCATGGGGAAATCAGGGAAAACCTTATCGAACAGGTTATAAAACCCGTGTTGGAACCGAGCGGGCTCCTCGACGGGGATACAAAGTATTATATAAATCCCACGGGACGGTTCGTCATCGGCGGTCCCGCCGGAGACACGGGCCTTACGGGACGAAAAATCATAGTGGACAGCTACGGCGGCATGGGCCGGCACGGAGGTGGAGCCTTTTCGGGCAAGGATCCCTCCAAGGTCGACCGTTCGGCTGCCTACATGGCCCGATACGTGGCCAAAAATATCGTCGCCGCCGGCCTGGCGACCCGCTGCGAGCTGGAGCTTGCCTACGCCATCGGCGTTCCCGAACCGGTTTCGGTGCTCGTCGAGACATTCGGCACCGCTTCGGTGGAGGAGACAAAGATCGCGGAGGCGGTGCGCAAGGTCTTCGATCTTTCGCCCCAGGGGATAATCGAGGCTCTCCACCTCAAAGCCCCGCAGTATAAGGCCACGGCCGCCTACGGCCATTTCGGCCGGGAAGGCTTTTCCTGGGAGAATGTCGATAAGGTGCAGGCCTTACTNNATTTTGCAAAAACCCTCGGCCGGCCCCCACACCGTCCGCCGGCGATCAACGCCCTTTGTCTACGGCGCCCCGACAATCGCCGGGGGGCTCGAAATGCTTTGTCTACAGGGCCCCGGTGATCGAAACCCCCTTAAGCAGGACTGCCTCGGGGCAGAGCGATCTGGAGGCCAAGGCCCGTTCCCTGCTCCGGACCATGGTGTATCTGAGCTCAGCCACTGAGCCCGAAATCGACCCGCCGGTCAGGGGAATGCGTTTTTTACCATCGAACCAATAGGCCAGGCGAATTTC
>DFYR01000061.1:1550-5917 GCA_002383375.1 Spirochaetaceae bacterium UBA4077
AGGCATTTCAAGACGCCCTTATCCACTACCTGGGTTCGTTCCAGAGGAAATCCCTCCCCATCGTAGGGACAGGAATTCGGGAGTCCGGGAATAATCGGTTCAGCCCAGATATCCAGGGGGTCAAGGATATCGATCGCGGGGTCGGTCTGTTGCACATTCATGCCGAGAAAGAAGGAAGAAGCCTTCGTGAAAATCGCCTCGGTGGAAGCGTTATCGAAAAACCATGCGAAAANNATCCTCCGCCTCCCTGCCCCTCAAAATCACGGGCAGATCCTTCAATGCCGGCGTAGGGTAGGCCTTCGCCCTGTCCCGCACCTGGACGAGCCTGGCGCCTGTAGCCTCCTCAAGCCTCGCCGCGGCGGGCTCCGAAAAGGCTATATCGTCAAAAAGCTCGACCCCGCCCGAATCGCCCTCGGCCTCGACGATGAATTCCGAATATCCCTTCCACTCCTCGGTGTCGAACCGCGCTCCCTTGGAGTTGATAAACTGCTTGCTGTTTTTGGAAATAAAAAGCTCAAGCGCGTTTATCCGCGCAAGGGGAGGGTCCTTGGGCTTTTTTTCCGGGGCGAACAAGGCTCGGCGGCATGTTTCGGCCCGGCTTGTCTCGTCCATCGCTTCAAAGCCCGAAGGGGGAAGAAGCACCCTCGCCTCCGCGGGACCGGGGAGGTCGAACCAGGGGTTCTTCGACATGGAAGCCGCGAAAAGGGCTTGGGCGATCTTGGAATCGATTTCCTCGTCGCTCAGGCTGGGCTGGAGTGTTATCGAAGCCTCGCCCCTGGTCTTCTTGTCACCCTCGTTTCCATCCACGTACACCGTGAGGGAGTGCCGGACCTCCTCCACTTCCCGGGCCAGCTCCAGATCGTTTTTGACGTAATACCGCTCTTGTCTCGAACTGTGCCCGCTTACCAGACGCCATTGCGCGGCCTTTACGCCGCCTCTTTTTTCCGCCCTGGCCAAGGCCTGTACTATTCGTTCTTTCATCATCCCAACCTCATCTTCGTTTTAACACAGGGACCGCCGGAAGAAACCTTAACGTATTCCTTGTAACCCTTGCCGCAAAAACCCGAGCCCGCCAGGAGGAAATCGTCGGATACCATATCGATGGCCCCGAGCACGTCGGGCACGTAACCTGAACAGAATACGGGGCTGGCGATCCTTCCGGTGAAGGCGCCATCCACGATTTCCTTGCCCACCATGGCGATGAGCTGGATTCCCCAGTTCCGCGGATCTTCCATACCAGAGTTCAGCCTGCTCAGATACCAACCCTTCTTGACCGAGGCGATCATGTCCTTCAGCTTCGATTCGCCCGGAGCGAAATAGGTGTTGGTCATGCGGGCGTAGGCTTTGTGTGAATATGCCTCCCGCCGGCCGTTGCCGGTGAGGGGTATTCCCATGGCCAGCGCCGAAAGCGTGTCGGAAATACCGCTCACCAGAATTCCGNNGATCAATTACCCTGGTCTTGGAGGAGGTCCTTCCCTCGTCGTCGAAAAGATATGAGCCGCACTGCTCGGCGCCGGCGGCCCCGTCGTACATGGTGACCAGATCCGACCCCACCCGTTTGCCTATGTATTCGGCCGCCTTGGCCCTGCCCTTGAAAAACATATCTGTCTCGACGCCATGGCCGAAGGCTTCGTGCGCCAGGGTTCCCGCCATGTCCGGATCCAGGATCACTTCGTAGACCCCCGGTTCGATTTTTACCGCATCCAACAGAAGGGCGAGTTCCTCCTTGAGCTCGGGCAGGCTGGCTTCGAGATTGTCCAGAAGTTCCAGCCCCTTTCTCCCCGACACGGGGCGATAGGAGGTCTTGGAAACCTGGCCACGGCGCGCGACGCCGAATATGTAAGCCTGGGACCATGCGAAGCTTTGCATGAGGCTGCGGTTGGGCGAAAGAAAGAGACGGGATACGTCCATGCATTCGAAGCGCGTATGGGCCATCACCACGGTTGTGCCATCCGTGAGTTCTTCCCTCAGTCGGCTNNAGCCTGGAGAGCGCAATCTTCGGATCGGTGGCAAAGGGGTCGATTTCCACCTCGCCTCTGAACTCCGCCTGAAGCGCTTCGTCGGGAATCCCGGGATAGCGCATCGCGCCCGGGGCAGCCAGGAGCTTCTCCATCGAGGGAACCAGTCGTTCCGCGAACGCCATCGCATCCTGACCGATATCCGGACAGGCGAATTCCGCGACGACACCGTCCTTCTGGGTCCGGAAGACGAAACCCCGCTGAACCCAGGTAGGTTCGCCGGTCCTCGTCTCGCCCGGGGTGGCCGAGTAGCGAATTCCCCGGTCGTCGGCGCCGAGTACGCTGATGTAGTCGAAACGCGGGGCGAGCAATTTCAGGACCCGCTCCAGTGCGGGCTTTCTCTCCGTGAGGAAGGCGCTATGAGGCCGTTCGNNGCATGAGTACCTCCAATTCTATGCATTGTTCTTCCTTTCGGGTTTCAACAATAGTATATTTTCCCAACATTGTACCCTGCTTTTCGGAAAAAACCTATTTAGGAGCCTGGCAGCGTGAAGCGAAATTTCGACAAGGGAGAACAGGGATCGGGATATCTCTTCGCCGTCGGCGCCACGGTGTTGTGGGCGGGAAATATGACCCTCGCCCGAGGCTTGAGCGCGAGCATAGATCCGGTGGCCCTCTCTTTTTTCCGCTGGACCCTCGCCTGTTTGGCCATTCTTCCCATTTNNGTTCAAGCATATCGTCGCGGGCTGGCCGATTATCAGAAAGCGGCTAGGGTATTTTTCCATCGTTTCGTTTCTCGGGGTGACGGCCTTCGCCACCCTGGTCTACATGGCGGGAAGAACGACCACGGCGCTCAACCTTTCTCTCATATCCATAACCTTTCCGGTTTTTATAATACTCTTGAGGCTCTTGCAAAAGTCTCTNNNNGACGCCTTGATACTGCTTTCCTCCCTCTCCTGGGCCGTGTACAGTCTTTTGCTTCGGAAAAAACCGAAGGAACTAAATCTCTGGGCCTTTCAGGGAGCGACCTTCGTGCTCGGCTGGGTATTCCTGGCACCTTTTTACTTTTTCGGTCCCGCCATTTCGGCGCCCATCGGCTGGAATCTCACCATAATTCTTTCCATATTATACGTAGCCCTTATGGCATCCCTGTTAGCCTTCATTTTCTGGAANNTGTACTATTCCATGCCGCTTTTCAGCGGATTATTGGCCTATTTAATCCTGGGCGAGGATGTTGGCTTCATTCATCTTGTCAGCGCCCTGCTTATCGTGCCGGGAATTGCCGTGGCGAACTATTCGCCCCCAAAAAGGGCCCGGTAAGGCCGCGGTAATTCACGTATCATCCTAAAAGGCCGCCCGAACGAGGCGGAGCGGGAGGAAGAATGAAACAGCGAAGCCTGGGAAATACGGGGGAACTGGTTTCGGCGATCGGCCTTGGCTGCATGGGCATGACNNGGCCGCTACGGTCCCGCCGACGAGGCCGAGAATATCGGGGTGCTCAACAGGGCCTTGGATATCGGCCTCAATTTTTGGGATACCGCGGATATGTACGGGAACGGCGAAAACGAAAAACTCTTGGCCAAGGTTTTATCCAGCCGTCGCGAAGAAGTATTCCTTGCCACGAAATTCGCTTTTCGTCCCGACGAGTCGGGAAAGATGGGCGTGGATGGGAGTCCCGCCTACGCCCGACAAGCTATAGACGCGTCCCTCCGGCGTCTCAAGGTGGAGTACGTGGATCTCTACTACGCCCACCGGGTGGATCCTCGCGTTCCGGTGGAGGAAACCGTCGGGGCCATGGGCGAGCTGGTAAAAGCGGGAAAGGTCCGCTATGTGGGCATTTGCGAAGCGGCAGCGGAGAGCATTCGGCGAGCCCATGGGGAATATCCCCTGGCCGCGGTGCAGAGNNCGCGGCCCAGAGGAATCGATCATTCCCACCTGCCTCCAGCTGGGAATCGCCTTCGTTCCCTATAGCCCGCTCTCCCGGGGCTTGGTCACCGCAGCCATGCCCGAACCAGAGACCATGGCGGCCGACGATTTCCGCCGCAGTCTTCCCCGCTTCAAGGGTGAAAACCTGGAACGCAATAAAAAGCTGGTCGAAGAATTCGCCGCCTTGGCGAGTTCTTTAGGCTGCAGCCCGGCCCAGCTGGCCCTCGCCTGGGTCTTGCACCAGGGCGAGACTCTTTTGCCCATACCCGGTACGAAGCGACTCAAATACCTGGAGGAAAACGCGGCTTCCGTGGACATCGTCCTGGAAAAAGAAACTCTTGCGCGAATCCAGGCGCTTTTGAGCGCCCATCCCGCCGCGGGGCCGCGCTACGATCCGGGCAACCTGGATCTGGTGGACCGATAGGGGGGCTTGGCCTTGTGATTTTTTACGACCTTATGCGGGTCGGGCGGTAGGCAAAAAAA
>DFYR01000061.1:5930-21860 GCA_002383375.1 Spirochaetaceae bacterium UBA4077
GGTTTCTTGCTATTTCATCGATTTTTCATAAAAGAAAAAACATCCTCTCACTTTTCCATTCTAGGCTTGCACCATCTTTTCCCAGATAAGGAGCGATACAGATGAAAGAGTTCAAGAAAAGGATGGCGCTCTTCGTTACCCTTTGTTTTACCGTTGGCATGGGTTTCGCCCANNAACGTCATCATGCTCATCCCCGACGGAATGAGCGTGGCGGGTACCACCCTGGCCAGGTTCTACAAAGGAGAGCCCCTGGCCCTGGACGAGATCGCCTGCGGGCTGGTGAGCACCTGGAGTTCCGATGGGACGATCGCCGACTCTGCTCCCGCCGGTTCGGCCTTCTCCACCGGCTGGGCATCCCAGACCGGGAACGTGGGGAGTCTGGGCAAGCTGTACCTGCTTCCCGACGTTGAGGTTCCCGAAGCCGACGACTTTCGTCCCGTGGCGACCGTCCTCGAAGCGGCGCGGCTGAGCGGGCGCTCCACCGGCATCATCAGCACCAGCGAGTTCATGCACGCCACGCCCGCCGATTTCAGCGCCCACGATCCTTNNAGGAAGGATAAGGAAGACATGAAGGCCATCCTGTCCTTTCGCGGGTATACCTACGTGGATAACGCGTCGGATTTGCGCGCCTTCAGGGGCGACAAGCTCGTCGGCACCTTCGGCAAATCCAAGGCGGTGACCGCCATGTCCTACGATCTGGACAGGGATCCGGCGATCGAGCCTTCGCTCTCCAGAATGACAGCCAAGGCCATTGAAATCCTCTCGCAGAACGAAAAAGGATTTTTCCTCATGGTCGAAGGCTNNACGAGAAGGGATTTTTCCTCATGGTCGAAGGCTCCAAGATCGACTGGGCAGCCCACGCCAACGATCCTGTCGCCCTCATAACCGATATCATCGCCTTCGACGATGCGGTAAAGGTAGCCCTCGACTTCGCGAAAAAGGACGGCAACACCGTCGTCATAGCCGTCACCGATCACGGCAATTCCGGTATCTCCATAGGGGATCGCTCGATCAGCTCAGGCTATGACAAGACCCCGTGGACCACCTTCATCGACCCGCTCAAGAGGGCCAGCCTCACCGGCGAAGGGCTCGAGGCCGTTCTGGCCGCCAGGGGAGCCGATCGAACCAAGCCGGAAGCCATACGTGAAGCCGTCGCTGCCCATATGGGTATCTCCGACCTGACCGAGGCCGAGATAGCCCTGTTGGCCGCAGCCAAACCCGGATCTTTGAACTACGCGATCGGCCCGATGGTCGCCTTTCGTGCGAAGATTGGGTTCACCACCAACGGTCATACGGGCGAGGATGTTGTTCTCTATATCTACGATCCTTTCGGAAGAAGGCCCACCGGTCTGGTGAGGAACACCGATATCGCCGACTACATGGCCGCGACCATGAAGGTCGATCTCGCCAAGGCGACTTCCCTTCTCTTTAAGGACGCGATCCCGATGTTCTCCAGGAAGGGCGCCGCCGTGACGGTGGACAAGACCGATCCCGAGAACCTCGTCCTCGTGGTGACCAAGGGCGATAAAACCCTGCGGATTCCCCGCAACAAGAGCATCGTTTATCTGGACGGCGAAATGCTGGAATCTGACGGGGTAGCGGTTTTCAACGGGTCGAAAAGGTATGTCGCTAAAAATGTGATAGACCTGATTCAATAGAGCCTTAATACCTGCATCGAAGATTATTGATGAACCTTTCAACAATCTTCGATGCAGAGACAAACGCCTTCACAGGCCGGTCCTGTGTTCCGATATTAAAAGAATGCGGAGAAAGCCTGCCGAATTGAGAAGACAGCGATGGCTACGCCTGCCTGCTCGTTGGTTGATTCTGCTCGCCCTATTTCTCTTCGATTTATGGGCTGGTACGCCGGCTTTGGCCGCTCCTGCCGCCTCGGCAGGAAAAAACCAGGGGGAGATCCCCTTGCCGAGCTTTTCCCCCTCTAAAACTCGAAGCTCCATACTCCGCTCGGCGAACAGCTACATCGGAACACCCTACGTCTACGGCGGAACGAACTCCAAGGGTCTTGACTGCTCCGGCTATGTGTTTCTGGTCTTCAAGGAAGCCACCGGTCGTACGGTTCCGCGCACCGTAGCCACCCTGGGGCAATGGGTCCTGATTATTCCCCGAAAAGAGTTAACTGCAGGCGATCTGGTTTTTTTCGATCTCGAAGCCACGGCTTCGCGCAGCGGCACCTATACGTCGATCGGTCCAGCTGTCATAGCAGCCGCCGATCATGTGGGTATTTACACCGGAGAAGGCCAGTTCCTGCATGCCACCAGCAGGGGAAGCCGTAGAGGCGTTACCAGGGACTCCCTGTCCGAATCGTCCTGGTCCAGGCGTTTTCTATTCGCCGGCCGGGTTGTATCGGCCTCGCCGCTATCGGGCCTGGGCATCGAAGCTAACGTGCTGGGAATTTTGAACGCCGAGGCGCTTGTGGGCGGTGGCGCCCCGGAGCTGGAGCTCCGGGGCGCCGGCTTGGGCGCAGCCCTCTCGCTGCCGGTTTTCAACAACTTTTCACTCGGCCTGCGAGGGCGCACCGAATACGACGAACTGCTCGGAACCTTCCGCTTTCCTCTGGAGCTGGTGATCGGACAAAACGCTGGCTTCTCGTTCTTCGCAGGCCCCGTCTTCACCCTGGGCGAACCGGGGCTCTCGGCAACCGAGTCCAGCCCGGCCAGGGGCTACAACGCCCCCCTGAGCTGGATCGGCACCGCGGGCTTGCGCTGGTCTTCTCCTTTAATCCGCTCGGGCGCCTCGGGCTTGGGACTTTTCTTTGAACTCCGCTTTAACCGCTACCTGCCCCTGGCCGGCTTACCCGAGGATCTCTCCGCCGACAGAAATGCGACGATCAGTCTTGGCCTGGGGCTGAGGTATAGATGGGTGAGGTACTGAATCGTCATACCGCCAGTTCTTTTCCGACCAGGCTGAGTCGCCGCTATGCATCATGGGAAAAAAAAGCGCCCATTAGGGGCGCCGCGCTTATCGAAAATTGTATCTTTCGAGAAAACCGCCATTGAATGCCGTAAGCCTTTCAATGACGGCCCTCTGTCGACGAATTCTCAAGCCTCGGCCAGCACCGGGACCTTTTTTTTCTCGCCCATCACATCCGTTTCCAGAAGCTTGTAGGCGTGGGTGGGGCACTTCTGCACGCAGACGCCGCAGGAGGTGCACTTGTCGTAATCGGTGACGGGAATCCCGTTCACCATGGTTATACACTTTTCGGGGCACTGCTTCACGCAGATTTCGCACTTGATGCAGCCCGTCTTGCAGGTCTTCATCACATTGGCCTTGATCACGTTGCGGTTGGAGCAGAGGACGATAGAACCCTTCTTGCCCCTGGGCACCAGGGTGAAGAGCTTCTGGGGGCATTCCTCGACGCACATGCCGCAGCCCGTGCAGTTGTCGTAGTTTACATGGGGCAGGCCGTCATCGCCCATTTCCAGGGCGTCGAACTTGCAGACCGCCACACAGTCTCCAAGACCCTGGCAGCCCCAGGAACAGGCCTTTACGCTGCCGGTGGAAAGCTTGCTCGCCCTGCAGGTCTTGATACCCACATAGTCGCCCTTTGATACTGCCAGATCTTTCGTGCCCTGGCAGAGCAGGACCGTGACCAGGTCCTCCGCCCCGGCGTCCACGCCCATGATTTTCGATACCGCTTCAGCGGTGGAAGCCCCGCCGGCCGAGCATTTGGTCGTAAGCGCCCTGCCGGTGGCCACTGCCTCGGCATAGCCGTCGCAGCCGGGAAATCCGCAGCCGCCGCAATTAGCCCCAGGAAGGGCGGCCCGTACTTCGTCGATCTTGGGATCCCGCTCGACATGGAATTTCTTCTGGAAAAATCCCAGGGCTATTCCCAGGACAAAGGCGAGGATAGCGGCGAATATTACGGTGATTAGTATGACGCTCATTTCCTACCCCTATTTGATGAGCCCGGAGAAGCCCATGAAAGCCACGCCAAGAAGGCTCGAAGCGATGAAGAGAATAGGCGTACCCTGGAGGAACTTGGGCACAGGGCTCGTCTTCATCCTATCCCGCACACCCGCCAGCAATACCATCGCCAAGAGATAGCCAAGAGAGACGCCCACGGCATAAACGATGGACTGTATGAACGAGTAGCCATAGTCGATGTTCTCGAAAGTGACAGCCAGGATCGCGCAGTTGGTGGTGATGAGGGGCAGGTAGATTCCCATGGCCGCATAAAGGCCTGGTATGTTTTTCTTCAGATAGAACTCCACAAGCTGGACCAGGCTGGCAATCACGAGGATGAATACGAGAATCTTGAGGAAGGTGAGCCCCATCGGGACGAGTAGAAAATGGTAGATTGGCCAGGTTGCGGCCGTGGCGAGCACCGTAACGAAGGTAACCGCGAAACCCATGCCCACCGACTGGCCTACGTCGTTCGTCATACCCACATAGGAACAGAGCGCGAGGAAGCGCATGAGAACGACGTTGTTCACCAGGAGGGCGACTAAAAAGATTTTTGCGAGGTCCATTATGCACGCTCCTTGGCTGTCTTATCCATCCTGCCCTTGAGCCAGATGTTGAAGGAGATGAAGAGGCCGAAGACAAGGAAGCCTCCCGGAGGCAGAATGAAGAAGAGAATGGGCTGAAAAGAAGCCGGCATGAGGGGAATGCCCGCTACGCTTCCGTTTCCCAGAAGTTCGCGAACCGCCGATATGGCCACCATGACCCAGGTGTAGCCGAGCCCCATGCCCAGGGAATCGAAAATCGCGGGCAAGACTCCCTGCTTGGATGCGAAGGCCTCGACGCGGCCCATGATGATGCAGTTTACGACGATCAGTGGAATGAACACGCCCATGCTCTTGGACAAGTCGGGGAAGTACGCCTTCATCACCAGGTCCACCATCGTGGTAAAAGCGGCGATGATGATGATGAAAATAGGGATTCGCACCGAGTTAGGTATCACTTTCCTGAAGATCGAAATGACTATCTCGGAAAAGAGAAGGACGAAGGTCATAGCCAAACCCATGCCAAGGCCGTTAGCTACGCTCGAGGTGACCGCCAGGGCCGAGCAGAGGCCGATCATAAGCATCAGAAGGGGATTTTCGTAGATGATTCCCTGTTTAAAAGTCTTCCAGAGGCTTTTCATTTCAATTCCCTCCCGTCGCTTCCGGAGCGCTTTCCGAAGCGGCCGATCCGCTATATGAAGCCGCGGAGTTTTGATCCGCCGGCGGCGCCAGCGCAGAATTTTCTAGCCATAGCGCCCCCGCCTCAGCCGCCGCCTTCACGATAGTCGTCAGGGACGTAGAGGTAATGGTAGAGGCGGTTATAGCCACGACGTCGCTCTTCACGACAAAAGGATCGGTGATAAACTTGCCCGCGAACTGGCCGGGGAAGGTTACCTTGTTGGCTTTGTCGACATAGTAGCCGGGATTCTTGGCGTTGGCGCCAAGGCCGGCGGTGTCGTTGAGTTCGAGTATTCTCACTCCCGCGATGCTCCTATTGAGTTCCACGCCCACTAGCAGCACAGCCTGGCCGCCATAACTAGGCCCGGCCGCCTTTACCGCCAGCCCGAGAGGGGCGCCGCCCCGCTTGGCGAGAAAGGCGCTCGAAATTCTGACCGCGTCATTGGCGGAGCTAATGGACGCCGAAATATCCTCGAACTCCTCGCCTTCGGGAAAGAGGTCGCGCAGCGAGGCCTCGAGGGCGAGCTGATCCTGGGCTTCGATTTGCGGCTTGGTGACCGTATAGACGACAGCCAGGCTCGCGCAGGCTCCTACGGCGAAGAGCGCCAGGGTAATGCCCAATTTTAAGGTGCCTTTCATCGCGCCGCCTCCTTCGAAGGCTTCGCAGGCTTGACCGGAGGCACGAAGCCGTACTTCTTGACCCTCATCTTGTTCAGGAAGGGGGTAGCTATGTTCATGATGAGGATGGCGTAGGTGACGCCTTCGGGGAATCCACCGAACTTTCTGATCACTGCCGTGATCAGTCCAATTCCTATTCCGAAAATGACTTGTCCCTTGGGCGTCAGCGGCCTGGTGGCGTAATCGGTAGCCATGAAGAAGGCGCCGAAAGCTATGCCGCCGGTGAAGAGCGAAAACAGGGGATTCATTCCCAATATCCAGGAGAAGAGGAAGGTCGAACCCAGGACCGCCGCGGGAATGATCCATTGAATGACGCCGATGCCCAGGAGGAAAAGCCCGCCTAGGGTTATCAGCAAAATGGAACTTTCACCCATCGAACCCGAGTGAAAGCCGAGGAAGAGCTGCTTCAAGAGCTCCCCGTCGCTATGGGTGCCCAAATAGGTACCCACATCGGCCAGGGTCTTGCCCGACTTTATGAGCCCCAAGGGCGTTACCGCCGTCACCGCGTCGACCGCTCCCTGGGAGAGGGAAAGGGAAGAGATTGCGTCCGGTCCCACAACCAAGCCCTGGGGGAGGGTCCAGGTGGTGATCGAAGCGGGAAAGCTCATCAACAGGAAGGCGCGACCGATAAGGGCGGGGTTTAAGGGATTGGCCCCCAAGCCGCCGAAGAATTCCTTAGCCACGATAATGGCGAAGGCCGCTCCCAGAGCGCCCATCCATAGCGGCGTCGAAGGAGGCAGGGTCAAGGCGAGAAGAAGGCCGGTAACCAGGGCTGAAAAATCAGCCACCGTGGTCGAAGCCTTTATCAGCTTGCGGAACACGAACTCAGCCGCCGCCGCCGATGCCATGGAGACAAGGATCAGCGCCAGGGCAGAAAAGCCGTAGAGGTAGACGCCATAGGCCGAGGCGGGGATGAGAGCGATGAGGACCGAAAGCATGATCTTCGGCGTGCTCACCGGCGTAAAGGAATGGGGGCTCGACGAGAGCAACAGGCCTTTAGCGGGCATTCTGGGCCTCCTTCTGCTTCAGGGCTCGCAGAATCTGCTTGCCTACCCTGAAACGCTGGACAAGATGACGATGGGAGGGACAGACGAAGGAACAGGTACCGCATTCGATACAGTCCAGAAGTCCTATCTTCTCCGCTTCCTTATAATCGCCGGACTCTACGGCGACGGCGAGAAGGGCAGGAGAAAGCCTGCAGGAGCATGCGCGCATGCAGCGGCCGCAGCGGATGCAGGTTTCCTCGTCGTAATGCTTGGATTCGATAGTGTCGAGAAGCAGGACGCCCGAGGTGTTCTTCTGCACGGGAATCTGGTAATTGGGTACCGCGACGCCCATCATCGGGCCGCCGTAGATCACCATACCCAGCTTTTCCTCGTCCACCTGGGCAAGCCCCGCGGCGATGATGTCGGCGACGGGAGTCCCGATGGGCGCTATCACGTTGGCAGGCTTCGTGCAGGCCCCGCCGGAAATGGTAAGTCCGCGCTCTATGAGGGGCTTACCCTCCTTGAAGGCTTCCACCATGGCCAAGAGGGTGCCGATATTCTGCACCACGCAGCCAACGTCCATGGGAAGACCGCCGGAAGGCACTTCCTTGCCGGTTATGGCGGTGATCAGCATTTTTTCGCCGCCCTGGGGATACTTGGTCTTGAGCAGCTGCACCCTGATCTTCATACCCGCCCTGGTGCGGGGGCTGGCGGCGATCGCCTTCTCCAGAAGCGGCACCGCGTGGACCTTGTTCTCCTCCACGGCAATCACGCCCTCGGGAGCGTTGACAATCTTCATGGTGATCGCCACGCCTTCCACCACGTCGTCGGCTCGCTCGATCAGGCTTCGCTCGTCTATGGTGAGGAAGGGCTCGCACTCGGCGCCGTTGGCGATGACCAGGGCGATAGGCTTGGAGGGAGCCAGCTTCACATGGGCGGGAAATCCCGCGCCGCCCATCCCCACGATGCCCGCGGCCCTGACCCTGGCCAGGGCTTCTTCCTTGGAGCAGGCGAAGGGATCGAGGGGCGGCATGAAGTCCGCAAGGTCTTCGGGCGCGGGAACAGGCTGTCCTTCCGCCGGAGGCGGAAGCGCCTCGATAATGATGCAGGAACCGTCTGAATTGTTCGACTGGGTCCTGGGCTCGATCTTTTTTACCACTCCGGCTATCGGAGCGTGGACGGGAACGGTCATCCGGCCCTCGGCGTCGGCTATCTTCTGTCCGCGCTTGACGCTGTCGCCGACCTTAACAAGGGGCTGGAGCGGAGCGCCGAAATGCTGGTTGACCGGCACGACGACAAGCTTTACCTCGCGTAAACGCTGGATTGCGAGAGCGCTGGACCGTTCTTTTCGTTCGGGCGGATGCGCTCCGCCTTTGAAGGTCTTTACTGCCATGGCGGAAAATGTCTCCTTTGCAGGTTGAATCCGCATTCGGCGAGCCTTTGCCCCCTACCTAGGGTGTGGACTCGCTGATTAAGGTGGGAAAACGATGAATTTTACTCTAATTTCTAAAAAACGGTCAAGCTCAGACCGTATGCAGATCAGTCTATCTACGACCTCTGAACATGACCCGCACCTGCTTATACAAGCCTTCGCCCTCGCTCTTGGTCTCGATATCGACAATATCGTTGAGGGTAGTGTGCACGATTCGGCGCTCGAAGGGATTCATGGGCTCCAAAAGCAGGGACCTGCCGGTTCTGCGCACCTGCTCGGCGGACTCATAGGCGATCCGCACCAGGGACTCTTCCCGGCGGATCCGGTAATTCTCCGAATCCAGGATGACCTTGACGTCCTCCCTGCCCAGCTTTCCCGCGTAAACGTTGGCCAAAAGCTGCAGGGCGTCGATGTTCTTGCCCTTTTTCCCGATGATCATGGAGGTATTGTCGGTTTCCACCTTGAGGCCTAGTTTTTTGTCTTCCCTGAATAGCACCGATACCTTGGACGGATAGCCCATGGCATCCACCACAGCCTTGGTCCAGGCGACTATTTTTTCCTCGAACTCGTCCATGGGGATGCGCTCTTCGTCCGAAAGCAACCTGCGCTCATGCCCGATGGCTTCGTTCTCGGCCCTGCCTTGAATTCCGGACTCGGAAGATTCCACGCTCGTAGCTTTTTGATCCGCATCCAGGCTCAGATCGGAATTGGTATGGACCCTGATCTTAACCTTGCCCTTTTTAAATAGCCCACCGGAAAGCGACTCGAGAATCTCCACGTCGAACTCGTCGGTCTCCAGCCCCAGCTGGGTAGCGGCAAGCTGGATAGCCTCGCGCTCGGTTTTCCCTTCAAATTCATATACCATCGCTATCTCCTAAAAAAGTGAAACATACTCTACGTAGGACCGGCGCCGCAAAGCTCCCCGGGAGCTTTGCGGCGCCGGCTTCTTCAGCGTTTGCCGCCGCCCTTCTTGCCTGCCTGGCCCTCGCCTCCCTTGGAGGAACCGGGTTTCTGCGCCGAAGCTGATGATTTTCCTTCCATGCCGGCGGCTTTCTTCTCGAGCCAATCCTTGACCTTGGTTCCCAGGTCTCCCTGGCCCGAAGCCTCCCCGTTGGCCCTGACACTGGTTTTTCCAGCGTTTCTCATGGGACCCGAGGCGGGTGCCGGATTCTTGGCCTGGGCAGGCGCCAGCTTGTGCTTTTTCATCAGATCCTTGATAAGCACCTGCTGGGCTATGGTAAGGACGTTGCTGACGATCCAGTACAGCAGCAGCCCTGAGGGAACGTCGTAGAGAATGAAGAAGAACATGATGGGCATTCCGTACATCATCAGCTTCATCTGGCTGGCGTTTTGGCCTCCCTGGGGGCTCTGGGTGAACTTGCCATACAAAAGCTGGCTTGCCAGGTAAATGATGGGCAAAGCCCGTAAATCGTTCCATCCGAGGATCGGAAGCCGGAAAGAACCGAAGTTCACGATGCTTTCTGGAAGAGAAAGGTCGTTTATCCACCCTGCTATGAAGCTGGCGCCCCGCAGATCGAAATGATTGTTGAAGAGATTGTACATGGCGATGAAGAGGGGGAGCTGGATGAGCATGGGCAGGCAGCCCGACATGGGGTTGTAGTTTTCCCGCTTGTAGAATTCCGCCATCTCCTGGTTGAGTTTCTGGGGATTACCCTTATATTTGGCCTGGAGTTCCTGGAGCTTTGGCTGGAGTTCCTGCATCCTTGCCGTGGAAACCGAACTCTTTTTCGTGAGCGGATAGAAGAGAACCTTTATAAAAATGGTCACCAGGATGATCGCCACGCCGTAATTGGGAATAAGCTTATAGGAAATATTCAGCATGAACTTCAGGATCGTTTCGAGCCATCCTAAGAGGTTGGAACGCTCGACCACGTCCTCCAGCCTCATGGACGAAAGCCCGAAGCTGTTCTTGTCCGCGTATTCGTATTTGGCCAGGTGGGCNNGGCCTGGACAGGTACATGGTGTTGGTCTGCTTGATCGACGGATCCTGTCCCTGCAGATAGCTGAAGGAAGCGAAGGGCAGTTCGGGAATCGCGATGAAGGAGAAGTATTTTCCCGTCACCGAGCCCCAGCTGGGCCGTTCTTTTATGATCTGGAGGTTGCCCGCCTTGGGCATTTCGGTCTTTTTCTTGCCTTCCACCTCGAGAATGTACTTTCGGTAATCGGCGTTCTTGGTCAGATGGTCGAAGCGGGGACCGATCTGCGGTCCCACCGAGAGAGTGTAGGCTGTCCCGTTGGTATTGAGCGGGATTTGGGCGCCGTTTTCCCCCTCCAGTCCGATCGCCATCCCAAACAGATACTCCCCGTTGCGGAAGGTATAGGTCTTCCTATAGGTAAAGGGCTTGAGCTCACCGCCTTCGCTGGGTCGAGCGTAAAAAACTCGGGAAAACTGGATTGTCTTTCTGTCGGTATCCAGCCAGGAGACATTCATGAGTTCGCTTACCGCCGGAGCTCCCGGGGCCCCAAAGGCCAGAGAAATGCCCTGGGATCCCTTCTCTCCGGGAACGATGAGGTCGACAAAGCCATCCTTATCCCTGTGTTCTTTGAGCTGGAGCGAGACGATGTCGCCGCCTGCGTTGCTCAATACAACCTTTAAGAGATCCGTTTCGATCGTATAGCTCGCTTGGGCGACCGGGGCTTCGACCGAAGACGTCTGGGCCGCGGCCGGAGCCGGCAGGGCCGCTGGGGCGGTCGTTACCGTGGTCGCGGGGGCGAAGGGATCGGCCACGACAGTAGCCGCAGGGGGCGGGCTGCCTGCCGACTCGCCGAGCTGCTGGGTTGTCTGGACGGTACTTTGGGCGCTCTGGGGCGCGGGCGGAAAGAATATGTTCTGGAGCATGAAGCCCACGCCGACAATGACCGTTGAAAGCACCACCGCCAGGATAGTACGCCTTCTTTCTTCCTTGGACTGGGAACCATCGTTAAATATGCTCATGGTACTGGATCATAACCTCCCGGATTATGTGGATGACAACGGATGATCCTCCTGAAGGCGAGCCATGTGCCCTTGAAGGGGCCGTATTTGGCTATCGCCTGGTAGGAGTAGGCAGAGCAGGTTGGATAAAACCTGCAGGACGGGGGAAAAAGGGGTGATATCAGTATCTGGTAAAGTTTTATGAGGGCGAGAAACGGAAGAGAAAGCAGTTTCTTCAGCACATTCATTCAACTAAACCCGCCTTGCGAAAGAGACTGAGCATCAGGGCGGAACAGACTGGAAAGTCCTCGTATCCGGGGTACAGAATAACGGCTACATCGAAGCCCTGACGGAAGGCCGTCTTGTTAAGGCGCCAGACCTCCCGGGCTATACGTTTTGCCCGGTTCCGCCGGACAGCCCCTTCAAAGGAGCGAACCGTAATAAAAACAACCCGGCTCCGCGGAAGGGAATTGCGCGCAACGCGCATAGCCATCCCCTTGCAGGAAAACCGGGCGCCAGTGCGAAAAATCCGGTCTATTTCCGACTTCTTCCGAATTTTCTCGGATTTCGGAAAATCCTGTCTCTCTTTCTCCATATCCCCGTCCGGGGACATACGCGTCAATACTTCTTCTTTTCGTCCGCGACGGAAAGCTTGACTCTTCCCTTGGCCCTTCTGCGCTTCAGGACAAGCCTGCCGCCCTTGGTGGACATGCGGGCGCGGAAGCCGAACTTGCGGTTTCTCTTAGTTCTGCTGGGCTGGTAGGTGCGTTTCATGGTAACATGCTCCTTAACCTAAGGCGATACTCCGATCGCCGGTCGATTTCGCTATCGATGCCCCGGGGGCATAACCCGTGGGCAGGCTCGTGAGTATAAAACGCTGCGCCCGTCTTCGTCAACCATCTGGCTATCGTCGAAGATTCTTCCGTATCTTTTCGAATAGATCCTGAAGCTCGCCGGGGAGGCTCGAGGA
The DNA here is from genome assembly GCA_002383375.1 of Spirochaetaceae bacterium UBA4077. Classification (GTDB taxonomy): domain Bacteria; phylum Spirochaetota; class Spirochaetia; order Treponematales; family Rectinemataceae; genus UBA2256. The sequence goes on from DFYR01000061.1 coordinate 18,076, forward strand.
TGGCGGCGCTGCGGTTGCACCAGCAGGAGCCTTTTGTGGCGCAGCCGTGGCCGCTTCAGGAGCTTCGGATGCCTCAGTTGTCACCGCATCAGCCGCCGCATTCAAGACCTCATGAGGCGAAGCAGCCCCCGTCGAATCGCTATTCCTGGAGATCCTGTCAGTACTCTCAGCCTCGCCCAGCCTGAAGGCCAGGCTCCGAACGCCCAGATCGGGAAAACGCCGCTGAATCTCGCCCAGCATCCTGTCCTGCTGCAGCTGCAGCAGCTGCATCCAACCCTGATGTTCGGTCTCGACGATTAAGACGCCGTGCTTTATCTCAACCGGTCTTGTGTGCGGAGCCAGGCGCGCTCCGGCGATGCTCTTCCAGGAGCGGTCGAAGAGGGCATAATACTCCCCCTGCTTGACCAGGTCCCGGTCAAAAAAGGCTGAGAGTATCTCAGAGGCGCTTTTGATTCTCGAATCGGCCATTGTGCATCCTGTAGACGATGGTATCCCCGTTTTTGTACTCGGTCCACGGCTCTTCGGGCAGGAAGGTAAAAAAGGCCTGGGCGCCCAGGCCGGGCGGAGGCAGAAGCTCCAGAAAGCGCCGCCGTTTACCCACATCCAGCTCCAGCAGCACATCGTCCAGCAAAAGGATGGGCCAGCGGGATTTCCTTTCTCCACCGGCAGGTTGAAGCCCCGAGGATCCGCCGTTGTCGTCATAGTCTTCGCCACCTGCCACTGCCGAAGCCTGGATGATCCGTAAAACCAAGGAAAGCAGGCGAAGCTGGCCGGTAGAAGCCCTATCAGTGAAGCTTCCTTCTTCGCTGGTAAAATCCCAGCGGTCGCGGTGCGGTCCCAGCCTGGTGGTCCCGAAGAGTATTTCAGACTCTCTTCTGGAGCCTAGGAGGGCTAGGAGGGAATCGAAATCCAGGTTCTTCTGCCAGCTGGGGGAGTAGGCAAGCTCCACGGAGCGGCCCAGCTTGGAAACGTATTCATAGAGTCTGGAGAAGTCCTTCTGAAAACGCCGGTGGAGCTTCTGGCGTTCTTCCATCAAGGCGAGCCCGAAGCGTATTAGCTGAGGGTCCAGAACATCCAGCAGGTCGTGGGCGCTCTCCTTGAGCGCGGCGTTGCGCTGCTTGAGAATGCGCTTGTAGGAGCGCAACGACTCTATATAGCCGGGATAGAGCATCCCCGCGCACTGGTCGAAAAAAAACCTTCGCCGCTCCGGATCGCCGGCGGCGAAGCTGAAATCCTCGTGGCAGAACACCACCGCCGGATTGTGGAACACCAGCTCCTTCCTGTCTTTTAAGCTCTTACCGTTAAGCCGGATATCCTTGGTCTGCCCGTCGTAGCGAATGGAAATGCTGTCCTGGAGCGCTTCGCCGCCGGCTTGCCCCAGAGAATTCCAGGCGGCAGCCAGCCCGAAACCCTGGCTTGCGCCGGCGGGAATCTGCTGATCCACAGCTCCCCTGAAGGAAGATCCGTAGCAGAGATAGTACAGGGCTTCGAGAAAATTGGTTTTTCCCTGACCGTTCTCTCCGATGAGAAAAATCCGCTCGGCCTTGGTGTCCACCTCGCTGTCCTCGAGGTTGCGGAATGAGACAAACCGGGCGTACGAAAAAGGCATTAGTCTATTTGCATCGGCATGACTATGTGGAAGTAGTCTCCGCTGGGCTCTGGCCGCAGGGTAATGGCCCGGGAAGGATCGCTGAACTCGATGGTGAACGCTTCGGCATCCAAAACCCTCAAGGGTTCTTCTATATACTTATAGTTCAAGGCGATGGTCGTCTCTCCGCCCGAGTATTCGCAGCCTATTTCCTCTCTGGCAGCCCCGATCTCGCTTTCCTCCGAGGACAGGACAAGACCGTTTTCCGAGACGGAAAAGAAGGTCCGGTAGGATTTCTGCTCCACAAAAATAGATACGCGCTTCAGGGCTTCGAGCATATCCGCCTTCTTGACGCTGAAGGAATTCTTCTGGTTTTGCGGAATAACCTTCTGGTAATTAGGGAACTGCCCCTCGATGAGGACGCTGGAAATCTGGTAATTGTTAAAGCGCAGGAACAGGCTCTTTTCCGTGATAGCCAGGTCCAGCATTCCCTCGTCCGAAAGCCGCTTTAATAGAATTCCCAAAACCTTGATGGGAATGATGACCGGCTTAAAATCCGGCAACGTGCCCCTGGTGTCGCTGCGCACAAAGGCCAGCCTCCTACCGTCGGTGGACACCATGACAAGACTGCCATCCTGGGTCTTTTCCATGTAAACGCCGTTCATGAAATACCTGGTCTCGTCGTTGGAAACGGAAAAAATGGTCTGGGAGACCATGCGTCTAAAATCCCGGGAGGGTAGTTGGAAGAACAGATTCTCCTCGGCCCTGGGCAGCTCGGGGAATTTATCCCCCGAAAGCGACTTGAGCTGGAAGCGTACCTTTTTTTCAGCGGGTTTCAGGATGATTCGTCCGTCGTCCTGCTCGATGGTGAGGTCCCCGTCGGGAAGGGTGGTTAAAATGCCCATAAGCTTGTCGCAGAATACCGTCAGGGATCCGGGAATAACGTTATCGACGGGTATTGTCGTCTCGAAACTAACCTTGACGTCGGTCGCCCGTATGAGAAGGCGAGAGTCGGAAACCTCCAGGTATACGTTGGACATTATTGAAAGGGCGTTTTTAGATGCGATTATTTCCTGGGCAAAGGCGATTTCACGCAAAAGGCTAGCCTTATCGCAGGTAAACTTCATGATTTTCCCCCTCACGATGATACTACTCTTAATTTCATTCTAACAGAAACGACAAACCAATGAAACAGCGATTCCGGGATTTTTTCGGGCTTTCCGGTTCCTAATCTTACTGTATTAGACATATACAAGAGTAATAATAGTAATAAGGGACAATAATATGTGGAAAACGGCAATAATTCTTTGTTTATAATGACTATATATCCTGTGGATAAGTTGCTGAAAACACCTGTTGTTATTCCACAGTTTGCACAGGGAAAAGACTTTTCCACAGCGGCCAAAGACTTGTACACGGGTTTTAAAGAGGCTTTACTCGGCGCCGTTCTGCCGGGCATCCCGGAGAAGGCGCTGCATGGAGGCGTCGAAGCTGGGATCGAACTTGAGCATCTGCTCGATTTTTTGGCAGGAATGCATCACCGTCGTATGGTCCCTACCGCCGAATTCCACGCCGATTTCAGTGGTGGAGTACTCGGTGACCTCACGGATGACGAACATGGCCACCTGCCTGGCCAGGGCGATGTTCTTGCTGCGTTTTTTTCCTTTGAGGTCAGAAAGGGAAAGCTTATAGAAATCCGCGACCATCCGAATTATGGAATCTACGGTGATGGCGGAATGGCGCTTTGCGTTGAACATTTCCTTCAGGAGGTTTCGAGCTATATCGACCGTGAGGTCCTTGTGCACCAGTTCGGCGTATGCGGTGAGCTTGGTGAGGCAGCCCTCCAGGTCTCTAACGTTGGATGAAACATTGGACGCCACCAGGTCGATGACTTCCTCGATCACATTCACCTTTTTACCCGACTGAAGCAGCTTTTGCTTGAGGATCGCCACCCTGGTCTCGTAGATGGGCGGCTGGACGTCCACCACCAAGCCTTTATCGAAGCGGCTTTTCAGCCTGTCCGAAAAATCCTTCAATTCCTTGACGTGCCTGTCCAGGGTGAAGACCATTTGTCGTTCCGAGTCGTAGAGGGCGTTGAAGGTATGGAAAAGCTCTTCCTGGACGCCAGGCTTGTTCTGGAAAAAGTGGATGTCGTCGATGAGAAGCACATCCGCGTTGCGGTACTTGTTCTTGAACT
>DFYR01000061.1:21883-28046 GCA_002383375.1 Spirochaetaceae bacterium UBA4077
TCGTGGATCATCTGGATGAACTCGTTGGTGAATTCCTCTGCGGTGATGCAGATAATCCTGACCTCCGGCCTGGATTGGTAGAGGTGGTTGCCGATGGCATGCATGAGGTGGGTTTTTCCCAAGCCGACGCCGCCGTAGATCAAGAGCGGATTGTAGATTCTGGCCGGGCTCTTGGCCACCGCCTCGGAGGCGTTGAAAATAAAGCGATTGTTCTCGCCGATGATAAAATTCTCGAATCGGTAATCCTGACGCAGGGAGGGGTGAGGCTTGCGTTGGGTAAGGGCTGCTTTTTCCTGGCCCTGAGCTGAAAAGACCTTCGAACCTTCGAGGTCGTTATTCCTATCGGGAGCAAGCTCATCGTTCTGGCTATTCGAATGTATATAGAGGGGAATTTTGCCTTCGGGCTTTTTAAGGAAATCTGCAATGCTTGATCCTGTTTCACCCGGGATGCTGGGGCTTTGCCCTCCTGCATCCCCTCCTGCTTCAGCGCTGCCCTGGACAACTCTCGCTTCCGTCGCTTTGGTCGAGGACACTTCCAGGGCGATGTCCAGGGCTGTTATCTCCCTGACGATATTCTCCATGAAAGAATGGTATTTTCGCTTGAACTGATCCCGTAAAAAGGAGTTGGGAGCTTTCACCGTAAGGGTGTTGCCGTCCAGAGAGTGATAGCCCAGCCTGAACCACATGAGGTATTCCTGTTCGGGTATTTCGCCTCTGGCGATCTCCAGCGCTTCGCTCCAAATGACAGAGCCGTCGAACTCAGCCATCTTCTCCTCTGATATCAATGAATTGATTAAATTTCCACAAGTTATCCACAGCTAGGGATTACATGTTTATATCCAGCAGGCAGGTCTCCGCAAGAGGTAAATCACTGAAAAGGCGAAAAAATTTGCAGATCCCGTATAGCAAACAAAACAGTTATTTAATATAAATAACGCTATATAAAAAATTTATCCACCATGGCGTCGTACCTGTGTTTTCAGGAATGTAGCGTAAACGACAGCGCTACAATGAAAAAGAAAGATACCCACACATTGTTCACTAATTATCCACAGGTTTTCCACAACCGCTGTCACCAGTGTTTTACAAGCCTCGTTCCGTCCTGATTGCTTTACTCTCAAGTCTTTAAAGGGTATAATGCGATGGTTCTCTGTATCGGAAAACAAGGGTCCAAAAAATATAGCGGTGCCCTCCGAATACGACGAAAATTTTACCATCCAGGATAGGTATGGATTCAAACTACTCGGCGAATAGCATTCAGGTTCTCAAGGGGCTCGAGGCGGTGCGCAAGCGCCCGGGCATGTACATCGGCTCCACGGGGATCGACGGCCTCCACCACCTGGTCTACGAGGTGGTGGACAACTCCATCGACGAAGCCCTGGCGGGCTACTGCACCGACATCATCGTCGTGCTGGAGCGCAACGATATAGTCAGGGTCGAGGATAACGGCCGAGGCATACCGGTGGGCATCCACCCCACCGAGGGGGTTTCCGCCCTTGAGCTGGTCATGACCAAGCTCCACGCCGGCGGCAAGTTCGACAAGAAAAACTACAAGGTTTCGGGAGGATTGCACGGCGTGGGCGTTTCCGTGGTGAACGCCCTGTCCACCTGGATGGATGTCCAAGTCCACATGGACGGCGAGCTGTACATGCAGCGCTATGAGAAGGGCATTCCTGTGGCTCCGGTGGCAAAGGTGGGGACGACGGACAGGCAGGGCACGGTAGTGCGCTATTCCGCCGATCCGACCATCTTCGAGGAAACCGTGTACAGCTTCGAAGTCCTTTCCATGCGGCTTCGAGAACTGGCTTTCCTCAACAAGGGCGTTCGAATCGTCCTGGTCGACGAGCGGCTTTCAAGCCCCAAGACCGTGGAATTCAGCTTCGAGGGCGGCTTACAGCAGTTTGTCGAGTACCTTAATAAGAACAAGACCGTCCTGCACAAGGATGTGGTCTACTTTCACGGCAGCCGGGACGACGTGGAAATAGAGGTGGGGCTGCAGTACAACGACAGCTTCAACGAGGTGATGTTCGCCTACGTGAACGGCATCAACACCAGGGAAGGCGGCACACACCTTATCGGATTCCGATCTGCTCTTTCCCGGACCATCAATGAGTTCTTCAAGAAATCCAAATTCCAGAAAAAGCTGGACGATACCCTGTCCGTGGACGACGTCAAGGAAGGCCTTACCGCTGTTCTTTCGGTGAAGGTGCTGGAGCCCCAGTTTGAGGGNNCTCATCTTCCAGCAGTATCCCGACACGATCAACGCCATTCTGGAAAAGTGCGTCCTGGCCGCCAAGGCCCGGATCGCCGCCAGGCAGGCCAGGGAGCTCACCAGGAGGAAAAACCTTCTGGACTCGGCCAGCCTTCCGGGAAAGCTGGCGGACTGCCAGGAAAAGGACCCCAGCAAGTGCGAGGTCTTCATCGTGGAAGGCGACTCCGCCGGAGGCTCGGCCAAGATGGGACGCAACAGGGTCAACCAGGCCATCCTTCCCCTCTGGGGCAAGATGCTGAATGTGGAAAAGACCAGGATCGACAAGGTTATCGGCAACGACAAGCTCCAGCCCGTCATAGCCTCCCTGGGCGCAGGCTTAGGCCCGGATTTTGACATTCAAAAACTCCGCTACCACAAGGTCATAATCATGGCCGATGCTGATGTGGACGGCTCCCATATACGCACCCTGCTCTTGACCTTCTTCTACCGCTACATGACGCCCCTTCTGGAAGAAGGCTTCGTCTATTTGGCCATGCCTCCCCTCTACAAGATCACCTGGGACAAGGAACTGCGCTATGCCTACGACGATCAGGAAAAGGATGCCATTCTTGCGAACATCCAGGGTATGGGCAAGGACCCCTCCAAGATCGCCATCCAGCGCTACAAGGGCTTGGGCGAGATGAATCCCGAGCAGCTCTGGGAGACCACCATGGATCCGGAGCGCAGGAACATAATCAGGATCACCATGCGGGATGCCGTGCTCGCCGAGGAGATCTTCACTACCCTCATGGGCGAGCAGGTCGAGCCCCGGAGACAATTCATCGAGGAGAACGCCCTGGCGGTCTCCAACCTCGATGTGTAGGAACGAAAAATGGCAGAAACCGGAAAAATAATACCCGTCAGCGTCGAAGACGAGGTCAAGACCGATTATCTCAACTACGCTATGTCCGTCATCGTGGCCAGAGCCCTGCCGGACGCGCGGGACGGACTCAAGCCCGTCCATCGCCGCCTTTTGTACGCCATGGACGAACTGGGCCTCCGCTACAACGCACCCACCAAGAAGAGCGCCCGAATCACCGGCGACGCCATGGGAAAGTACCATCCCCACGGCGATATGTCCCTCTACGACGCCCTGGTGCGCATGGCCCAGGAATTCTCCCTCCGCTATCCCCTGGTCCACGGCCAGGGCAACTTTGGCTCCATAGACGGGGATCCCCCCGCGGCGAGCCGCTACACCGAGGCTAAGCTCTCCCGCCTGGGCGAGGAAATGCTCGCCGACCTGGACAAGGAGACGGTGGACTTCGGTCCTAACTACGACGAGTCGCTCACGGAGCCCCTGGTTCTCCCCTCGTCCTTCCCCAACCTCCTGGTCAACGGAGCCTCGGGCATCGCCGTCGGCATGGCCACCAACATGGCGCCCCATAACTTGCCCGAGGTGGCCCAGGCCATAGCAGCCTACATCGATGATCCAGCCATAGGGCTGGACGGCCTGATGCGCCACATCAAGGGCCCGGATTTTCCCACCGGAGGCATCATATTCGGCCTCCAGGGCATTCGGGATGCCTACGAGACGGGAAGGGGCAAGGTGTTTGTCCGGGGCAAGTTCGTCCTGGAAACCCTGAAGAACGGCAAGGAACAGATTGTCTTCACCGAAATACCCTACGCCCTGAATAAAACCACGCTTATCACCCGCATCGCCGATCTGGTGCGCGACAAGGTGCTGGAGGGCGTTACGGACCTGCGAGACGAGAGCGACAGGGACGGCCTGCGCATTGTCCTGGAACTGCGCAAGGGGGCAATCCCTAAACTGGTGCTCAACCGGCTCTTCGCTCACACGCCATTGCAGAGCACCTTCGGCATCATCAACCTCGCCCTGGTGGACGGACGACCTAAATGTTTATCATTAAAAGAATTAATAGAACTTTTTGTCAAACATAGGGTCGATGTTCTCGTAAGAAGGTCGCGCTTCGAGCTGCGCAAGGCTGAAGAACGGGCCCATATACTTCGAGGCCTGGTCATCGCCCTGAACAATATCGACGAGGTTGTGGCCATCATCAAAGCGTCCAAGAACGTGGATGTAGCCAAGCAAAACCTGCAGAAACGCTTCGAACTCAGCGAAGCGCAGAGCCAGGCTATCGTCGACATGAGGCTGGGCAGGCTCACCGGCCTGGAAACCGAAAAGGTGCTGGCTGAACTGGCCGAGATCGAAGCCCGGATAGCCTACCTGAAGGAACTTCTGGCCAGCGAGGCCATGATTCTCGCCGTCGTCAAGAACGATACGCTGGAGATAGCCAAGAAATACGGGGATACGCGGCGCACCGAAATCGTCGTGGACAATCTGGAAGCCATCAATATCGAAGATCTCATCAAGCCAGAGGAAATGGCTATACTCATCTCCAACAAGGGCTTTATCAAGCGCGTGTCCGTCCATCTCTACCGATCCCAGGGCAGGGGAGGCAAGGGTTCCAATTCCGCGAACCTCCTGGAAGAGGATTTCGTGGAGCAGCTATTCGTCGCCAACACCCACGACCATCTTCTGTTTATAACCAGCGCAGGCAAGGCTTACTGGCTCAAGGTGCACGAAATACCTGAATCCAGCCGACAGGCCAGGGGCGCCCACATCAAGAGCCTTTTAGCTATATCGCCTAACGAAGAGATCACCACGGTGATCGACTTCAAGCACTTCAGCGGAAGTCAATATCTCCTCATGGGAACCCTGAAGGGCGTGGTTAAGAAGGTCTCCTTAAGCGCCTTTGTCAATGCCAAAACCAGGGGCATTATCGCCATTCATCTCGATGAGGGTGATCGCCTTGTCTCGGCCTGCCTCACCGGCGGACAAGACGAGGTTGTGCTCATAACACGCCAAGGCCAGGCGCTCCGCATTCGCGAATCGCAAGTGAGGGCCATGGGTAGGGCTAGTCGAGGGGTTCGGGGTATACGGCTCTCGGATACCGACGAACTGGTCTCCATGCTCAGAGTTAACAACGAACAGGACATGGCGCTGATCACGATAAACGGCTATGGAAAGCGTGTCGCTTACGACGCCTTCAGCGCCCACGGCCGGGGAACCGGCGGACAGATGATCTATGTCCCCGACGATGTATCGGGCGAAATCATTGGCGCTGTCTCTATTTCCGAGGAAGACGAGGCCATGCTCATCACCTCCCAAGGCAAGACCATAAAGATCCAGGTATCCAGCGTGCGGGTCATGGGCAAGGGCGCCAGGGGCGTCAGAGTGGTCAATATCGATCCCCCCGACTTTGTCATCGGTCTGGACAAGATTGTCAGCGACGAGGTCGATCCCAGGGATCTGGAAGGCAATGGGCTTGGGAGTGCGCTGGCNNAAGCTGGTGCCATGGACAACGGGACAGAAGACCAGGAGCTTTCTCAGGACAGAGCCGACGAGGATTTTGAAGCATAGGATTTGGATCGAAATGGCCAGGTTGCTGATGCGTAGGTAGAACTGGGAACCTTGTTGAAAGGTAATGAAAGATTTCTTACCTACATAGGAAGCAAATGAGGATTTACTATGCATAGTCCCAGCATAGAACCCTCATTCATTCCCCACTTTGCACCAACTCCTTCTTCTCCAACCACGATCGGGATCTTGATCCACGCTAGCAAGAATGGACCGATAGTAAAGTGGCCAACGCATGCAGCAATGGCTGGAATCGATGAAGAGAAGATCGAGAAAGCCTATAAAGACTACTTGTGGACAGGCCCTTTCTGTTCAGAGAAACTTTGTATAAAAAGCTTGTCGCTATCTGGGCGAGAAACTATCCGACGCCCTTGGCTGCAAACGCTGACTCTCTGCCCAAGTTCTGGCACATTCTTCATACACTTCAACAAGGTTCCCGGTTCTAATGAACCTTTACGCTGTTTCACGTGAAACTTTTTTATTTACCCTAAAACCGTTTGCTGATATAACCGATTAAAAGCCGAGCTTTCAAC
>DFYR01000065.1:0-27588 GCA_002383375.1 Spirochaetaceae bacterium UBA4077
TTGCCTTGTCTGGATCTTTTCCGTGGGCATCGGTTCTGACATCAAAGCTGATATCGATTAAGTCGATCGAACCGCTCAAATCATTTTTCTCCTGATTATTACATGCTAATCGATTATACTACATAGAATAGTATATGTTGATTTTATAGATAAGCAATACATGAATACTCCTGCACGTTACAGAAAGTGGCCGAGGTACTGGAGAAGAAGCTCAAGATTAAACTTATGTTATGCTATTTTCTGTATTAAGAAATCCTAGTAAATCCTGTTGCTCCCGTTATCGTGTCTTAGCTTTACCGCTTGGCCGCCAGCTTAACCACGGCCTCGATCTGGTCTTTGAGTTCGCCGGCGGTGAAGAGTTTCATGACACCAGCGACACCCAAGCCGGGGTTGCGCAGACCTGAGGAGGACCAGGTGCGTATGTAGGTGTAGGGTTTGCCGCCCACGTCCACCCGCTGGAAGTACCAGGATGAGTCGGAGGCGTAGAGTTTGCCGTCGTGGCTCTTGGACAGGCGGGCGCGCATGCCCAGGGCGCCGTCGGGGAGTTTGTCGCTAAAGACTTCAACGTCGAGGAGGTAGCCGATGGAGATGCCCATGAAGTTTATGCCGATGTCCTCGTAGACCAGGATGCGGTTGTCCGCGGACTCGAGGACCTTTACGTTTTTAACCCGGGGGGAGATGGCCTTGAGGTTGGGATAGTCCAGGACGACGGCCAAGGCTCCCTCCATGGGCACGTCAAAGAGCCCATGGGCTTCGCCGGTGCCGTAGAGTCGATTTTCACCCGTAGCCGGGTCTTTAAACTTGATTACCTCCAAGGCGAAGGTTTCGACCTTGTCCACCAGGGAGGAGAGGCTGCCTGTAAAGACGGGGCTCGCGGCCAGGCCGTAGCGGGTTTCGAAGCCTTGGTATCTGGTAAGGCTGCCGTCACGGGAGGCGGCAGTTTCGACCTGGAGTACTTCGAGAGGAAGAGCCGGGCTGCCCGGCTGGCTCTGCCGGCCTGCCTGGGCGAATCCGATTGCCGTGCATACTGTAAACAGAAGGATGAGCAGGAAAAGAAGTGCAAGTTGTCCAGGCCGGGCTCGGAACGTGGTCCCGGGGGTCCCGACTGAATAGCTGTGGTGTAGTTTTCCTGCTTTATTCACCTGAACCGATAGCCTCCATGATTCGCTGCAGATCGTCCTGGGAATAATACTCGATGTTGATCGAGCCCGAGTCCAGGCTGCCTTTTATTTCAACCTTGGTGCCCAGGCGCTCGATGAAGAGCTCTTCCAAAGCTTTGAGGTTGGGGTCCAGTTCGAGCGCTTCGGCACCGGCGCTGCCGGCTTTTTTGCTCACCTTGGGCTTTTTGCCCGCCCTGCGGAGCACCGAGTCCTGCACCGCCTGTTCGGCCTGGCGCACCGAAAGGCTTTCCTTGACGATGCGGGCAAAGAGTGCCTGCCGTTCGGCCTCGTCCACCAGGGCTAAAAGGCTGCGGGCGTGGCCGGCGCTGATGCTGCCGTCCCGCACCGCTTCCTGCATAGATTCGGGCAGGCGCAGGAGCCTGAGGGCGTTGGCCACGGTGCTGCGGTTCTTGCCCACGGCCTCGGCCACCTGCTCCTGGGTGTAGCCGGTGAGTTCCATGAGACCCTGATAGGCCTTCGCCTCTTCCATGGGGTTGAGGTCTTCCCGCTGTATGTTTTCGATCAGCGAGAGCTGGAGGCGCTTTTCCGCCGAGACGGAGCGGAGGATGACGGGAAGCTCTTCAAGACCGGTACGCTGAGCCGCCCTGAAGCGACGTTCGCCGGCGACGATGATATAGGAGTCGGTACCTGAGGGCTCGGCGATGATGGGCTGCAGAAGACCGTGTTTGCGTATGGACTGGGCGAGTTCCTCGATGGATTCTTCGGGAAAGTTTTTCCGCGGCTGGTCGGGATTGGGCTGTATCTTTGCGATGGGGATGATCTTGATGCTGTCACCGGGCTCCAGGGGGTTCCTGGAACTATCGAAGTACTGCTGATGTTCGGGTATGAGGGCTCCAAGACCCTTGCCCAGACCGAATTTAGCCACGATGTATCAACTCCTCGGCGACTGCCATATAACTTCGGGATCCTATGCAGGCCGGATCGTACTGCAGAACGGGGAGCCCATGGGAGGGAGCCTCGGAAAGCCTGACGTTCCGGGGCACGATAGTCTTGAACACCCTGTCCCTGAAGTATTCGCTCACCTGGCGCACCACCTGCTGAGAGAGCTTTGTCCTTCCGTCGAACATGGTCAGGAGTATGCCGCTGACCCTGAGGGAGGGGTTCATGCTTTTTTGCACCAACCCTATTGTCTGCAGGATGAGGGAGAGTCCTTCCAGGGCAAAGTATTCGCACTGCAGGGGTATTATCACTTCGTTTGCTGCGTTCAGCCCGTTGAGGGTGAGGATTCCCAGGGAGGGCGGGCAGTCGACTAGGATAAAGTCGTAGTCGGCTTCCACGGTGGCGACGGCGCGCTTTAAGTAATCGTTCCGGTCTTCCTTGTCTACCAGTTCGACGGTGGCTCCCGAAAGGTCTATGGAGGAAGGCGCCAGAAAGAGGCCGGGGACCTTGGTGGGGATTATGACATCCTTGAGCTCGCGAAGGCCGGAGATAACCTGGTATACTCCTGCGCCGCCAGAAGGTCCACCGACGCCGGAGCTGAGGTTGCCCTGGGGGTCGAAATCGATGAGCAAAACTCTATGGTCCAGCGACGCGAGGGCAGCGCCGATATTAATCGCGCTGGTGGTTTTGCCTACCCCTCCCTTCTGGTTTACAAATACGATGATGCGTGCCATCAGCTCCCTTCTGTCCTTGTCGGCATTCTACCATACATGGGACGAAGACCGCTAGAAGCGGACTGCGCCCTTGACCCTCGCTTAAGCGAATCAGTAGACTTACATTGATTCAATAGTCGTCCGCCTTTTCTTGCTTCGACTATACGATGATCAAGGAGATTTCATGCTGCACGATCGCGTTCTATCAGCCATACAGGATGTCCGCCCCTCGCTTCAGGCCGACGGCGGGGATATCGAGCTTGTATCCGTCAGCGATGACGGTGTCGTCAACGTCAGGCTCACCGGCGCCTGCGGATCTTGCCCCTACTCGCTCATGACCCTGAAGCAGGGCGTGGAAGCCTATCTCAAAAAGACAGTGCCCGAGGTCAAGGAAGTCAGACAGGCCTAAATTCCCCAGCGGCGACGGCTTTAAGGTTTGCCAGCGCCTACGGTTTTCATATTCACCGGCAGCTGGATTTCTTCGCTAAGCCCTACCGCTGACGCCTCTCTTGCCAGCCATCCAAGCAGAGCCAGGGCTCTGTTGCCGGCGGACTCAAATACTCGTTCTGCCGCAAAATTGATCGATTGGATAGTCATAGTAAAATACAGGAGCAGTCCCTCACGGCAGGGTATGACCCAGAGCCGGCTCTGCATCTTGCCGGGGCTGACAAAGGGAAGCATGAGATAGCGAATCACCGTGAGGTTTTCGCTTTCCAGCGAGAGCGATTTATCGCCCCGCCTAAGCGCGTAGCGATATACGTTGGCCCCGAAGCTCGTGTCCTTCTGAAAGGCCAGGAACTCGAGGCTCCTGCCTGGTTCCAAAGTCGCGGCCTCGGCCCCGGAAGGGATATCCACAGGTTTTCGCGATGACTCGTCGTCGATTTTATATACGCTCTCGTAGAGTGTTCGCATCTTGCCCCGGCTGGCGGACCAGTACTCCAGCCCGGTCTGGCTTTCGACCGAACAAAGAATGGCGCCGAGCTCGTCGAGGATGGCTTTGGGGGAACGTTGGGCATAGGCTTGGCCGACGGGCAGGAGGGCGAGAGCCTCGATCCTGAGCTCCTTGTCCGCGATTTTGACGGTGGTTCCGGAGGGAAGAAAGGGGTCCGCCAGCCGGGGGGTCAGGCGGGGGCTTCCGCCCAGCCCAGCGTCGGTGACGATGGCGGGGAGTCCTGAGCTCGTATCGATGCCGGAGGGGTAGAGATCCGCCGCCGCGGGGAGCGGAAACGGGCTTGTCTGGGCGAAGCCGGGTGAAACGGCGCCGAGAACAAGTAGGGTCAACGCCAAAATGGCCGAAAGGGCAGCCCGGGGGTATTTCATCGCCGGAAGTGTAGCCGGAACCGGGCGAAAACGCTATACTCAGGCCGGAAATCAACCATGACAATAGCGATTATGTTCCTGAAGCTCCTGGGCGGCCTCGCGCTCTTCATGGCAGGCATGGAGAAGACCTCCGACGGCATTCAGAAGGCAGCCGGGGAACGCTTACAGAGCACTCTTAACTTCATGACCAGGAACAGCGTCATGGGGGTATTGAGTGGTGCCCTGGTGACCGTGGCGGTGCAGTCTTCGTCAGCGACGACGGTTATGCTGATCACTTTTGTCAACGCGGGGCTTCTCACCCTCAAGCAGGGCATAGGCGTCATCATGGGCGCCAATATCGGCACTACCCTCACCGGCTGGATCATCGCAGGGGTAGGGATAGCCAAGTTCAGCATCGCAGCCATGGCGGTGCCGCTTTTCGGCGCGGGATTCTTCATGAACAGCGCCAAGCGCAGATCCGAATCGTTCAGAAGCTACGGCCAGGCCTTGATGGGTCTGGCCCTTATTTTTCTCGGTCTCGATTTTATCGGCGCGGCCATTCCCAGACCCTCTCCGGAGGTCTTGCTATTCCTGCAGCGATTCTCGGGAATGGGCTTTGTCGCTATCATTTTGGCAGTAGTGGCAGGCGCCGTTTTCACCATCCTCGTGCATGCTTCCAGCGCCACCCTCGCGATTGTCATAGCCATGGCAGCCCAGGGTTTAATCGAGTTCGAGATCGCCGCAGCCCTCACCATGGGCGCCAATATCGGCACGACAATCGACGCGTTCCTGGCATCGATCTCGTCGGGAGCGAGTACCAACGCCAAGCGGGCCGCTTGGGCGCACATACTGTTCAACGTGCTGGGCACAGTCTGGGTTATAGTAATCTTTAAGCCCTTCATCGGTCTGGTGAATTGGGTAGTTCCCGGTGAACTTTCACCTTCCAACATGGGCTTGCACATCGCCATGCTCCACACCCTCTTCAACAGCCTGAACACGATACTACTGCTGCCCTTCGTATCCCAGTATACTAAATTCCTCTGCCGACTGATCCCCGAAAAGCCGGGGGAATCAGAACTCAAGGCTATTTACCTTCCAAGGACTCTGATGGACACGCCCGAGCTTTCGCTGCTCCAGGCACGGAAGGAGATCGGCGACATGGCAGCCTTGGCCAGGTCCATGTTTTACAGGGTGAGAAGTGATTTCGATTCAGATTCAGCGGACTTCGAGACGGAAATCGAATGGTTCACCGCCAAGGAAAATTACGCGGATACCATGTACGAGGAGCTTTCGAAGTTCCTTCTGGCAGTTTCTAAAAGTGATCTTTCTGAAAAGACGAGGATGCGGGTGGGAATAAAGCTCCGCATCATCATGGAGTTGGAGAACATAACCGACGAGTGCCTGAGCCTGGCACTCCTGTTAAAAAAGAAAAGCTCCAAGGGCTTGGTTTTTCAGAGCGAATCGAATGTTGACCTCAAGCCCTTGTCCGATCATGTTGACGAGTTCTTGGCCTTCGTGGCCGATCGCCTGCACAGGGGAATAACGGAAATCGAGCTGGCAATGGCTTCAGAGATGGAGAATGAGATCGACGAGGACAAGCGTAGACTGAAAAAACTGGCGCGGCAGCGGCTTAAAGAGGGCGCCGACGTCAGGGCTGAGCTGCTCTATATCGATTTTGTGCGCCACATGGAGAAGATCGGCGACTATGCCTACGCCATTGCAGGCGAGCTGAGGAATTTCCCGGGTAGATAGGGCTTGCGAAGGTATACTACAAGTAAGCAGGCAGCTGCTGGTCAAATAGGCGCCTGAGGGCTAGCGGGCTTTCCGAGACGGCAACTGTTGGAGGGCGCCGGGCGGCGGATGTCGATGGGTATCTGGCGAGGTCGGGCCAATGCCGCCGCCCGGCGCTCGAAGCCGAAACCTTGGGCTTATGCCGAAGCCCGAACTTATACCGAAAGGCCGAAGAGAGCCGGCAATTCGTACACTTCCCTAACGCTTCGAACGAGGATCCCCCCCATGCCCAGTCGCAGCGCCGGCTCGATGTCCACGTCCCTTCTGTCCCCGATGGAGACGCAGACGCCAAAGGGCAGGCGCAGGCTTCGGCACACGATCTCAAAGGGCTCGATGGAAGGCTTGGATTTGGCCGTATCGTCCAGCCCAATGACTTGTTCGAATCGTGGAGCTACGCCCAGGGCTTGAAGGCTCGCAAGTCCCACCGAACGGGGGTTGTTGGTGAGGAGGGCGAGGCGGAAGCGTCCGGCGAGGAGACCGAGCGTCGTGTCGAGCCTTGGGTCCGGTGTCAGCCATTCGCCGGGAGTAAGGGCTTCTTCGCGCCAGCGGATTACGCTGGGCATGTCGGCGCCGAGGGCGAGGAAGTGGTTGGCCATGCTGGTGGGGGGCAGGCCGGCGGAGCGGCGCGCTTGGCGCGCCGCGCCGAGCCTCTCGGCCGCCTCCTTCGCGCTTATCCCCAAAAAGCCCGCCAGGCGCTCCACCTGGGAGTTTTCCTGGAAACGGTAGTAGTCGGGATTTTCGTAGAGGGTGCCGTCCATGTCGAAGATCAGGGCTTTAACGGCGGAGAGTTCTATGCCTAGAAGCTTCACGGCTTGTCGGCTGCTCCATAGGGGATGACTTCCTCAGGCGAAACGGGGGCTTCGCTTTCAGTCTCAGGCTTGGCCGCAAAGCCCAGGTTGCCCTGTTTGGCTTTTCCTTTTTCCATCTGCCGCTTGATGAGCTTGGCCACCAGGTCCCTGTTGTCCAAAAGGGAGGACAGAGAGCGGTCGTGATGGATAAGGCTGATGATTTGGGCGAAAAGGCCGGTGACATCGGCCTGGATATACCATTCCTTGTGCAGTAGTTCGTCCTGTTGTACGGCGTTGGTGCCGATGATCCTGTAGAAATAGCCCTGTCTGTAGGCGGCGTCGAAATCATCTATCGCTGTGCCATTGAACAGCGGGAGAGACGCCGCGCAGATCACCTTTGATGCGCCCAGTTCCTTGAGGTTTTTCATGCCCTTTATCAGGGTGCCGCCGGTGCCGATCATGTCGTCGGCCATGAAGACTGTCTTGCCCTCAACATCGCCTAAAAGCCGCATTTCGCTTATGTTGGACTCAGCGGCGTTCTTGCTCACCTTGGAGTAGTCCCGCTCCTTATAAAGCAAGGCTAGCGGCCGCTGCAAGGCGTTGGCGTAGAACTTGTTGCGGTCCACGGCGCCCGTGTCGGGAGCCAGGACGACGAGATTTTCGGTTTGGATGTCCACGATAGACATGAGTTTTTCGATTATCTGGAAGGAAGCATGGAGGTTTTCGAGCCTGAGCTTGTCAAAGCAGTTTTCAATCTCTCGGGAGTGGATGTCCAGGGTGATGATCCTGCTGGCGCCCAGGTTCTCCAGCATTGCGCCCACCCGGGCGGCGGTGAGGCTTTCCCTTCCCTTTTTCTTGTGCTGCCGGGAATAGGGGTACATGGGCAGGACCAGGTTGATGCGTTCGGCCCCGGCCTGCATGGCCGAATCGATGGCGACAAAGAGGTTGAAAATATGGTCATTGACCGACATCACCCGCTTGACCGCTCCGTCGTTGAAAGCGATGGGCTGGTGGTTTTCAATGTCCTGGAATATGTAGATGTCCTTACCCCGGATGGACTCGAGTATTTCGGTCTTGATCTCTCCGTTGGCGAAGAAGGTATGCCTGGCGTTTATTTTAAAGCGCGGTGGTCGGTACTTATCGGTAGGTCCGGGCATGAACAGATAGCCTGAATTGGCATCGTTCGAAAAATTGATCTTCCGGATGGCGAGCTCCTGGCTGATATGGTACCGCGAGGAGAGCGCTTGGGTTTTCCGGTCGAAACGTCGCTTGTAAATCCCGGACAGCTTGCGGACTACGCTGTCCGCGAATGCTTCGGCGCCGGGGCAAGCGATGATACCCAATTTTGTTGGGTCGGAATAACTCATGGGTTCGCCGCCTTGTCGTGTTAGCTTGATTAAAGGCTATACCGATGGTCTTTCTTTGTCAATCGAACGGGGGCTCTACCGGCTCAGAGCATCCGCACTGCGACTACAAGCTTCTGGGCCTTGGGCGGTGCTAAAACAAGCTTCGAGCCTGTGGCTATTTCTACCCCTATCGGACTGCGTGAATCTGCTCCCCAGTATTCGGCCTTATACCTGCCCGGTGCGAGGTCGAGGACAAGCTGGTGCATGAATGAAGGGCTTGAGGAATTCGACGGGGCTAACGGATCAAAGGAGCTCGACGGTCTCGATGAGTTGGCCGAATCCTGTTTATCCTGTCCGGCAGCATCTTCCAGCCAAAGCACGATAGCGCTCAGGTTCTCATCCTGAAAATCCTGTCCGCCTAAAATCCCGATGGTTCCAGGTCGAGCAGCATATTTCAAATCAAGGATTCCTGCCGCCACCGAGCCGCTCCCGGCAGCACCCGATCCGCTCGACGCAGCCAGCTCCAGAGCCAGGCTCCGTAGGGGATGGGCTGGTGGCAAAAAGCGGAGAATTTCATTCAGGGTTTCAGAAGTATCGAGTAAAATCATCTTTCAAGGCCTCGATGCCGGGCATCCCGTCGATCTGCGCCCAGCCTGTCGCTTCGTCCATGTCCGAATGGGTCATGAGGATGGCCATGACCGTCTCAACCTGTATTCCCACCCGCTTCCACAGGGGGCTTAGCTCGTTGTCCAGATGGTCGAGTTCTGGTTTTCCGCCTGTCACCTGTCCAGGGTTGAGGGTTTCGATAAGGTAGGCGGCCGCTTCCGTATTTTCACCCCAAGCCCTGTGCGAAAGGCCTCGGTTGTTCGGCCTGGACCTATCCAGAACCATCTGCACACCCCGCTCATCGGCGGCAAGAATGCCCATGGCGGCGTAATCCAGGTTTTTGGGGTGGGCGACGATATTCCATGCCAGACCTGAAACCGGCCCCGCTTCGTGGAGGTCGAAGGCGGCTTTAACGTTTTCTTTTTGTATCAGGTTGAAAAAAGCAGCCGCCGCCTGGGCTGTGCGCGAGCCGGCCTCGTCTCCCGGATGGGCGCGGTTGAGGTTGCGGGCTTCCCTTCCGGCAAGGCTCTGCTCTTCGCCGACCGCCTCAGGCGGGTAATAGCGCTCGGGGTCGGGGAGAATTTCATCCTCGGACCGTGTAAAGCGCGAACCGTACCTGAAGGCGCGCCGACCCTCGGCCGTTTCCAGGATTATCGCTTTGGGACCCGGTCTGTCCGGATCCGACCAGGTGCCAGCCGATGCATTGGCCCTGGGCACCACAATGAGCCGCGCTGCAGCTGGTTTTGCCCAGGTGACAAAGAGGGAAGCTGCCATGACACCTGCAATTTCGTCGCCGTGGGTTCCTCCGAGAATGAGGATGGCCGGCAGCCTGGAATCCGCAGCGGCGCTCTGTCTTGAGTCTGCGCCTTGCTTTAAAGCGGCAGCCGGTACGGGAGGATCCAAAAAGTATACGGGGCTATCCAGGGCCGTTCCCGCCAAGACCGGCAGATACTCCGAGAGGGCGCCGATCCTGATTACACCGGGACCTGGCCTCTGCTCGTCCAAGGCTGCCTGGAAGTTTGGGTGAACCGGCTGAGTAAAGACAGCTGTGGGTGTGGAAGCTGCGGTACCTGCCTGGCTAGCAGGCTGGGCAGCCAGGGGGGCTGCTGCGAGGATAAGGCTCAGAAGCACAAGCAAGACCGGGCGGGAATATGCAGATTTCATGGTAATAACCTTTTCAGAGGGATAGAAAGCGGCAGCTGTGTCGAGCCTGTTAAGTTCCGAACCGTAGGTTGCCGCCTTCGCAAAAGCCCCGGAGCGGTCCGCAGGACTTCCCCGGTTTTATTGTGCGCGGGGTAGGCGCGCTGGGCTGGAAGAATTTCCAGCCCAGCGCGCCCACAAAAGCCGCTTAGTAGCCGAATACGGCTCCGTCCCTTCTGGGATCCGCGCCGCCGTGGAGTTGGCCATCCTCGATGATGATGCCCTGGACTCCGCCGAAGTAGAGGTCGCGCTTGTCGTAGCTCTTGATCTTGTAACCCAGGAGGGCAAGATCATCCAGTGTCTTCTTGGGGAAGAAAGCGCCTTCCAGCTCGATGGTAGTCTTGCCGGGACCCTGGAGGTAGGTGCAGTACATGCGGGGCGCTTCGATGGCTTCCTGGATGCCCATGCCGTAATCGATCAGGTTGGTGACGATCTGGGCCAGGGTGGGAACGATTCTCATGGCGCCGGGGGTTCCCAGGGTGGCGAAGGACTTGCCATCCTTCATGATGAGGGTGGGGGCTATGGTGGTGTTCATGCGCTTGCCGGGAGCATAGGCCGAAGATCCGGACTTGCCGTTGAAGTTGCCCATCTCGTTGTTGAGGATGACGCCGGTGCCGGGCACGGCCACGGCTGCGCCGAAGAAGCTGGAGAGGGTCTGGGTGAGGGCGACCACATTGCCGTCCTTGTCGACCACCGACATGTGGGTGGTGCTCCAGTGCTCGCTGTTGGGATCCACCTTGTCGTACTTGCTGGTCATGGCGTCCAGCTTGATGGACTTGGCCTTGGCGTCGGCATAGCCCTGGGAGGTGAGGGCCTTCATGGGCACGTCCACATAGTCGGGGTCGCCCAGGACGTTGTAGTAGTCATCGAAGGCCCTGGCCAGGACCTCGGCGAAGAGATGGAGCTTCATGGCTGAATCGAAGCCCAGGAACTTGAGGTTGTAGTTTTCCAGCATGTTGAGGGACTGGATGAGGAGGAAGCCGCCAACCGGGGCCGGGGCGGAGACGATGTCGTAGCCGCGGTAGAGGCCAGTGGCTGGCTCGCGCTCTATAGCCTTGTACTGGGCCAGGTCATTCTCGTCGATAAGGCCGCCATGGGCCTTCATGTCGGCGGCGATAGCCTTGGCGATCTCACCCTTGTAGAAGGCGTCGGGGCCTTCCTTGGCGATGAGTCTGAGGGTTTTGGCCAGGTCGGGATTCTTGTAGACATCGCCGGCTTCCAGGGGCAGGCCGGTGGGGGCGATGATAGACATGAGGTAGGGATTTTCGGTGGCTTTCTTGAAGTTGTCGGAGATGGTGCCCGCCAGAGTGTCGCTTACCACGAAGCCTTCCTCGGCCAGCTTGGCCGCAGGCTCGATAACCTGGGCCAGGCTCATGGTGCCGTACTTCTCCAGGGCTGTGGTAAGTCCTGCGACGGTGCCGGGAACGGCGACAGCCCTATGTCCATAGCTGGGCCACTTCTCGCCGGCCTTGGCCGGATTGAAGGAGGCACGGCTGCGGTAATCGATGGAGGTAGCCTTGTTCTCGGCCTTGCGGTAGATGACGATATAGCCTTCTCCGCCCAAGCCATTGGCGTTGGGTTCGACCACGCCGTTGGCGAAGGCGGTGGCAACCACGGCGTCAACCGCGTTGCCGCCTGCCTTGAGGATGTCCAGGCCGACCTGGGAAGCCAGGGGGTGCGCCGAGGCTACCATGCCCTGGCTGGACACGACTTCGGGAATTACCGTTGGGGCTTTCTGCGCGAAGACGGACTGGAATCCGCCGATCAGCAGCAGGGCGATCAGCGCCATCGGCATGAATCGCTTGACTCTCTTCATTTTTATTCCTCCTTGGAATGTAACGGCGGCGACCTAGTCGCCGTCTAAGTGGATACTACTGCAAGTAGGGACCTAAGCCCTTGTCCGACAGGTCTTCGAAGCCGGGAAGCCCGGAGAAGCGGATAGCCTTGTCGGGATGTTCGTCGCTGAACAGGCGAACCACCGCGATGGTGGCGTATAGGTGCTTAGCCACCCTGGAACCCAGGGGGTTCTCCGGATCGTTGACAACGTCTACGTCATCGGGGGCATCGGCGACCATGGCGGGGTTGGGTGTTTCGATGAGGAAGGCTTGGGCGTCGGTACCGGCGCCCCATTCCCTGTGGGAAAGCCCCCGGAACTCCATGTTGGATGGCTCGAGCTTGAGCGAAAGGCCGTAGTCCAGCTCCAGGTCGAAGAGGGCACCTGCCGCCGTCTCGATATTCTTGGGATTGGCTACCATCATGTTGGCCAGACGGCCTCCGGCGTCGGCTTCGTGGTAGTCAAAGGCTACGTCCACCTTTTCCTTGATGAGGAGCTGCATCACGGCGTAGGCGATTTTCTGGGTAAGGCCGGAATCGCTTCGGCCCGGATAGGCGCGGTTCAGATTCCTGAACTCCCAGCCCGCCAGGGGGGCTTCGCTGCTGTCAGGGTGCACATAGCCGCCTGAGGGATCAGCCACTCCCTGATGAGCCTTGTTGGTCGCCCTGGATCCGTACTTAAAATACCGGATTCCGCTGGAAGTCCTTATGCTGATCCAGGAGGGACCGCGGCTCGTGTACGCGGGCAACTCGGGTTCCCGCTCCTGATTGCCTATGGCAGAACTGTTCATATTGGGTACGACGATAACCCTTCCGGCTTCCACGTTCAGAGTTTCGATCATCATGACCGCCGCCATGATGCCGGCGATCTCGTTGGCATGGGTTCCGCCGCCAACAAAGAGGGTTCCGCCCGGTTTGGAGCCTTCGAAATAGTAGACCTTGGAGTCGCCGGGGGTACCGAGCAGTTCGGGATAGTAGTCAGACAGCCAGCCGGTTCTCGCAAGGCTGCTGGAGGGCCGGTAATCGTGCTCGATGAGATAGCGGCCATGAATGTCCTGGACTGATGCCTGGGCAAAGACGTTATGCGCCGCTGTCGTAAAGAGGAAAAGCACCGCCAGGACGGCGACGAGTTTTTTTTGCTTGACCATAAGGATCTCCTTAGAAAAACCTCGGCTCTCTTACAAGGCCGGGGCGGGCTTTTAATACATCGAGAGGCTGTGGAAATCTGCTGCGTATGGCTGGAGTCTGATTATTTAAAAGCCGCCGCTAAAGGAGCTCCCGCCGACGATATACGGTCCACCTTGGCCAGGTTGATCTTAGCCTTGGCGGCCAGGTCGGTGAAAAGGCCGTCCTCATCGCCCGCCGCGACGACGATGGCAAAATCCGCCGCTTCCATGCATGGCTTGATGAAGGCGTCGGACATCGCGCCACGTCGTGCGGCTCCGCCGACGTGCATGACAATTATGCTGAGCTTGAGCTCCTTGGCCTTCTTGAGCAGAGCCTGGGTACGGACGAGCTCGGCTTCGGCGCTTATGCCGGCCGCTCCGAGTCCCTTGGAGCTTGCGCCCACTACAAGGACGAGGGTCTTGGCGGAGCCGTCCAGTTTTTCCGCCTTAACCAGGGGATCGGCGGTATAGGGCACCTTAGCCCTGTTGAGAAGTACCTTGATCATTTCGAAATCCGCGCTCTGTCCAATGGCAGTCACCAGGGCAGGTTTTTCGGCGAAGGCGGTGCTCTGCTGGGCGAAAGCCGAAGCGCCGAGTGCAGCGATGAATGCACAGATAAGAATAAATCGTTTCATACTAACCCCTTGTTTTGAATTATTCCGATATGTCCGATGTAAGCGTTACCAGACACCCTTATAACCACTGGGCGAGGATGAGCAGTACCCGGGACACTTGCGGTTTTTTTATTATCTATCCCATAGCCCCTAATGTCAACGTTGATCAGTCTTTCAGAACACGTAGGTTCCTGCTTAAGATCTTCGGCAGACTGGCCAGGCAGCTTGCTGCGGTAGTCTGTCTTGATGGCTGTGAAAACCTCATCTCGACTGAAAAATACCCGCATGCTACTCTGTATCGTGACAAGCGGGCCTTTAGCCCCTGTTACAGAAGGAGAACAGCATGAAACGAACGGTTTTTAGGATGTTGGACGAGGTAGTCAGGGACTGGCCCGACGATCCCTATGCACTCAGAAAGACCGACTCCGGCTACGTGGCAACCAGTTTTGCCCAGGCGAGGGAGCGGTCCCGAGCCTTTGCCGCCTGGCTGATCTCCCAGGGCTATAAAAAAGGCCAGACCATGGCCATTCTGGGCGAAGGCAGCCCAGAGTGGATCTGCGGCGAGTTCGGGCTCATGTGCGCCGGCCTCATTTCGGTCCCGCTTTCCATAAAGCTTCTAGCCGAGGAAATCCCCTTCCGGCTCAACCATTCGGATGCCAAGGGAATTCTGACCACCCACAATCAGCTGGAAAAGGTCCTTGCCGCCCTTCAGAACGTGGACGACAAGGGCTTGCGCATCATCTACCTGGATGAGGATCTGGACTGGGCCAAGGAGACGATGGAGAAAAAGGGCATCCCCGTCGACCGACTCAAGGGCTTCTCCCAGGTTGAAAATGAAGGGCGGGCTAACGTAGCCGACCCTGCTTCTGGCGTGGGCGCTGCACTGGACGCCATCGCCGAGGCTACGGCGGAGGACGATGTCGTCACCATCTCCTACACCTCGGGCACAACGGGAAATCCCAAAGGCATCATGCTCAGCCACTTGAACTATTGGGTGAACTGCCACGACGCCATCGACATATTCCAGCTGCCGCCCCACTACAAGACTCTGCTCGTGTTGCCTGTGGACCATTCCTTCACCCACACCGTGGGCATCTACACAGCCCTGGTGCGGGCCATAGCCCTGTACTTCGTCGATTCCCGAGGCGGCGGCATTGCGACCCTGCGCAACATTCCCATCAATCTCAAGGAGGCCAACCCTACCTTCCTCCTCACTGTTCCCGCCCTGTCGGGGAACTTCATGAAAAAGATTATCGCCACCATGGAAGAAAAGGGCGGCTTGATCGAGAAGATCTTTAAAAACGGCATACGGGCGGGCATCCGCTGGAACGGGAACGGCTTTCATCGACCTTCATTCGGCGTAAGGGCCGGGGCATTCTTTCCCTATTTCTTTGCCAAGATAATTCTTTTTAATACAATCAAGAAGAAGGTATTTGGGGACTCTATCCTGTTCTGCGTAGGCGGAGGAGCGCTCTTAGACCTCAAACAGCAGGAATTTTTCGCAGCCCTGGGTTGCCCGATCTACCAGGGCTACGGCCTCACCGAAGCAGCCCCGGTCGTCTCGGCCAACGTCCCCCTCAGGCACAAGTTCGGATCTTCGGGCTCGCTCTTCCCTTCACTCACTTGTGCGATCATGCTTGCCGATGGCAGCGAAGCTCCCCTGGGCGTGACCGGCGAGATAACCATCATGGGCGAAAACGTCATGAAGGGTTATTACAAGAATCCCGAAGCCACCGCCCAGACCATAAAGGACGGAAGGTTGTACTCCGGCGACAGGGGCTATATGGACGAAGACGGCTTCCTCTACGTGGTCGGAAGGGAAAAAGCCCTGCTCATCGCCGAGGACGGGGAAAAGTACAGCCCTGAGGAAATCGAGGAGGCGATCACGACCTCTACGGATCTGATCGACCAGATCATGGTCTGGTGCGACCACAAAAAGTATTCTTGCGCATTGGTGAGCCTGGATCAGAACAAGGTACAGCGATTTATCGCCAAAAACGGCATTACCAGCGCAGAAAGCCTCTGCAGCGCACTCCAGGAAGAGTTTTTAGCCTTCAAGAAGGATCCCAAGGCCAAGAAGGTCCAGAACGCCTGGATTCCGGGTGCTTTCCAGATACTCTCCACCCCCTTCAGCGAAAATGACGGCACCATCAACTCGACCATGAAGATCGTGCGCTACAAGGTTTCGGAACTCTATAAGGAAAACCTGGAATATTCCTATTCCAAGGAGGGCTCCCAAACCCTGAATCCGCGAAACCTCGCGACCTTGAGGGAGTTGTTCAAGCTTTCATGAACCGGCAGCCTCGATGCTCCGCGCAGTGATGAAACGCCCATGAAAGAAAGCCTTGTCGCCCTGATAAACGACGCAGCCTCAGCCTGGCCTGCCAGCCCTTACCTTCTCGGAAAGACCGACGCGGGCTGGAAGGGCCACAGCTTTAGCCAGACGAGGGACAGGGCCAGGGCCTTCGCCACTTGGCTCCTCGACAGAGGTTATTCGCCCGGCCAGAAGGGAGCCATATTAGGCGAGGGAAGCCCCGAATGGGTACAGGGCGAATTCGGCCTTCTGACCGCCGGCATGGTTTCGGTGCCCCTTTCGGCCAAGCTCACCAGGGACGAGCTTAAATACAGGCTGCTGCATTCCGAATCAGCTATTCTCCTGGTCAGCTCCAACCTGTTCGACAAGGCCGTGGCGGCGCTGTCTGGGTCGGCAGCGCTCGCTGTGTCGACTGGACTGACCAGGCCGATAGCGCCGAACGCGACAGCTACACCCGCCGCCATTGGCGGTCTAGACTGTGTCGAAGCGACCGGTAACCCAGGAGACGCAGTATCCGCTAGCATCGCTACAGATGAAGCTCCAGACTTGTGCGGCACCCGAGCGCCTGTCCTGGTCTGCCTGGATACCAGTCAAAGCCGGAAGCGGCTTTGCAAAAAAATGGGCGATGCAGGCTTGAGGGACGGCAACCTGATATTCTTCAGCCAGGCGGTGGAAGAGGGAGCAGCAGCCCTGCGGGACGGGGCTGAGAAGGCGAGGCGGCTGGATTCCATCACCCTTGGGATGCAGGCTGACAGCGTGGCTTTTATCTGCTACACCTCGGGCACTTCGGACAATCCCAAGGCGGTGATGCTGAGCCATCGCAACATACGGACCAACAGCCACGACGCCTTTGTGCAGTTTCACACTCCAGGGTACAAGACTCTCATCGTTCTGCCCGCCGACCATGCTTTTATCCACACCGTGGCCATTTTCACCGCCCTCTGGTGCGGGGTGGCTTTGTATTTTCTTGATTCCCGGGGCGGGACCATGGCGGGGATACGAAATATCGCCGGTAATATCCAGGAGTGCCAGCCGGATTTCATGCTCACGGTGCCGGCCCTGAGCGCCAATATTCAAAAACGGATCCTCGCCGGAGTCCGTACCAGGGGACCGCTGATCCACCGGCTTTTCGAGGCGGGGATTGCGGCCGAAACCAGGCGCCTGGGCGACGGCTTTAGCCGCCCTTCCCTTGTCGCTCGGCTTGCGACATTGCCGGCCTCGATCGTCGCTCGATGGTTTATTTTCCCTTCGATACGAAAAAAAGCCTTTGGCAGCCGGATCAAATTCTGCGTTTCCGGGGGCGCCAGGAGCGGAGCCCCGCAGGAGCTCTTTTTTACCGCTCTGGGAATTCCCTTTCTGGCCGGTTACGGGCTGACCGAGGCATCGCCAATAGTGTCGGCCAACGTTCTGGGCTGCGCAAAGTTCGGCACCGTCGGCAAACCAATGCCCTCGGTGCAAGTAGCTATCCTCGACGAAGAAGGGAAAAGGCTCCCCACTGGACAGGTTGGCGAGATCGCGGTACATGGCGATTCGGTCATGCTGGGCTACTACAAGAATCCCGAAGACACAGCCCGGGTTCTCTCCGGGACTTGGTTACGCACCGGCGACCTGGGGCTTCTGGATGAAGAGGGTTTCTTAAGCGTCCGGGGCAGAATCCGCTCCCTTCTCATCTCCGACTCAGGAGAAAAATACAGTCCCGAAGAAATCGAAGAGACAATTCTGGGCTCGACCGAGCTCATCGAGCAGGTTATGGTCTGGTGCGATCATAAAAAATATTCCTGCGCCCTGGTGGCGCTGGACGCGGGAAAACTAAAGAGCTTCGCCGCAGGTAGGGGCTTGAATGAACACCGGGACATTTTACGGGCCTTGATACGGGAGTTCTACGCCTTCAGGTCTGATCCCGGAGTGAAAAAACCACAGAACGCCTGGACGCCAGTCACCTTCCAGATTATTCCCCGCGCCTTCAGCGAAAAGAACGGAACGCTCAACTCCACGCTAAAGATCGTACGCTACAAGGCCGCCCAGGTATACGGCGATCTATTGGAATACTCCTACAGCAACGAAGGTTCCCGTGCCGACAATCCCCGGAACCTTAAAACTCTCGCGTTTCTCCTTAAAAAGCCCTGAGCCCTTACAACAGCGGCCGACGCTGTTGTATCATCGTGATTGTGAAAAAAAAGGACGATTTCCAAGACATTGAATCTATGACCATCCGTCTTTCAAAGGCCGCCAGCATTACCGATTCGGAGGGCGAAAAGAGCTTCCCCGCTTTTCTCAAGGCGGTATTGCTAGAGATTCCTTACTTTCAGACCAACCCTGACGACATTGTCATACAGAATATCGAAAACGATCCCAAGGGCAGGGCTAACCTCTTCGCCCTCGTGCGGGGAAGCGGCAAGGACTGTGTGCTCCTCACAGGCCACTACGACGTGGTGCAGACATCGATGTACGGTTCTCTGGAGCCCTGGGCCTTCGATCCTGAGGCTTTGAGGGCAAAGCTTTTAGAACAGCCGCCGGAATTGGACGGCACGGAGGAGGCGCTCCAGAGTCTGCGGAAGGATCTTGCATCGGGGGAATTCCTGCCCGGCCGGGGCGTTCTGGACATGAAGAGCGGCTTGGCGGCGGGAATTTCGACCCTGTCCGCGTTTTCCCGCAAGCGGGAGCACGGCGGGGGGAATGATGGAGTACACCGCACGGACCATTCCGAGGAGCTTTGGCATGAGCACGGCGGGGGGCGCCGTGAAGAGCGCCAGCCGGATCAGATCGGAGAACTGGGCGACAATAATGCCGGGAAGCGCCGAGGGAACATACTCTTTATGGCAGTGGCCGACGAAGAGGGCTCATCCCGGGGCATGAAGGCCGCGGCGTCCCGCCTGCCGGTGCTTCTGAAGGACTGGGGGTTGGAGCCAAGGCTTGTGGTTAATCTGGACGCCGCGGTGGATCAAGGCGAAGGAGAGCAGGGAAGAGCGGTTTTTACGGGCTCGGTGGGTAAAGCGCTGCCCTTTGTCTATTTCATTGGGCGCTGCACCCATGCAGGAGCACCCTTCGACGGCATAAATCCTGCCCTCATGGCTTCGGAGTTCGCCAGGGAAATAGAATGTAATCCCGACGCCCTGGCGGAGCGCCGGGATAAGCCGGGAGAGGCTCCCTCCCCTCCTACGATCCTGTACTTCCGCGAAGCGAGGGAGAGCTACGACGTAACGACAGCCCAGGCATTTTTTTGCGCCATCAATGTCCTGAGCCACACCTTAAGCCCCGAAGCTATCATCGAATCCCTGGGAAAACTAGCCGAAACCGCCATGTACCGTGCAACCGAGCTCCTAGGTAAACGGGCTTCAGCATTTTCCGGGCTCGTTTCCGGACAGTTTTCCATACCAGATGTGAAACCTTCGGTGCTGGCTTTCAAAGATTTCGTCCGCAAGGCGGAGCTCGCCAAGCCGGGAATTCTAGACAGTGCCCGAAGCCTTGCCGCTACTCGGCATCCCGACGACAGAGTCCAGCAGAGCCTTGCCGTGCTCCAAACGCTTCTTCCATTCGCCGGGATTGAGGGACCTGCGGCCGTCCTTGGTTTCGCCCCGCCCTACTACCCCCGGGCTGAATTCGACCAGAATAAAAACGCCGATTTTATGGCAACACTTCGTGAGATTATCGCAGATTTTTCAAAGGAAATCGGTAAACGCATTAGGCTTCGGCCATACTTCCCAGGGATCTCGGACATGAGCTTTTTATCCTTTTTTGACAGCCCCGAGCAGCGCTGCTTTGTGCGGAAGATGTGCCCTGTCATCGATTCGTTCGGCGCCGACGCGGCATTACTCCCCATCGGCTGCCCAGTTATCAATCTCGGTCCCTGGGGAAGGGAGTACCACCAGCTGGGCGAACGGGTACATAAAGAATACAGCTTTAAACAAATGCCCATCCTGCTTTCCCGGCTGGTAAGCGCAGTGCTGAATAGGGAGGAATAGCCTCATGGCAGCCAGGGTAAGCGCTGCCGTGTGGCAGACTATAAGCGATCTGGAAGCCTCAGGCGAAGATAATCCGGCACTGTCAGACCTGGCTGTGGCGGGAATCTACCGCATTCTCGCACTGACAGAGGATGGCCACACCAGACTCAACGCCTCGCCCCGCCTGGTTTTTCCCTTCGTACTCCGCTTTTTTCCCGTGAGCACAGCGAACGTTGATCTTGATAGTTTTGTTGGATGGGAAGCCAGGCTCACTGCCACCGACGAGTCTCACGAAGCCTATCTAGGCGCCGTTATAAAGAGAATTGACCCCTGCAGCCTCAAAGCCGCCGTTGAAAAGATGACTGACTGCCTTTCACTGGAAAGTGTTATGCGAAGCGGAGCAGCCAAAGCCCTCCTTCCCCAGGCGATCCGCAACGAAATAATGCAGAGCTTTTGCTTTCCCGCACTCAGCCGCGGTCTGGGCTTTGCCCCAACAACGGGTAATCTCAGCGTCCTTATTGAGGATCCAGCCGATGCTTCTAAAACGATTAACCTCAGCTTCTCCCCCGAGGACATGAGCGCCAAGGGTTGGAAGACAGTACTGCAAAAACACCCTTCGGAAACCAGGCATTTTACACGCTCCAAGCCAGGCCAGAGCTGGTGGTATGCTTCAGTCCCTGGCCATGAAAATATTCTCTACCTGCGCTACGACGACTGCGATATGAAGGCATGGCCAACGCTGAACGAGGCCCTTTCACTTTTGCCCAATGCACCTAAATCAGCAAATCGGTCGCCCAACGGCGCCCCTGAGCAGCTAATAGTCGACCTCCGCTATAATTCTGGCGGCAACTCCAGCCCAGGCACCAGGTTCGCGTCCCGACTGAAGGGGAAAAAGGTCGCTACGGTATCAGGCGGAGTGATCGTGCTTGTATCCAGCACCACCTATTCATCGGCCCTGCAGAACGCCGCTGATATCCTAAGGGCTTGCGGAGCCTCAGGCTCGTCTCCGGGAAAGGCCGTGCTGGCGGGAGAGCCCCTGGTAGAGCCGCTGCGGCACTACGGAGAGGTGTACCGCTTCCAGCTGCCCCGCTCGGGGCTTATAGTAGGCAGGTCCAGCAAGCTCTGGAAGTATGACCGTACGACGGGAATCTATCCTGCACGAGGTGTCCTTGAACCCGAAGCGGACAAGGTTCGCGTCGTGACTTTCGACGAATACAAAACCGGAGAGGACCCGGTTTTCGATATGGCTGTGGATTTTTAAGCAGCGGATTCGACAACTTTTCCTTCATCAATCTGAAAGGGAGCTATGAACAAAGAAATTACAGCAGTGATTTTCGACTGCGGCCAGGTTATCACTCACGCGCAGAACAAGGATATCGCCAGAACGATGGCCGAGCTTCTCGGCATTCCCTGGAAGGAATTCCCCAGGGCATATACCTCCGTGCGGGGCGAGTACGATCGTGGAACCCTCGATGCCCGGAGCTACTGGGACATGGTGGCAGCACCCTTTGGCAAAAAAGTCGACCAGGACCTGGCTGCCCGGCTGGCGGTCCTGGATATGGACAGCTGGTTTTCCATCAATATCGAAGTGGTCGACATCATCATCAGGCTGAAGAAAGAAGGATACCGCCTCCTGATGCTTTCCAACATGAACTGGGAGGGCAAGGAGCGGATGTTCGGCTCGGCCCGGGTGGCCCAGGGAAGGGACTGGATCGCGGTCTTCGACGAGATTCTGCTTTCCTGCGACCTGGGGCTGTTAAAGCCGGAACCGGAAATTTACCGAGTCTGTCTGGAAAAAGCCCGGGCCGAGCCGGAGCGCTGTCTTTTCATAGACGACATGCCCGGCAACATTGCCGGAGCCCGGACTGCGGGGATGCAGACTATTCTTTTCAAAGACGGTATGTCCCTCGGTACTATGCTCACCGAGGGCTATGGATTATTCTGAACTGACGACTATGTATTATACATACAGCACAATGACCGGGAGGATGTCATGACCTATGTTTTATCTTTGGGCGGTTCGATAGTCGCGCCGCCCGAGGGCCCGGACACCGATTTCATGCTCCGGTTCAGGGCAAGCCTCGAGACCTGGCTCAGGACCGACCCTTCCCGGCGCATCATTCTCGTCATCGGAGGCGGCGGCCCCGCCAGGGCATACCAGAATGCCTTGCGGGAGTTCTGGCGCCAGAAGGGCGAGGAGCCTTCGGGCGGCGCGCTCCGGGACGCCGACCTGGACTGGCTTGGGATTGCGGCGACCAAGATCAACGCCCAGTTCGTCAAGGCCACCATGGGAGAGCTCTGCTTGGACGAAGTGGTGACCGATCCTTCGGGTCCCATCGTTTTCACCGGCAGGGTCCTCGTGGCCTCGGGCTGGAAACCGGGCTTTTCCAGCGACTACGACGCCGTACTTCTAGCCGAACGCTTCAACGCCACAACCCTTCTCAACCTTTCCAACATCGCAAAGGTCTACACCGCTGATCCCAAGCTCGATCCTACCGCCCAGCCCATTGACGAGATATCCTGGGAAGAGTTCCGCGGCATGGTAGGTTCGGTCTGGAAGCCCGGCGCCAACCTCCCCTTCGATCCCATCGCCTCGGCGAGAGCCCAAGCATCGAAAATCAAGGTAATTTGCGCCGCAGGTAGAAATATTCCCAATACAATCGCTATCTTAGAAGGAAGGCCCTTCGAGGGCAGTACCATTGGCGACAACAGCACAGAAAGGTCGGCAAGGAGCCGTTGATGGATAGAGAAAAAAGCCTGAAGCAGGAGGCCGAGGATCCCCGAAACCTTCAAGCCCTGCGGGACCAGGCATTGGA
Source organism: Spirochaetaceae bacterium UBA4077 (assembly GCA_002383375.1). Lineage (GTDB taxonomy): Bacteria > Spirochaetota > Spirochaetia > Treponematales > Rectinemataceae > UBA2256. The sequence goes on from DFYR01000065.1 coordinate 22,488, forward strand.
TCGTATAACCGACGCCTTCGCCAATAACACCTTGAGTCTTGAAGAATACGAGCTAAAAGCCGAGCTGATTCAAAAAGCGAGGCTTGTATCGGAGATACGGGAACAGATTGCAGATCTGCCTCGCCCAGCAGCCCGGCAGGCTGAAAGCCCCGCGGCAAGAGCCGATGCCAGGCCTTCCAGGACCTTTCGACCAATCCCCGCAGGGCTCGATCTCATTCCCGTGGAGGAAAAGACCGGTTCACCCGAGTTCTCTCTCTGTATCATGGGCGACAGAAAGCTCGCTGGCGACTGGCTCAACGCCGACCAGGCTACATCCTTCACTCTCATGGGAAGCACTACCCTCGACCTGCGGAATACGGTTCTGCCCCCAGGCAGGTTAAAAATCGACGCCATGGCGATCATGGGCGAGATCCAGATCATCGTTCCCCCAGGTTTGCCGGTAAAGATGTCGGCCTTTCCCTTTATGGGCGAAGCCACAGTAAAAGGCTCGGTGGAACAGCGCATCGTGCCGGGCATGCCCTGGGTGGATGTCTCGGGCATTGCCCTTATGGGCTCGATCGTGGTCAAATCTTTGTAGACAGGATAACGGTAAAAACTGGATTAACAGGTTTATTGTATATATAAAAAATAGAAATAACTCATTTCTTCTTTACTCAACTAATTTCTTATCGATCCTGTAAAATCCCGGTACCGTGTCTAATCGAGATTTATATACACATCCAGTTCAAATTTTGTCGATCAGCATTGAGCACTTGCCCGAAGGTATTGGCAGGGTCTTTTTCTTCTTGTTCAGCACATTGATGGTAAAATAGTAGAGCTTTTCGCTCTCCATGTGGATTTCCCAGCCTCGCCCCGACTTGGAAGAGAGGATGGTGACCATGTTGCGCTTGAGCGAGAGATTCTCGATGCCCATGATCTCCAGGTTGGGGATGATCCAGTCAACGGTCTTGCGGGGCAGGGAGGCATAGAGTCCGAGGATATTCTCGATCATCAGGGTGACCGAGGCTAGCCCGTTGAAGGGCAGATAGTGGGGGTAGGGCCATTCGGGATGACCCTCCCAGACTGCCTTGCCTTCGGCTTGGGGCTGGTAGGCTCCCCAAACGATGGGTTTATAGTCTTTCTGGTGTCCCTCCGGCGCCGAGGCGTGCATGGAATCGAGAATGAAATAGAGGTGCCTGATGGCGCAGTCTCGAGCGAATTCGTAAAAATTGTACTTCTCCAAGCCCTTGATCACCATGAAGCTAAAGGCGGTGATTACCGAGCCCCTGTAGCCGCCGCCCTTGCGGTCGAAGGCTGGATGGTCCGCCGAGAGAGTGGGAAAAGGATTCTCCAAGCCGAAACAGGCGGGGTCCTTGAGTTTGGCGATAAGCTTTTCGGCCCTTTCTTCGTTGGGGATCTCGGCCAGCAGGAGCCAGTAAGAGCCGATAGTCTTGTTCTTGACCTGGCGCTCCGCCTCGTCAAGGTCGTAGTAGAAGCCCTCCTCGAAATTCCACATCTTGCCGTTGATCCGTGTCTTGAGGGAGAAATAATCCCGCTTAAAGAGGAAGGACACGTCCTTGTCGTTGAGAATGTCCCCCAGGGCGGAGATGTAGAGGGCGTTCATCGCCATGACTGCGTTAAAATCCACCATGTAGCGGGCTTCGCCCCTGGGGGAGTTGGACATGCCTGTGGAGGTCGCGGGTGTTGCATACAGGCCATTTTCCCGCTTGAAATTTTTCTCCAGCCAGTAGTACTGCTTTTTGAGTACGGGCATGATGTCTTTGACCCGCTTTTTGTTGGCAGTCTTATGGTAAAGGTTGTACTCGGCCCAGGCGAAGAGGGGCAGCACAAGGCCTTCGGGATTCTCCGGGTCTTCTATGGGCTTGCCGCTCTGTATGTCGTAGCTCGCCCGGATGGCGCCGCTCTCTTCCTGCATGCTGTAGAGGGCATCAAGGCCGTTGGAGGCAGGGTATATGCGGTTGCTGTAAACCAGGAAAAATGAAGAAAAGACCTGCTCCATCACGTCCAGCACGGGGCGCTGAGGATAGTGAAAGAACTTGATCTTTTCGAAGGCAGTGCCTGCGCCGCCTGTTATCCAGCAATCCGATGCCCAGGCCCAGGTTCTATCATATATCTCCACAAAATCCTGGTCATAAAAATGGATTCGTGGAAAGTCTTTCTTGTTCAAGTACAGCCCCTCTCCCGGTCGATTCCTTGTGCCGCAGCGTCCCCGGGATCGGGCGCAGCTGTCCTTAAAGCATTATATAGCTCGAGCTTCGCTCTAAGAGTGTCGGAATTTTTTACTATAATGATCTTCATTGCCTTTGTCAAATTTTATTGCCTATAGTCGCTTCACAGATCAGCTGTTTTCTTCCGTAGGCGCACTATACAATCGTCAAGTTCGGCTTCGCCCTTAACGATATCTTCCGCCAAGGCTCTGCAATCCGGAGCGCCACAGGCGCCGCAATCCAGGCCGGGCAGGCCGGCTGTCAACTCTTCTAACTTTTGGGCCATGGCCAGCGCCTTTTCCAGATCCCTGTCCAGGACCATGACGGGCTTGGGCGGCAGTTCAGCGTCCCAGCCCAAGCCTTCGAGTTCTTCGCAGCCTGGCTGCAAGGCTCCAGCTCCGGTTGTTTCATCTAGGATACCTGAGCCTTGCTTTGTTCTCTGGTTGACTGATACAGCCTTGATCGCGGTTCTCGCCACATGAGGGTTGGCGACTACCATAGGACCTCCCACGCAGCCGCCGGGACAGGCTAAAGCCTCGATGTAGGGTATGTCGCCTAACTTTCCGTTGTCGATTTCTTCGAGGAGTGCGATCAGGTTGTCTATTCCGTCGACAGAAACCGCTCCAGGAACGTTGAGCGCTTCCAGTTCTCCGTCGGACCTAGCCCATCCAAAACCGCTACCCAGGCCTTCGATGCGTTTGAACATTGGTTCTGTATCTAATTCGGAATATGATTTCAGTGCCGTCGCCTTCCTTTTTTGTATCGCTTTTTTAAGGGGAGAATAAATGTCCTGGAAGGAGAACACAGCATCTACTTCTGTTTTTTCGTAACCCAGGGGATTTCTTATCGCAGTGACTTTTGAGGTGCAGGGGCTTATGAAAAAGACGCCGATATGTAGCTGCTCCGCCGAAGTCATTCTCTGCCCCGCAACCGGATCATCGCCGGCTTCTGCCAGCTTGAGTATCAGCCTTTGGCGCAGTTCCTTGGCTGCAATCTCAAAAGGCGGCCGCAGATGCACCAGGTGTGGAATGAGGGAAGGAAAGCGCAGCTGCACGAGGCGCACAACCACAGGGCAGGCGCTGGAAATAGCAGGGCGCGGCCCGGCTTCTTTTAAATATTCCTTGGTCGCCATGCCCAAGCGGGCCGCGCCCCACGCAACGTCGAACACCTCGTCGAAACCGATATCGCGCAACGCCATGAACACAAGATCTGGAGACGTGTCCGCACCGAACTGACCATAGAGCGACGGGGCAGGAAGAGCGATTTTTATGTCGTAGCCTCCCATGACCGCAAGTGGATCGGATATCCATTTCTTCGCGCCCTTGGGGCAGGTCCTAATGCATTCGCCGCAATCTATGCATCGCTCTTCAGCGATGTGCGCTTTTCCGTTCCTTACCCGGATTGCCTGTGTCGGACAACGCCTAACGCAGGTGGTGCAGCCTATGCATAGTTCTTTATCGAGATAGACCGAATGAAAAAAATTCGTCGCCTGCGCGCCGGTATGCACCTCTACTTGAGGACCCATCATGAAGGCTCAGCCTTTGCCAGATTGAAAACAAGTACTACCCTGGTGCCTGCCCCCGGCTTTGAATCGACGTCCATGCTATCGGCGTTTCTCTTCATGTTGGGCATGCCCATGCCAGCGCCGAAGCCCATGCTCCGCACTTCCTCGCTGGCGGTGGAATAGCCTTCGGTCATGGCCAATTCCAGGTCGGCGATGCCTGGGCCGTTGTCTTTGAATAATAGCTCGATTTTTTCAGGGCTGATTTCCAGCTCAGCCCCTCCGCCTCCACCATGGATGGCGATATTCATCTCGCCCTCGTACATGGCGATGGCGATCCGCTTGACAAGACCTGGGTCCAAGCCCAGACGCGAGAGAAAGCGCTTTGCTTCGGTAGAGGCCTTCCCCGCAGCGGAAAAATCCATGGAGGGAATCGTAAATTTAAGCTTCACCGGCAGCCTCTAATCGATTTCCCGCACGCCGCCCCCGCGCAAGCCCGCCTCGTACAGTCTGCCGCAGGCAAGGAACATGGAGTACTTGGAGGTCATCATGGTCATGCCCATTTCCTTGGCCATCTCTATGAGGTCGGCTGTAGGTTTTTTGCCTCGCACGAAAACAATGACCTTTATATCCAAGAGGTCGGCAGTTCTGAGCGCCTGGGGATTCATGAGACCGGTCAGCAGGACAACCCTGTCCTTCACGAAGGCCATGACATCGCTCATGAGATCGGCTCCGCAGGCCGAATTGAGTTCCAGCCCCAGCTGCTCTTCCCCGGCGAATACCTTGGCATCGAGAATCCGTACAATATCTTCAACTTTCATTTTATTCCTCCACGGAGTCGGCAAAGCAGCGCAGTCTCCGGTAATTACAGGGGCATCCTGCCTCTGAACGATCGGGCAAGGGTTAGCCTATCCGCGTATTCCAAATCCCCCCCCACGGGAATGCCCGTGGCGAGCCTGGTAACCCGCACGCCTTCCCGCTCGAGCACTTTGCGGATATACAGGGCTGTGGTATCCCCTTCGACGGTCGGGTTGGTCGCGAGCACGACCTCCTCCACCGGGATTTCGTGGTTTTCGGATACCGCGTCCCGGGAGCTTCCTTCGTTTCGTCCCTCCCGAACCCGCTGGACCAGCGACGCTATGCGCAACTTGTCAGGCCCGATCCCATCCAGGGGCGAGAGCAAGCCTCCCAGGACGTGATAGAGTCCCTTGTATTCCCTGGACGCTTCTATCGTAAGCACGTCCTGGGGCTGCTCCACCACGCAGATAGTGCGGCTGTCCCGGTCCAGGCCGGTACAGACCGCGCAGGGATCCACTTCTGTGTAGGATCCGCAGATGGAACAGAAATGGATTTCGCCCTGCAGCGAACCGATGCGTTCCGCCAGAGCCTGGGC
>DFYR01000065.1:27651-30261 GCA_002383375.1 Spirochaetaceae bacterium UBA4077
TCGGAAAGCTGGTCCCGTATGGCTTCCTGCACACGCTGCGCGGCATCGTGGTGGGCTGCGCGTATGAGGTCGGCGATAATCTTTGGATTCGACGGATCGACTATCTCAGCCGCGATCTGGCAGTCGATCATCTCCATATCCCCCGAGAGAGTGATCTTAACCATGCCCCCCCCTGCCTGGCCAGTGACGCGAATGGCCGCCGTCCGCTGGCGTAGCTCGTTCGCCTTGGTCTGCAAGGCCTGGGGATTTTTAAATGCGTTCAGGAGATCGGATAATTCCATGTAATCCTCGCTTCGATTATATGTCTGCTTCAGTGTTTTCCGCGCCCCTAGGTATGTCCGTGAATCCCTGAAGCTTACCCTTAAAAAGGCGCTCTACTAAGGCTATCGATTCCTCTTCTCTTTTGCTCAAGACAGTGGTCGGTACAGGATCCGCAGCCTGGGCTGGAGGATAATCCGGGCTCGTCGCCGCTTCTTCAGGCAAAGCTCCGGTGGAAGTCTTTGCCCTCAGCCTAGGCTCGTCTGGAATTGAATCCGGCGATACCGCTTCCCTGAAGACCGCTGGCTTGGCCTGCGCGGAGGCCGTCGCCCTCCCCTGGGCTTCAGCAGCCTTGCCTTCCCCTGACAAACCTACCTCAAAACGACAGGCAGAACCCAGGCGCTGGGACAGAAGTTCAGCGATAATGCCGGAGAATTTTTCCAGCATATCGGCTTCCATGCGGCTGGTCACGAGAATCGAGAGTTTCCCCTGTTCGAGGATCCAGGAACGGCTTTTTTCCAGGGCGGCGCCGAGCATGACATTGCTCTTTCGTATATGTGCCACTAAGGCCTTTTTAAGTCCTTCAATGTCATGAGCAGAAATGGCGACAAGCTTGGTCTGAGTTTGAGCTTGTGTTTGGGATTGCGTTTGGGCTTGAGGCTGGGCAACATTTTGGGGCTGAGGCTTGGTTTGGAGCTGTTCGTCCAGCACGGATTCCTCGCCCGCTTCAGGCTGTCTGCCGGAATTAGGCGACCTGCCGGCAGATCTCGCACCTGGACTAGGCGATCCGTTAGCCCTGGAAGAAACCGCTGCCCTGCCACCAGAGAGGTTTCCCCGTTCGAGGTAGGCTTTGAGTCTTTCCACCGACCTAGCAAGCTCAGAGGGCTGGATATAGTCCAGGATATGGGAAGCCTTGGCCACCACGAGGTCGAGCTCGTAGCGCGGGTCGATGCTTTCCTTGAGGCTGCGATAGACTGCCAGGAACATGGAGAGCAGCTTTTCTATCATCTCGCCGCTCAGGGTTTCGCCAATGGCCAAATCGAATGAAGAAAGCGGGGCGCCCAGCAGGCTTTCTCTCGTAATACCATTCTTGAGCAATAAAAGCGCCCTGCAGTATTCCACCGTATCGGAGACGAACTGTTCAGGCGAAACGCCTGAGGAGAGAATTTCCTCCAGGTCAGCCAGGGCGCCGGCTCCGTCGCCTGCCATAAAGCGGCCGAAGAGACCGTTCATTCTGTCCTGGCCCACCAGGCCGAGCTTTTCTCGGATTAAAGCCGCAGTTATGTTCCCTTCGGAAAAGGAGGCGATCTGGTCAAAGAGGGTGTAGGCGTCCCGTACCGAGCCGCCTGACTCCCGGGCAATCCAGAGCAGGGCTTCTGGCTCGGCGCTAATCCCGATATCCGAGGCGGCGGACTGGAGAAGTTCAACTAAAATCTCAGGCTGTACCAGTCTGAATGAGAACTGCTGACAGCGGCTCTTAATAGTGGCAGGAACCTTGTGGGGCTCGGTGGTGGCGAACATGAAGACCACATAGGGAGGCGGCTCTTCGATAGTCTTCAGCAAGGCGTTGAAGGCGCTGGTGGAGAGCATGTGGACTTCGTCGATGATGTAGATCTTGTAACGGCTGGAGTTGGGCGGAAAGAGAACCTCGTCCTTGATCTGCCGTACGTTCTCCACCGAGGTATTGGAGGCTCCGTCTATCTCTATGACATCCAGGGAAGAACCGGCGGCTATGGACTTGCATGAATCGCAGACGCCGCAGGGCTCAGGCGTAGGACCCGTTTCGCAGTTGAGGGCCTTGGCAAGGATTCTGGCGGTGCTGGTCTTGCCGCAGCCCCGGGGTCCGGAAAAGAGGTAGGCATGGGCTATCCGCCCTGTTTCTATGGACTTCTCGAGGGTTGCGGCGACAAACTGTTGTCCCGCGAGTTGCTCGAAGGTTTGGGGTCGTTTTCTTGTGGCGGTTACTTCGTAGGACATTAGATTAAAAATAGCACGAGGGCCCTGGAGGGTAAAGCACTCGAAGCGCAGAAAGCCAGGCGCTCTGCGGCACCGCACCTTTCGGGTACCGTTGCTTCCTTCCGGATCTGGCGGGTTCCCCGACGGTTACGAGCACAGTGCCTGGCTTTCTGCGCTCAGAACGCTACGCGGAGAGACAGGGATTTGAACCCTGGGTACCCTTACGGATACACGCGACTTCCAATCGCGCACCTTCGGCCGCTCGGTCATCTCTCCAAAACAAAGTAAAACACCTTTCTTCGTCGCGGAGGCGCCGAAAATCGGTAAGGCGGAGAGAGGGGGATTCGAACCCCCGGAACCAATGAAGGTTCAACGGTTTTCGAGACCGCCCGATTC
>DFYR01000044.1:0-4980 GCA_002383375.1 Spirochaetaceae bacterium UBA4077
ACTTGCCGCAGCCCGATTCCCCGACCAGGGCGTAGCTTTCCCCGGCCGCTATCGAGAAACTGACCCCGTCCACCGCCCGGATATCCGGCTTTCTCTCCCCGAAGAGCTGATGCCGGCCGCGGAAGTACGTCCTCAGATTCTCAATCTCGACCAGCGCCGGACTCATGATCTTTCTCCCGCGCCGGAGTTGTGGGTCTGAGCAAAGGCCTGATCTCGGGTTTGGTCCATGGCTCGCGGCGCGTTCTCCGGCGCGAAGAGCCAACAGGCCACTTCCTGCCCCGAACCCAGGATGGCCCTGGCCGGCCTGGTGCGCTTGCAAATTTCCAGGGCGCGGCCGCATCGGGGATGGAAGGGGCAGCCGTCGGGACGGGACTCCAGTGAAGGAACCTGTCCCGGTATGGCGCGCAGCCTTGAAGGCGCCCTGTCCAGCGCCGGCCGCGCCTCAAGTAGGGACTTGGTGTAGGGATGGGCCGGCGCGTCGAAAAGCCGCTCCACCCCGCTGCGCTCCATGACCTGGCCGCCGTACATCACCATGACCTCGTCGGCGATCTCCGCGATGACGCCCAGGTTGTGCGAAATGAAGAGCACGGCTATCCCCCGCTCGCGCTGGAGTTTTATGAGGAGCTCCAATATCTGAGCCTGGATGGTGACATCCAGGGCCGTGGTCGGCTCGTCCGCAATGAGCAGCTCCGGATTCGGGGCGAGGGCCATGGCGATCATCGCCCGCTGCCGCATTCCGCCTGAAAACTGGAAGGGGTATTCGTCATAGGCAAGATCGGGCCGCGGGATGCCCACGGTGGAGAGTAGTTCCACAGCCTTGTCCCTGGCCTGTTTGGACTTGAGCCCTAAATGTTTGCGGACGCTCTCGGCTATCTGATCTCCTATGGTGTAGAGGGGATCGAAGGATGTGAGGGGTTCCTGGAAAATCATACCAATGCGGCGCCCCCGCACGCCCTGTAATTCGCGCTCCGGGAGCGAGCAGAGGTTTTGGCCATCCAGGAGCGCTTCCCCCGATTCGATCCGGCCCTTCCCCGGTAAAAGGCCTAAAAGGCTCAAGGCGAGCATGGACTTGCCCGAACCGGACTCGCCCACGATGCCGAGCACAGCCCCGCTCTCGAGAACGAAGCTCACGTCGTCCACGGCGGGGAACGTCCCATGGACTGTGTCGATCACCGTGCGCAGGTTCCGGACCTCGAGGAGGGGCTTCATCGCGCGCCCTCCTCGGCCGGGTCGAAATAGTCCCGCAAAAAGTCGCCCGCTATGTTGATAGCCAGGATGATCGCCATGAGGACAAGGCCAGGGAAGACCACGATCCACCACGCGGCGAAAAAAGTCTGCTGGGCGTCGCTCAGGATTCCTCCGAGGGTGGGCGTGGGAGGCGGCACGCCCAGGCCGAGAAAGCTGAGTGTGGCTTCGGAGATGATCATCTGCCCCATGGTGAGGGTAGCGTTGACCAGGATGATCCCGCTGGCTTGGGGGAGAATATGGCGGAAGAGAATCCTCCTCCCGCTGCAGCCGGTGGCGTAGGCCGCCTCGATGAAACTGTACTGCTTGATCCTGAGTACCTCGCCCCGCACGAGCTTGGCGAAGGTGACCCAGCCGGTGAGGCCGAGCACCAAGGCCACGTTGACCAGGCCAGGCCCAATGGCGGCCACGACGGCTATCGCCAGGACGACGAAGGGCAGGGAGAGGAGGGCGTCTACGATCCGCATGATCACGCTGTCCAGAACGCCGCCTAGAAATCCCGCGATAAGGCCGAGGAAGACCCCCACCACCGTGGCGATGAGGACGGCCAGGAAAGATACGGCCAGTGAAATTCGGATAGCCAGAAGGATTCTCGCCATCAGGTCCCGTCCCAACGCGTCGGTTCCCATGAAGGCGGGCATGGCCGCCTGGCTTCCGGGGAAGCTGTCGACCTTCAGGCTTGGGGGCATAAGAGAACTCATGAGGTTCTGCTTGAGGGGATCCACGGGATAGACCGAAGCAAAGACGGCCGCGATGACAGCCAAGGCCAGCACCACATGGGCGACCAGCGCGAGAGGGCGCCGCAGGAGGCTCGCGAAGTAGCCCCGCCGCATGGTCGGCTCTTGATCTTTGGTCGATCCTTGCCCTTTGGACGACTCCCGCCGCTTGGGCGACTCGTACCTCTTGGACGACTCTCGCTCCTTGCGCGAGGCTGTGGAGCTTGTATCGATCAATGCCATATCCGTACCCGCGGATCGACAAGGCCATAGGCCAGGTCGAGTATCATGCTGAAAGCCAAAATAAAGAGAGCGATAAAGAAGGTAGCCGCGATGACCACAGGATAATCCCTTCCATACGCCGCCTGGGCCAGGAGCTGCCCCACGCCCGGCCAGCCGAACACCGATTCCACGACCACCGATCCTCCGATGACGAAACGCATCTGCAAGGTCAGCTGGGTCAGCACAGGGATAGAGGCATTCCGGAGCACATGTTTGAACAGAACCAGCCGCTCCTCCAAGCCCTTCGATCTGACCACCGTCACGAAGGGCTGCTGGAGAACCTCCAGCATGCTCGCCCTGGTGACTCTCACGATGCCCGCCAGCAGGAAAATGGCAATGGAAATGCCGGGGAGGACGAGGTGCGCGAAGGTTCCGTAGCCCGAGGGCGGGAGGATGGGGATCATCACCCCGAATACGAAAATGAGGAGAAGGGCTATCCAGAAGACGGGCATCGCCTGACCCACCATGCTCACCAGCACGGCGGCGGTGTCGGCTGCCTTCCCACGCCTGACCGCGGCCAGCATGCCCAGGGGAATGCCTAAGATGGTAGCGAGGGCGAGGGAGAAAAAAGATAAAAGAAGGGTCGCCGGCATCCTCTGGAGCACCATCCGTAAGGCCGGCTGCCGGGTGTTGATAGAGTCGCCGAACCTCAGGCGGGAAATCTGCGCCAGAAAGTCGCCGTACCGCAGCACCAGAGGCTTGTCGAAGCCGAAAGCCGCCCTCAGTTCGGCCACCTCTTCCTCCGACGCCGTTGGCGAAGCCATCATCCTAATCGGATCTCCCGACAAGTTGAGCACGAGAAACACCACCGAGACTATGACGACGATGGTGATGAGGCTCTCCATCGCCCGGCGTAGGAAAAATCTAAGCACGGTCGACCGCCCCGGGAAAATCGGAAAAACAGGATATGAACTGACCCTTTTCGGTGTCGAAGAGCCCGCGGTCGGTGATGCGGAAGAAGGGCGCGACCTCCATCCCCAGCCAGAAAAGGAAGAAGAGGGGCTGTTTCCAGGCAACTCCGCCCAAGCGGAGCCTGCGCTCCAGCTCTTCTATCTTCGCGGCGGTTTCCTCCAGGGGAAGGTCGGACATCAGCCCAGCCACGGAAAGGGGGAGTTCGGCGCTCACCCTGCCCCCCTCCACCAGGACTATGCCCCCCTGCAGCTCAATCACGCGGTTGGCCGCCAGGATCAGGTCGGACTTCCGCCTGCCCAGGGCGATAATATTGTGGTGGTCGTGGGCCTGGCTGACCGCCAAAGCCCCCTCGCGCAGCCCGTAGTTGCGCAAAAAGCCCTTTCCTATAAGTTCATCCTGCCGCCTGTTGGCGCAGATGAGATAGAAAAGATTCTCCTCGGATGCGGAAAGATCAATATCACCGTCTCGGACCGGCAGCTCTATCTCGGCGAGCCGGGTGAAGCGGGTGGCCTCTTCCAGTTCTATCGCCCTGATGACGGCCGAGCCGCTGATCGCGCCGCCGGCCGAGCCGCCGGCCGAGCCGCCGGCCTTGCCGGGCGGCTGATAAATGAGGTCGGCCTCGGTTATCGGGGAGCGGAGGATGGTCCGCGTGAGGCGATCTGAATAGGCGTGCCGGAAACTTCGCCGCTCTGCTTCGCGGGATAGTGACGTCGGCCGGGGGATCGAACCGTGGCCGGGGCTAGCCCCGAAACCATCGGAGCCGCCGTAGCCATCCACTGGCTCGCCTGAGGCGAAGACCCCCTCGAGGTTCAAGGCCTCATGGGAATCGAAGACGAGGATGTCGGCGTAAGCGCCGGGGCGCAGGCTGCCGATCAGTTCGCCGAGGCGGTAGTGCTCGGCCACGTTGCTTGAGACCATGCGAAGCGCGTCCTGCGCCGATATTCCCGCCGCGATCGCCAGCCTGACTTTCCTCAGCATGTAGCTTTCCGGCCTCATGTGAGTGATCAGCATGTCGTCGGTGACCAAGCCGACCCTGGCCGTGGGCAGGCCTTCCCTGGACAAAACCCCGACCAAGGTTTCCACTTCCCTGGCGATCGTGCCGTTCCGGAGCATCACGAAGAGGCCCTTCCGGATTTTCTCCGCCACCTCGTCCTGCTTTCGCAGCTCGTGGTCAGAACTCAAGCCCGAGGCGAGGCAGGCGTCCAGTTCGGCGCCTCTGATATGGAAGAGATGGCCTTCCGGCGTCCTTCGGTTTTTGACCGCCTGGGAGAGAAGGGAAAAATCGCAGGGCTTCCCCTCGGAAAGAGACTTTACTATCTCTTCGCCGTTCACTTCCGCGAGCCCCACCGTCTCGGCTTCCCGCAGAAAGGCGAGGGCTTCGTCCCGGCTTAGGCTGCTCAAGGTGTGCTGGATCTCCGGGAGGAAGGGAAGCTCCGGCGGGGTCATGTACAGCACCTTGAGGCCCGTGCCGCGCATCGCCTCGATCATCTCCTGAATGCCCGGCTTGCCGGCTATCGCGCCCACCTCGTGGAAATCGGTGAAGACCGAGGTCACCCCGCAGCGGAGAGCCGCCTCGGCGAAATGCCCGGGATCGGCCAGGGAGCTTTCGACGTGGATATGCCCCTCGACAAAGCCAGGGCTTAAGAACTTGCCGGATACATCGATCACCTGAGCTTCGAAGGCGCATGGCTCCTGGGTGATCCTGGCTATGAGGCGGCCCTTTATCCAGATATCGCCCGCGAGGATTTCCCCGGTGAAGACATTGAGATAGCTGCCCCCCCGGAGAACCAGGTCGGGCGGCTCTAAGCCTAGAGCCGCCCGACCC
>DFYR01000044.1:5020-27676 GCA_002383375.1 Spirochaetaceae bacterium UBA4077
CGCTATCGCCCCTAGCTTCGCTATCAGCGCAGTTTGGCATCGTATATATAGAGGAATTCGTCGGATCGCGGCTTCCAGTCCAGGCGGCTCGAAAGTCCATAGAGGACGGGCTGCTTATACAGGAAGATCGCCGGAGCGGCTTCGTTGATCAGCTTTCCGGCCTGGGCGTACAAGCTCTTGCGCAGGGCCTTGTCCGTCGTCTCGTTGGCTCCGTTGAGCAGCTTGTCGATCGCCGGATCCTCGATGGTCCTCAAAAGACTGCCCGTCTTGGTCACGAAATTGAATACATAGGAAGCGTCGAATACCGGGTTACCCCAACCGACGAAGTACATGGGAGAAGTCTTGTGGGAGAAGAGGGCTCCGTTGAAAGCGCCGAATTCGAGAACGTTGAGTTCCACTTTCACACCGACCTCGCCCAGGTACCCGGCGATGGCCTGCACCACGGCGCTGTCGTTGATGTAGCGTCCGCTGGTCGCGTCGAGCTTGACGCTGAATCCGTTCGGATACCCGGCCTCGGCCAGAAGCTGGCGGGCTTTCTTGGGATCGTAGGGATAGGGTTTCACGTCAGGCGTAAAGCCGAAATCGTTGGCGGTGAGCAGGGTGGTCGTTTCTTCGCTAGCCAGCCCGATCAGCCTGCTGACGATCGTCTTCTTGTCCACCGCGTAGTTGAGCGCCTGTCTGACCCGAACATCCTTGAGCGGAGAATCCTGGACTGCGTCCAGCCCGACGAAAAGAACGCGGGTGCCGGTCACCGAAGCGAAGGTGGTCTTGGGATTGGCGTCGATCTGGCTCTTGGCAGTGACGGGGGGATCGACGATAAGGTCAGCCTTGCCGCCCAAGAGGGTGGCGACCCTGCTGGCCGCCGAGCTCACGGTCTGGAATTCCACGAACTGGGCCGCAGCCGGAGTCTTCCAGTAATTATCGTTCCGCTTGAGAACGATCCTGTTGCCCCTGTCCCAGCGTACGAACTGATAGGGGCCGGTTCCGACCGGCTCTTCGTTGAACTTTTGTGCTCCGACTTTCTCTCTATAGACTGGAGGCACGATCTGGAGCTCGGAGAAATAGTGGTCGGCCAGGGGGAAGGGTCGCTTGCCGACGATGCGCACCGTGAGCTTGTCGACGACGATCACCTTGTCGATCCAGTTGAGGTCGTTGGCCCTGGTGGACTTGTTCGCGGGGTCGAAAATTTGGTCGATGGTATATTTCACCGCGTCGGCGGTCAGGGCTTCCCCATTGTGGAAGGTGACGCCGGGCCTGATATGGAAGAGCCAGGAGGTATCGCTCTCCTTGACGTAGCTCTCGGCCAGGGCAGGCACCGTCTGCCCGTCGGGCGTCTTGAGAAGCAGCGAATCGAAGATGTGGAGCGTCACATTGTAGGCCGGAACCGTTCGGTTCGTCACGGGATCCAGCCCCGTAGGCTCTGCGGACTGAATGACGACCAGCGGATCCTTCTCGCTCCCAGCCTGCGCGAAGAGGCTGGCACTGGCTCCTAAAAAGACCGCCAGGGCGATCATCATCGAAATAAAACGAAGACTTGCACCACCGCGACGAAGCATTCGACACCTCCTGCTGCATATACATGCAGAATATGAAATGGAAACCGTTTTCGGGGAGAACTCCCCTCATTACTGGTTTAGAGTAGCCCGAGCATTTTCGTTGACCTGACAATATCTCCAAGGGAAAAGCTCTGTCAACAAGCATATTTATGCACAAGCCTGCCAGGAGCGCGCGGCTCCTCCTCAAGCGGCGCCGTACTTCGGCTCGCTTTGCCTCCGCTCCTCAAGCGGNNGCCACGCTTGGGCTCGCTTTGTTCCGTCGCTTCTCGCCTTCCCCCTGAGTCGACGCTATACTCCCCAACTATGCGGAACTATGAAATTTCGGAAAAAAGGCTGATAGACGACATCGAAGCCATAGCGGGCTGGAGCGAATCCGATCCCGCCGCTGGCTATAACCGCCCCACCTTTTCCCCGTCTTGGGCGGCCGCCCGCGAATACATCATCGCTGAATCCCGGCGGCTAGGCTGCTCGGTCAAGACCGATCCCGCCGGCAACCTCCACGCGCGCCCGGCGGGGCTCTCCTGGGACGAGCCGGCCTGGCTCTGCGGCTCCCATATCGACACCGTACCCTCGGGAGGCAAATTCGACGGAGTCGTCGGCGTGGTCGTGGCCCTCGAACTGCTGAGGACCCAGCCTGAAGCCGCGTTGGAACTGGTGGTATTCGCCGAGGAAGAGGGAACCACCTTCGGCATCGCCATGCTGGGCAGCCGTGCCTGGGCGGGAACTTTGTCCGCTGAGCAGATCAAACCCTTGAAGAATCCCGCCGGAATCGATTTCGCCGGCGCGGGCGAAGCCTTCGGCGTCGAGCTGGACAAGATAAATCCCGGGAGCTTCGGCTTTCCCCTGGATCGCTATAAAGGCCTTATCGAAGTCCATGTGGAGCAGGGCTCCGGCCTTTGGGAAAAATCCCTGCCCGCCGCCGTCGTGACCACGGTCAACGGGAGGCGGCAGTACTCGGGCAGCCTCGAGGGAGTCGCTAACCACGCAGGCTCCACCGCCATGGCCGACCGCCTCGACGCCCTCGCGGGAGCCGCCGAGCTCGTCCTCGGCCTCGAGTCGCTGGGCAAGGAATTTGACGCTCTTCGTCCCGGCTCTGTCCTGACGACAGGAGCCTTGACCGTCTTTCCCAACGCCGTGAACGTCATTCCGGGAAAGGCCGACTTCATGCTCGACTTCCGCTCGCCCACTAACGAACTCCTGGCCACCGGTGACCTCGCAATCCGCCGCCTTCTGGCCTCCATCGGCGAAAAGCGAGACCTCGAGACCCATATACACTGCTTCGAAAACCTGCCCGCTTTGCCCTTCGACCCAAGCCTCTGCGATCGCCTGCGCCGGGCCGGCGCCGAGCTCGGAATCCCCCTGCCCGACGCCTCCAGCGGAGCCCTGCACGACAGCGCCATCCTTGCCCCCTACCTTCCCACGGCCATGCTCTTCGTGGCCAGCAAGGACGGCGTAAGCCACAACCCCGCCGAGTTCAGCCGCCCCGGGGACATCGCCGCGGCGGCACGCATCGTGGCCGCCGCCATCGCGTGAGGTCCGAGTCAGGAACCGCGATGCCCGAGGCTTATCCGCCGATGGGGCCGAATTTAGGCGCTTCCTGAGTTCCGGCTACGTAGACAGGTACCGGCTCAGCCGCTCCTTGAACCGGGCGCCGGGGCGCAACGCGAATCTATCGCGAAGCCTTTCGCAACTCCTGGCGTTTTTTGCGGAATTCCATAATGGGTAGGTCGCCCTGGATCAAGCGTTCTCCCTTGCCGATGCCGTCGCCCTTGGGTATCTGGGTATTCACCACCCGCCTGTCCTGGTGCGCGACAACGAGATTGAACCATGAAGCCAGGGTATTCACGATCTGACGCAAGCCCGGCACCAGCATGAAGTCCTGATAAAACCGCAGGTAGAGAAGTGTGTGCGTTTCATCGACCGGGACGAAGAGCCCCAGCACCCTGATCTTGGGACCTATGTGGTTTTGCCATAGGTTGGGAAGAATCGTCTCGAGCTTGAGGTCCTTGTCGGGATTGGGCACGGGCACCTCGCGCGGGCCGCGGGGTTTCGAGCCGTCGTCGACCTTGTTGTACGCGTAGTGGAAGAACATCGTATCGCCCTTCCACTCCAGGCCGGGGCCCTCCACGAGGGTCTTGCCGCCTTTACCGATGGTGTTGTGGTGGACGAAGGGCAGGTGGACGACATCGAGCTGGTTTTCCAGCACCTTGGTATAGTGGTTGTCCCAGGGATCCACCACGGTTTTCCAATTCTTCATCGCCTTGAGATCGTCGAAGAAAAGGGGCGGCTGGAGGTCGGCGGGCGGATCCTCGCCCCACCATATCCAGATGATCCCGAACTCCTCATGGACCGGATAGGAGGTCATCCTGAATCCTTCGGGCACGGGGGCGTTTTTCCCGTTGGCCGGAATGCGCCGGCAGCGGCCGGTGGCGTCGTACTCCAGGGCGTGGAAAGGGCAGGCGATCGTGTCGCCGCAGAGTTTTCCGCCGGCCAGCGAAGCCCCGCGATGGGCGCAGCGATCGTAGAGGCAGACCGCCTTGCCTCCGGCATCCCGCCAGAACACCATCCGTTCGCCCAGCCTGGTCAATCCCAGGATTTCCTTCCCCAGCTCCCTCGATTCTAGCACCGCGTACCATAGATTTCTGATCATGTCTAATTTGTACACGATACGCAAAACGAAATCCAGGGAGGCAAGGATTCAGTGCTGCGGAGCGCCGATTCAGCGCGGCGGGGCATCCTTTTGCCGCTGCGGAGCGCCGATTCAGCGCGGCGGGGCGTCGATTCAACGCGGCGGGGCGTCGATCCAATCGGCCATGCAGGCTTAAACCTCAGGGGCTAAAGCCTCATCGATTGAGGCGTACTCGGCAAATATGCCCCGGTCGAGGCGCGTTCTCCGGGGGAGTGCGCACAATCTTAAAGGCGTGTACTATCCAAGGTATTCCGGAATAGATGGAGGCGCCGCCGATGGAAAAAGAAAAGGAATACCGCGTCTACGCCTCGCGATGGCTCGTCCTGGCCGTCTACATGGCGGCCAACATGACGATTCAGATCCTCTGGATCAGCTATGCGCCGGTCACGATACAGTCCAGCCTTTTCTACGGCGTTTCGGAGCTTCGCATAGGCTTCTTTTCCATGGCTTTCATGCTCGCCTTCATCCCCCTGTCCATCCCCATCTCCTGGCTCATCGACAAATTCGGCTGCAAGCCCGTCGTAGCGACTGGCGCCGTCCTCACCGGAATCTGCGGCGTCCTGCGCGGCTTCGCCGGCGCCAATTTCGGCCTTGCGATGGCCGCGACCATCGGCATGGCCGCCGCCCAGCCCGTCTTCCTCAATTCCTGGACCAAGGTTTCGGCCCTGTGGTTCCCCGCAAACGAGCGGGCTACGGCGGTTGGGCTTCTCACCCTGGCCAACCTTCTGGGCGCGGCTGTCGGGCAGGTTCTCACCCCCATCCTCACCGAAACCATGTCGATTCCCGTAGTCCAGCTCTCCTATGGAATCGCCGCCTCGGCTGCGGCCCTGCTCTTCCTTCTCCTGGCGCGGGAAAAACCGGCGACGCCGCCCGACGCCTCGGCCGAGACCGAGCGAGCGCTCATGCTCGAGGGGCTCAAACACGCGCTCTCGCTCAAGTCGTTCAGGCGCTATCTTTTCATGGCCTTCATAGGGTTGGGCATTTTCAACGGCGTGACGACATGGATCGAAGGTATCGTGCGGCCGAGGGGCTTCGACTCGAAACAGGCGGGAGCGGCGATCGCCGTCATGCTCGTCGCCGGGATCGTGGGCGCCGTCGTCATGCCCCTCTTCTCGGATAAGAAGGGAAGGCGAAAGCCCTACATCGTCGCGGGCCTATTGGGGGGTATCCCGGGCATCGTCGGCCTCGCTCTCGCCCCTAGCTTCCCCCTGCTTCTCGCCTCCAGCGCCGTCCTCGGTTTTTTCCTCGTCTCCGTGAATCCCATAGGAACCCAGTACGCATCAGAAACCGCCCTTCCCACGCCGGAAGGCACATCGAACGGCCTCATATCCCTGGCGGGCCAAATATCCGTGATCCTCGTCTATGTCATGGAACCGCTGAGGGATGCGACCGGCTCGTATGCCTTCCCCCTTCTTCTCCTCGCCGCCCTCCTCGCCCTGAGCGCCGCCCTGGCGTCTACGCTCACGGAGAGACCTAACGGGTCGAAGGCGGCTTTATAGGCACTTTTTCGCGGCTAACCTTCCCGTCATGATGGCGGTCGGGCCGCCCGCCGGGCTGTAGACCCATTTCCCGGCGGCGTAGACATCGGGAAGGGCTGTCCTCACGGAATCGGCCATGCGGAACATGCTCGTCACCGCGGGGATGTCCTGCTCGAAGGACCAGCCGACGATGGAGCCATCCGAGCTCCCCACGCGCTCGAGAATGGAAACGGGCGAAAAGGAGAAGCGGAATAAAATCTTGTCTTTTAAAGCGGGATAAATGCTCGACGAGATCGTCTCGACGAATTCGGCCTCCACGCGCCGCTTGAATTCCTCATACCAGCCGTCTTCCTTGATCCTGCGAGTCAATTCGAAGTCGAACAACGCGCTGATTATAACGCCAGCCTTTTCAGGAGGAGCGGAACCTGGGTCGCGCAACGCTGGAATCGATATCTCGAAGGTGTTATAACGGCAAAATCTTCGCAGCCAAGCGTAGATCTCGTCCCGCCCGACCGATTCCCATCGCCCGAGTAGGTCTCTCAGCTCGGCGATATGGATCTGGCCCAAGCCTCGCTTGTCGGGGGTGTAAAACAGGTGCCCGCTGGCGATTTTACCGAAGTATTCTGGCGGAAGGTCAACAGCCAGGAAGACTGAGTAGACCGATTCGGCTCCTCTTCGTCCTAGAATTTTCTCCTTGCGTTGCGCGAACGAATCCCGCAGCCGCTCTCCCATTCCGGTGGAATCGCTCATCGCGTAGAGCGCCTTCAGGTCTCCCGTCCATATCATTTTATTATAGCCATAGACGTTGCCGGAGGCATCGGTCAATACCTTGGCTCCCGGGTCAACCTTTACGATTTTCGTATCGAGGAGTAGCTGGCCGCCGCGCTCCAGTATCGCGTCCGTCAGGCCTTGAATAAAGGCGCCGACGCCGCCCTTGGGATAAACATAATCGTTGTAGAGGGCAAAGTAGCTTAGGGCGAAAAAGACTGGCGTCTTTCGGAAAAAATGCTGGCCGACGATGTCCTTCAGCGACTGGTTGGAGGATAGTTCGTCGAGTCGTTGCTCGAAGGGCGTATCCATCTTCGAGATGCGATACATGGTCCTGAGGAATTTTATCATCCACGCGACCATCGACGGAGCCAGCGTAAGGATGTTCTTCTTCTTTTTTGCGAACAGAGGGCTGTCGACGCCGTACAAGACTTTCATATCCTCGATGATCGAGCGGATAGCATCGATGATATTGTCTATGTCGCCTTCGCTTCCAGGATATAGCCTTTTTAACATTTCGGCGTAGGTGCCGAGCCCCTGCTCCCCCTCGATGCGTATTACGGAATCCTCGATCCCCAGGGTGATCGGATTGGGAAGAATTTCCAGATCGAGCCCGAATTCCTTTATCATGGGTTTCACCAGGCCGGCGTTCACCAAGGCCCGAGCCCCGCCCTCGAAACGGAAACCCTCCCGCTCGAAGGAGTTCATCAGCCCGCCGCAGTGCTCGTTCTTCTCGATGAGAAGGACATCCTTGCCTTTGTTCGCCAGGGTCAATGCGGCGGTAAGCCCCGCGATGCCGCCGCCCACAACGATGATATCTTTTTTCGTCACAGCCGCACCCCCTTCTGGTCGAGCAGAGCGAGCGTCCTATCCCATAAAGCGTGGGCAGCCTCCATGTCCCGGGCGGGAGGGGCCAGTTCCTCTTCTGTCGTCAAATGGAAAAAGACATCGCTTGCCCGCTCCAGCTCCTTCGCCGCCCCGAGGTAGTAGAGCGCCTCGGCGGAAATTTCTGGGGTAGCGGAACGTGCATCGATGAATTTTTTCTTGTACCACTGATAGAACCTGCCGTTGTCCTTTCCCGTTTCCGTCCGTACCATACCCGGATGCATGGCGTTGATGGTCGCGCCGAACGGGCTGAGCTCCCGGGCGAAGATATGCATGGACAAAAGCTGGGCGAGCTTCCCTGCGCCGTAGGCCTTGAGCCCCGAATACCTGTTTCGTTCCCACTGCAGATCGTCCAAATCCAGGCCCCAGACCGCGAAGCGATACCCCTCGGAGCCGACGAAGATGATCCTTCCCCTTCCGTCCCGACTCAATTTTGGCATGAGCATTTTCGTCATGACGAAGGGAGCCAGGTAATGGAGGGCGAAATTGGTCTCCAGGCCGTCGGCGGTCTCCTGGCGGGCTTCGAGATGGACTCCAGCGTTGTGGATGAGCACGTCGATGGGCTGCCCCAGTTCGGCGAGCCGGCGTCCCGCATCTTGCATGTCCTCCAGCAAGGACAGATCGGCGGCGATATAGTCCGCCTGGGCTCCGAAACCATCGGCAAGCTCCCTGCAGACCCTCTCCGATTTTTCCTTATTCCTGTTGATCAGGATGAGCCGCGCTCCCATGGAGGCGTACTTACGCGCCGCCGAGAGGCCGATGCCCGAAGTGGCGCCTGTAATCGCCACAAGCTTTCCGCCTAAAGAATCTGCGCAGCACTCAGGCTCCTTTTTCATGTTCTTGAGCATGGCGCTAATATTCGACCATTTGTATTGCGGCCAATAGCGCCGGATCGCCGGGTTTATAATGCGCGACTCCTTATATCAAGTTTTTACATTATAGTAGGGCTTATCGCGCCAGACAATCTGGAAAATTTCACTTCCCCTCCGCTCGCAAGGCCAGAGCCAAATTTCGGCTTTTTTAGCTCTTGTGCTGCGCCTCCTATGTATGTTCCCATTGCATATAATGAAGACCAAGCATGTCCTTTTCGGCTTTTTGGCCCTCATGGCGGGGCTGATAGTCTTTGCTGCCATTTTCAAGGAAGAGTTCGCCGCCTTGCTGAACCGGCCGGCCCTGCGCGGGCACGCCCTTTTTGTCCACGTCCTCGCCGCGACCCTCTTCTTCGCCAACGCCGTCCTAGGCATGATCTTAGAAAGGCGCAGTCTGGCTTCGGGCGGCAAGGAAGCGATTCTCCACACCTACAACACCGTCGCCTGGATAGACGCCCGCATCTCCTCGCCCCTCATAGTCCTCTCGCTCATCTCGGGCCTCATGCTCAGTTTCATCCTGGGCGATTTATGGGAAATCGGCTGGCTGTCGACGGGCTTTGTCTTGTTCATGCTCTCCGGCATTTTCTGGGTAGTCGGCGATATCCCCACCCAATACAAGGTCAAGCGCCTTATGGCCGGCCTCGATGCCGGCGATCGGACTTTGCCTGAGGAATTGATCAAGCTTTTGAAGTTGCGCTGGTGGATCAGCCTGGCGGGAGTTGCTCCCCTGGTGATCGTTTTTATTTTGATGGTGTACAAGCCCGATATGCCCGGCCTGAGCGCATTGTTTCGCTGAGTCCGAGCTGGCAGCGAGGCTCAAGAACAGCCCGGGCCAGAGCCGGAGCGGCACGAACGCCGCGGCTCTGGCCGAGGCATCTTTCTTAAGTCGGTTTACGCCGGTTCTTTTTCCTTCGAAATCTCATCCGACATCTTCTGCACCAATGCCTCCATATACTCCTGCAGAATCGCGGGAGGCGGTACAGGTGCAAGCCGAACGCGCAGAAGACTGGAGCCTTCGACTTTGTAATCATACTTGCTCGAATAAGAAGCGTTAACCGAGGCCGAAAAAGGTCCCCAGCCTGCTTTTGCCGAAGCGGATACGCTCTTTTCGGTCGAGGTAGCCATGGTGATGGCCATTTTCACCTCGATGATCGATTCAGTGAACTGATAGAATCCCGGGAAAAAGCCCATCGATATCAATGGGAACTCGATTGTTTTTGTAGGGTCCTTAATGCTCGGAAGAGGAATCTTCGTATCCGCCATGAACTTGGCCACTTTCGCGGAGTTCGTATCCAATTCGGTCTGGGCGCTAGCGATGCCAAGACCGAGCTTCGTTACCATTTCCGCGAATGGGACATTCAACAGTTCTTGCCCGACACTGTTACCCATACTCCCTCCTTCCTTTCATCGTTTTCCGCGGCACTTGCGTTACTATTCTGAAATTTTGATCGACACCGCCGGATGAAGCGTAAAACGGAACGTGCTTACGCTCTCCGGCGATAACGCTGCGGATTCCAATTGAGTCAACTTGACGCCGTCCGATATATCGACGCCGCTTTTTAGCTCGACCTCCATCGAGTCGATGCGCATGCCCCCCAATTCGGGACGTATCTCCCCATTCAATTTTTCCACCGCTCCGCGCAGGGTTTTCGCGAAATCCTCGAACCTCATTTTCGGCGACGCGACATCGGGCTTTCCGAGGCGATCCTTCAATCCGGAAATTTCAACGGTAAGGCGAGAAATAGTGGCCCGTGCCTGCTCGATCTCCAGGTCCTTGCCTGCCAGGCTCTTCTTCGCGTTCCCCAGTTCGGCGGCCAGCGTTTTTATCCTAGCGTTCGCTTCATTGAGTTCCAGGCTGATTTTTTCTAATTTCCCAAGATCGGCCAACGGCTTTTTCGGATCAATCGGCGGCATATACTTACTCCCTCGATTTCATTCATTCTGCCTTTACGGGTGGGGGGATCGGTACGATTCGAAATTTGAGAAGGCTGGCCCCATCGGCCTGATACGCGAAGGTGTTTTTGTATTTTGCGTTGAATGGGCTGACGAAGAGGCCTGGTTTCCTGTCCCTTCCCGAACTTTCGTAATGCACCGCGACTTTGAGTTCCACCGTCACTTCCGGCATATGGTACCAATTAACTTGATAATTAAGCGCTTCCAATTCCGGGTGCGATTTTTTCAATGATACTTGTGTGTCGATCGAAGCTTGATCCAAGGCTATCTGGGCTTCGGCCACCCCATTCGCCACCTGTCGGATCATGCTTTCGACCGGGCTGATCAGGATTTCGTTGATATTAATTTCATCCGGCATGGATTCCTCCAACGCGAATAAATAATTAATTACCTTTTTTCAGTATAGTTTCGAGGGTTTGCCTGTCAACGCGACAAAGCGTTTATCGCTTGAATTAATACTTGCTTAGATCGATAATTCGACGATTTTTTACCCATTTCTGGGCTAAAAATTCAGCAGGGCGAAGATTTCGATACAAAAATATCCAATATCTCTAATTGCTTCATTTTGTACATTCTTAAAGGGGTGGCCGGCACCCGCTTACGGATTTTGCTAGCGGGGCGCCACATTTCTTAGGGCGGATCGTCGCTTCTCTTCCGGTGGTTCATCGCTTTTCTTCCGGTGGTTCATCGCTTTTCTTCCGGCGCCTTATCCTCCGCGTCCTTTTCGGCGGCCACGGCCTCGTCGATGTCTTTGACGAGCTTGTCCTTGGTCGCGACGATCTCGGTGTAGACGCGCCTTAGCTGACCCACGATTTTACCCAGGAGCCTGAAGGCCGTAGGCAGGTCCTTGGGGCGAACCAGGACGATGACCACGCAGAGGATCACGAGAAACTCGGACAAGCCTATGCCGAACATCAGTCTTCCCCCCACTTGAACAGTTTCGCTACAAGGAGGGCGGCGAAGAACAGAACTACCAGAGGCAGGGCGATAGAAAGCTGGCTCACCGGGTCGACGGAGGGAGTCACCACCGCGGAGAGGACGACGATGCCGACGATGACATAGCGCCCCGCCCGAAAGACGGCTTTGCGCTTGAGCAGCTTCAGCGCCAGGAGAATTTCCAGCACCAGGGGAAACTGGAAGGTGATGATCGCCCAGAGCATGAAGGAGAGGACATAGCTCGTGCTTTGCTGGTAGTTGAGCAGCATGCCCACCCGCTTCGGAATGAAGACCGCGTTGGTGAGAAAGCGTATCGAGAAGGGTATTATCCTGAAATACGCCAGATAGGCTCCAAAGGCAGCCAGGAAGAAACTCACCACGAGGCCGGCGACGATTATCCTTCGGTATTTTTTATCGATTCCTGGAAAGATGAACGCGATGGCGTTGACCAGATGAACAGGGAGCGAAAGGATCAGGCCCGAGATCGCCGCGGTCTTGAGCTGGACTATAAATCCCTCGGCGATGGAGGAGGAGAAAAGCGAAGCGCCCAAACCGCTCTGGATCGATTCGAACTGGGAGGTGAAGAGGTCGATAATGGTGTCGTAAAAGACCAGGGCGATGATCGCCGCGCCAAGGAAGGCCAGGAGCGAAACGATGAATCTGTTTCTGAGCTCCTGGAGATGGTCGAGGACGGTCATGGCCTTTTCAGGATTTTTCCCCCGGCGCCCAGCCTCGCTCTCCTCCATGGCCTTGTTATTTTTTGCTCTCATCCTTGCTCGTATCGCCGTTCTTGTCCGCGTTCTTGTCCGCGTCCTTATCCTTGCCCTCGCCGCCTTCCTTCACGCCCTTGTCGAATTCCTTCTTGGCCTGGCCTAAGGACTTGGCGAACTTGGGTATGGCGCTGGCGCCGAACAGCACCAGGACAACCAAGGCGATTATGAGCAGCTCATTCGTTCCTATCATAGAATGCCTCCATACTGTCTTTATCCATACGATCGCGTCGCGACGGAGTAATCTTGGTCCCTATTCCCACAGCCGTCAAGCATAGCTGTGCAGGCCGGTGAGAAGGAAATTGACGCCGAAGAAGGTGAACATCGCGATGAGGAATCCGGCGATGACGAGGATGGGCATCAGCTTGCTGGTATTCTTTCGCACGAGGCGGAAATGGAGGTAAGCGGTGTAGGTGAGCCAGGTGATCAGACCCCAGGTTTCCTTAGGATCCCAGCTCCACCAGACGCCCCAGGCCTTTTCCGCCCAGATGGCGCCGAACACGAGGGCTCCGGCAGTGAAGAGGGGGTAGCCGATGGCGATGCTCGTGTAGGCGAGCCTGTCGTAGCCCCTGCGCTTTTCCTCGTCCTTCGCCGCAAGCTGGAGGATGGCGCAGACAAAGCCGGCGGCGAAAAACGCCTCGCCTATGAAGGTGAAAGAGACGTGGAGGAGAAGCCAGCCGGACTGGAGGGCGGGCACTGGAGGCTGTATGGCGTCAGGCGCCAGGGGAGAACTGGCCAGGGCGAGAAAGACGATGGCGAGGGCCGTAGCCCCAAAGGCTATGGCGCGTTCGGTCTTGAGTTTCCGCATGAACCTGAGGGCGAAGACGAGGATGGCCACGAGGCAGGACAGGAATATGAGGGACTCGTACATGCTCGTCAGCGCCACGAAACGGATGGCCAGGCTGCGCCTGATCATTTCGGCGGCCAAAAGGAGGCCGGCGGCCAGGGCGGCCCAATGCGAGACGGGATCTTTCTTCCCGTCCTTCCTGAAGAAAAATACTGCCTGGGCCGCGAGACTCACGATCAGGCAAACGAAGGCTGCGGTGGCAATCATGCGAATAATCCTTTCAACCTGCGGATGTAGGTGAGGAAGAGGCCGAACAAGGCCATGGCGAAACCTGCGGCGACAAAGGGGTAGCCCTTGTCCTTGACGGCTTTGAGCCCTGAAATGGATTCCTTCTCGAACCCCTCGAAGCTGAATAGTCCTACGGGATCGCCCTTGCCGACGCTCAAGACCTGGCGTTTGCCCTCCCTTTCGAGGAGGAGAAGGGCTTTCGCGCCTGAGTATTCGTCGGCGCCGACTTCGGCGGGCTGTTCCCTGCGGATATCCATGAAGAGGATGCTTCCTCCCGCTATGGCGAAGCGCGCTCCCTGCTCCAGGCTGAACCTCATGCCCGCCGCGTCCTCGAAAAGCGCCCGGGCGCCGGATTTCCAATCCTGTTGATAAATCGTCCAGCCCTTAAGGCGAAGAGGGCTGTTCACCTTGACGAGGGCGATCGCCCCGCCTTCCAGGGCGATGCTGGATTCCCAGGATTTGGGCCTTCCGTCGGGGTAGCGCTCTTCCTTGAGATCGGTCAGGGTTATGGCCGTACCGTCGGGCAGGCTGCCCGTCTGGCCCTTGGCCAGGTACAGGATGCTTTCGGTTCTCGTCCTGGCGGTGAGCATGGCGCCGAAAACGAGGACAATCAGGCCGATATGGAGGAAATCCGGGCCGTGCCGCCTGTTTTTGCGCGGCTTTTTCAGCTCGCCGGTGAAGCGGTGGAAGCTGCAGACGGTGAGGTTGACGGTGAAAAGCGCCGCCAGGATGAGGAAAACCCTGCCCGTGAAGATCGCGTCCAGGCGCAGCGCCAGGATGAGCGTGGCTTGCCCGGGGAATTTCTGGAGATAGAAGGCCTCGCTCCTGCCCTGCGGAATTATGCCTCCCACCACGGAGAGGATGGCGAGGAGCACGATGAGGAAGGCCGCCAGTTTTACCGAGCGCAGCCCGTCGTATAGTTTGTCCGGAATGCTTTTCATCATTCTCCTGCGAGCGCTCAAATCCTATGAATACGAAAAAAGCGGGGTCTGGCCCCGCTTTTTAGACTGCCGGGCTATCTCAGTGGGGATCGTGGCAGCTTGTGCAGACCATCTTGCCTTCTTGGGAGTCCTGATGGCAAGAGAGGCAGTTAGAGGTTTCGTCGTCCAGCTTGAATACGGGGACGAAGGTGCCGGCCTTGTAAGCGTTGAGAAGCTCGATCGCCTTGTTCGCCACGTCGGCGGTGAGGCGGGCGCAGCGCTCCTTGCGCTCGGCGCTGGAATTCCCGAAGCCCGATGCAGCGATCCATTTGGCGTTGGAGGCGTGGCAGAGCGGGGAATCGGAGACCGATGTGACGAGGTCGAGCTTGGGATAGGTGGCGGGGGAGTACTTGAAGCCGCCCGAGGCCGCCAGGGCGCTCGATTTGGCGCTGGGGAAGGGGTAGCGGGTATACCAGCCGATCAGCTCGCTCGCGAGCTTGGAGACGTCCGCATCGGGCAGGGCGAGGGTCATCGCAGCGCAGGCGCCGTTGAGCGCTCCGCAGAGGGTGCCCCAGCCGCCGGCGCCGGCGCCGCCGTAGCGGAGCATGCGTAAGGGAACCTGATTGTAGGGGC
Source organism: Spirochaetaceae bacterium UBA4077 (assembly GCA_002383375.1). Taxonomy (GTDB): domain Bacteria; phylum Spirochaetota; class Spirochaetia; order Treponematales; family Rectinemataceae; genus UBA2256. The sequence continues at coordinate 19,553 of DFYR01000044.1, forward strand.
CGCCCATCTTTTCCCGCATCAGGGAAAGGATGGCATAGAAGGCGCCGTAGGCGCATCCGGCCTTGTAGTAGCCGGCATGGCCGCGAAGGCGGGCTTCATCGGGATCGAGGGCTTCATAGGGGAAGGGAGTTTCGGCTACCGCGCCAGCCGGCGCGGGAGTCTGGGCGCCGACGATTCCGGTGCCTAGCACCAAGGCGCCCGCGGCCAAGCCGAGACCGGCTCCTGTGGTTTTCAGGAAACTTCTTCGTGACACTTCTTTACCGAGAGTTTTTTCGAGATCGGACATCGCAGCCTCCATTATTCGAAAAAAGTGGCGTAGGAAGATACCGTGCAAGCTCTAGCGCACGTTCAGCAGTATGTTCGATTGACTAATTATAGCATCGATAGAGGTTTTGCCAAGAGTTTATTGGATAAAAAAAGTATATAAAAACAAACTTTTTACTTTTTGCGCAATCCTGGAGCGTATCCGCCCCCTCGATGCTTGCGTCAATCCTGCAACCTAAAGCATTTCTTCATTTATCTTGTCTGATGTATTATACTTTCAACTATCCAGAGCAAACTATTCAAAGTGAGGGATATTGTGGATGAACTATAGGCAAAAGACGGATTCCGCAGAGCCTATGGAACCTGCAACCTACCTCTATGACGATCAACTTCCGACCGAATCCGCAAAACTCATAGAACTGCTCGATGGTGCCGACCTACAGCAGTTGTTCGAGTCATTTAATGCATTTGTAAACATCCCGCTTGCCATAATCGATCTACACGCGAACGTTCTCTTGTCGTCCCGCTGGCAGCGCATCTGCACTATGTTCCACCGCATTCATCCGATGGCGTGCAGCCGTTGTATCGAGAACGACCGGTACCTCGCGATCAAACTCCATGAAGGGAAGGACTGGGTAACCCATCAGTGCAGCAATGGACTGACCGATTGCGCTTCTCCGATCATCATCGAAGGAAAGCATGTCGCCAACCTGTTCGTTGGACAATTCTTGACCAGCCCCCCAGACATGGAGCGGTTCCGCAAGCAGGCAAAAGAGTTCGCCTTCGACGAAACGGCGTATCTGGCCGCGCTGCTCGAAGTGCCCGTAGTGGAAGAGGAGAAAATTCCCGTAATCCTGAATCTACTGGTCCACATAACGAGGCTGGTGACCAATCTAGCGCTCGACCGCAAACGCGCTCTGGAAAGCCAGTCTAGGCAGGCCTTCATCCTTGATACGATTCCCCAATCCGTCTTCTGGAAGGATATCGAAGGGCGGTATCTCGGCTGCAATACGGCCTTCGCTAGAGTCGCCGGGCTCACGCAGTCGGAAATACTCGGAAAGACCGACTTCGAGTTGCCCTGGCCCCGAGAAGATGCTGAAGCATATCGGATCGACGATGCCGTGGTGATCTCCGAGAAGAAAGCGCGGCTGCACATCATCGAACCGATCCAGCAGGCGGACGGGTCGCGGATCATCGCGGATACGTCCAAAGTGCCGCTTCTGGATGTGGAGGGCGCAGCCCCCTACGGAGTGCTCGGCGTCTTCGAGGACATCACAGGGCAGATGCGGACCGAGCAGGACCTGGAACAGTACAGGAAGAACCTTGAACAGATGGTGGAGAGCCGCACCAAGGAGCTGAATCTCAAAAATAGGCAGATGGAAATCGAATCCAATGAGCGAAGGTTGGCGCAGGCGGCGCTGAAGGAAAGCGAGGAGAAATACCGCACGCTGATCAATCAATCCTCGAGCATAGTGCTGGAATGGGACGCAGACGGGAATGTGCTGTATCTCAATCCCTACGGACTGCAGTTCTTCGGATTTTCCGAAGAGGAACTCATAGGCCGCAATGTGGTGGGAACCATCGTCGCGCCGTTGGATTCGTCGGGCTACAATCTCGAGCATAAAATGATCGAGGTGCAACGGGACCCCGACAAGTTCTACAGCAGCGAAAACGAAAACCTCCGCAAGAACGGGGAAAAGGTATGGGTAGCCTGGACCAACCGCGGCATCTACGATTCCGAAGGCAAGTTGACCATGACCATCAGTTTCGGCATCGACCGTACAGAAGTGAGAGTCGCCGAACAGCGGGTGCACGACCAATACCTTAAACTCCAGCGGGAAATCGAGAAGCGCAAGGAGGCCGAGGAAAAGCTGCTTCAGTCCCACGCCCAATTGGAAAGCCGCGTCATTGAGCGCACTAGAGAATTGATGCTGTCCAACGAGAAACTCATGTCCGAAATCACGGAACGCAGGCGTGTTGAAGAACTGCTGAGAGAGAATGAGCTGAAATACCGCACGCTTTTCGAGACCGACGATGACGCGATCCTGCTGTTTACCGGAAATCAGTGGATCGACTGCAATGCGGCGGCGCTGAGAATATTCGGCTGCACAAGGGCGGAAATAATCGGGAGGCACCCGAGCGGGTTCTCCCCCCCAAGGCAGCCTGATGGGAGTTCTTCGCAGGAGTTGGCTGCCGAAAGGATCAGCCTCGCGTTCGAGAATAAACCTCAGTCCTTCGAATGGGTGCACTGCAAGGTGGACGGGACGCTTTTCGATGCCGAAGTTCATTTGAATCGAGTGGATCTTGGGGGCGAGCCGTACATCCAAGCGATCGTGCGGGATGTGTCGGAACGCAAACGGGCTGAAAGGGTATTACGCGAGAGTGAAGAGCGTTTCAGGACAGCTTTCATGACAGGCGTCGTTGCTTTTATCATAATGGAAGAAGCTACCGGCCGACTCCTGGAAGTTAACGACCACTTTCTGAAGCTTTACGGCTATTCGCGGGACAAGGTGATCGGACGCACAGCGCTGGAACTTGGGATGTGGGCTGTTCCGGAAGCCCGCGCCCAGATGCTTGCGGAAATAAAGCAACATGATCAAATCGAGAATTTTGAAGTCCTGTCTCAGCGCAAGGGCGGAGAGAAATTCTGGGTGCTCTTTTCCATCAATCGGCTTAACCTCGAAGGGTCTTCACTCCTTCTGGGCGCGATTCATGATATCTCTGCGCGTAAAGAAGCGGAAGACAAGGTTGCGGAATATGTCGAACAACTGACGGAAACATTCGAGTCGACATTACAGGCCATAGCCAGCATGGTTGAGATGCGCGACTTGTACACCGCGGGCCATGAGCGTCGTGTCGGCCTAATCGCTGCTGATATTGCGCGTGAAATGGGCTGGTCCGAGGTAAGATGCAAACAGTTGCAGCTTATCGGCCTCGTGCATGATATAGGCAAGATAGCTGTGCCTTCCGATATTCTGACTAAACCCAGCAAACTCTCGGCTATTGAATTCGAGTTGGTCAAGACCCATGCAGAAAAGGGCTACGAAATCCTGAAAGAAGTCAAATTAACAATGCCTATCGGAGAAATCATTCGACAACATCACGAGCGAATGGATGGAAGCGGCTATCCCCATGGATTGAAGGGCGAGGAGATCATGCCGGAAGCAAGGATATTGGCGGTTGCTGACGCGCTAGAATCGATGGCCTCACACAGGCCCTATCGACCGACTCTCGGGATCGATGTTGCAATCAAGGAAATCGAATATGGCAGAGGAACAAAATTCGACGAAGAGACTGTCGACACCCTCATTTCGATGATTCGGGACAAGGGATATCAATTACCGGAATAGTACGGGTAGCTACATTCGAGTACAGAGTAGGGGACAGGGCGTAATTGGGATTCCGTTCTTAGTCCATTAGACGGCACAACCTCTTGCTTCATACAGATCTGAAGGACGGGAGAAGCGAGGAGAACTGTACTTCTTTAGGAGAGGATTCTAGATTTATCCTTAATAAATACCGTTTCTTTGATGTAAGCAAAAGGGATTCTGATCCCCTAATCACATTGAGTATGGGCCCTGCTGGACTTGAACCAGCGACCTACGGATTATGAGTCCGCAGCTCTAACCAACTGAGCTAAGGGCCCGCAAAAACGGGGCGCGGGGGCGAAAACGCCCGCCGACACAGGTTGTGACTATACAGAGCGGGCTCGAAAAAGTCAACGGAAGCGCCCGGGCGAGGAGTTCATAGAAAAGCGCCGATACCGCGACGCTGGTAATAGGGCTCTGGTAGTAGGGAGCAGGCAGCGGGACGCTGATAGCTATGCGTACCCGCAGGTCAGGGGCGCCGGGGCCTTTAATCTTCATCCCTTTCCATTGCATTATTCCATGCGTCAAACAGCAACAGTACGTTGAGGAGTGCGGGCATGGTTGAAGTCGACGGCATTGCGATCCGGGCGGTCGCTTTCGATATGGATGGTCTTATGTTCGACAGCGAGCGGGTAGCTATCGAGCTGTGGCGCTCCGCAGCCCGCCTAGAAGGCTGGGAAATCACCGACCAGCTCTTGCTGGGCCTTGTCGGGCACTCATCAGCCGAGGGAAAGCGCCTGCTTGTGGGGGCGCTCGGACCAGCCTTCCCCTATGAAACCATAAGGGCCCTGCGGCTTTCCCTCGAGGCCGACTATTATCGGGACAATCCCGTACCTTTGAAACCAGGGCTCCTGGAACTCCTGGACAGCCTCGGACGGGCTGACATCCCCCTGGCGGTGGCGACATCCACCACCAGGCCGAGGGTGCTTCCCTTGATGGAAAAGGCGGGCATCCTGGATCGTTTCCAATTCCTGCTCTGCGGCGACGAGGTTGAAAAACCTAAGCCCGACCCGGAAATATACGTGAAAACCATCGGACGGTTGGCAGTCGCGCCGGAAAGCTGCCTGGTGCTGGAAGATTCGCTGGCCGGCGTAACGGCGGCCCATGCGGCGGGGGCGACGGTATTCATGGTGCCCGACGTGATAGAGCCCGACCGGAGGGCTCGGGCCATGGCCTCGAAGATATTCGCTTCGTTGATCGAGGTGAGGGACTATCTGTGACTTTGTGCTTTTCCTGGTTCATCGAACCTTTTTGCGGAAGTTTGACCGGACCGGGCGAAGGCATGGCCGAGCCCGCCTCACCCTAGCTCCCGCTACAGATTTTCTTCTATCTTGACCTTTTCCACATCACCGACCTTCCTCAATTCCTTGAAGAGGCTTTCGATGTTAAGCGCCTCGGGGATCTTGGTCAGATAAGTCAGTTTCGTCGATCCCTTTCCTATGTCCAGGCTGGCGTCCATGGTCTGGATCTTGATACCGTGATCGCGCAGAACCTTGAATACCTTCTCCCTGTCCATCGATGACTCGGCGAACCATATGCTCAGGTACTTGAAGCGCTCGGCGGGGAATATCCTCCGCTCCAGGGGCTCGAGAAAGGCCAGGGCGAAGATCACGAGGCCGAGGGTTATCAGGCTTGCTCTCCACATGCCGCCGCCTATGGTAAGCCCGATGGCGGCGACCACCCAGAGGCTGGCCGCGGTGGTCATGCCCTTTACATTGTTGCCGATCTTGATAAAGGCGCCTGCGCCTAGGAAGCCTATGCCGGACACGACCTGGGCGGCGATCCGGCCGGGGTCGCCCTTATCCAGACCGACCGTTTGGGGCATCCATATGGAGAGCATCATAAGAAGGCTCGAACCCAGGCAGATGAGGATATGGGTGCGCAGGCCAGCCACCTGGCGGCGCATTTCCCTTTCGGCGCCGATCATGCCGCCGGCTACCATCGCGAAGAGCAGCCTGATGAGTGCTACCTCGGTAGTAATCTCCTTTGAGGAGAGGAGTTCGAAGATGTTCACCTTTGCCCGCCTTTCGTCCCTGCCCTGGACTGGGCGAAGGCTTCGCTGTTGCGCTCCAGGTATTTCAAGTGGAAGTCGGGATGGCCGGAATAGATTTTAAGCACCGCTTCGAGGCTCAGCTCTCCTCTCTCCGGGTGAAGTATCCACGCCTTTTCTCGCACCTCGTCGTCCAAGCCCTTAAGCGATTCGGCGATGAATTTTCGCAGGGCCACGGCCAGGTCCAGGCAAAACAGGCCGTCGGTCTGGGCGTAGTTATTCCTCAGCCTCCAGGCTTCGGGATCCCAGGCGGGTATGGGCTTGCCGGGCTCAGCCACGGCTCCGCGGAGCCGCATCACGAGATTGCAGTCGGCGTCCAGAAGATGGACCAGATGATCGTTGGTGGACCACGCGTCCTTCAGGGCGGGCACAAAGCGCAGCTCTTCGGGGCTCAACATGTTCGCTTTTGAGATAAGCTTGTCGTAGGCGTGCTCGAATGCGCTCACCAGCGCGACATACTCGTTACGCTCCATACTCCTCCCCCGCGGAGATCTGTATCGATTTTCCGCGTTCCGCCCTCGGTATTTTCCGAGTATACTGGCTTCATGTCAGCAAAAGAACAGTATATCCTCGCCCTGGACCAGGGCACCACCTCATCGAGGGCGATTCTCTTCAATCGTGACGGTATCATCATCGGCGTAAAACAGATACCATTCAAGCAGATATTCCCCCAACCCGGCTGGGTCGAGCATGACCCGGAGGAAATTTGGACTACCCAGCTGGCCGCCGCCAGGGGGGCGATCGCCGCAGCCCAGGTAGAAAGCGATCAGATTCTGGCCATCGGCATAACCAACCAGCGCGAGACTAGCCTCCTCTGGGAAAAGGATTCAGGAAAGCCTGTCTACAACGCCATCGTCTGGCAGTGCCGCAGGTCGGCAGGCATCTGCGAGGAGCTTCGATCGGCGGGGATGGAAAAAACGATCCGGGACAAAACCGGGCTTGTGCTGGATCCTTATTTTTCTGGCACGAAACTGAGCTGGCTTTTCCGGGAGCGCCCGGACCTGCTGCGAAGGGCCGAACGGGGGGAGCTTCTCTTCGGCACAATCGATTCCTGGCTCATCTACAAGCTCACGGGGCGCCATGCCACCGACCCGACCAACGCCAGCCGCACACTCCTCTTCGATATCCACAAACGGGACTGGGACGAGGAGTTGCTCATGGCGATGGGAGTGCCGAGGGACATCCTGCCCGAGGTCTTGCCCAGCTCGGGGCTTTTCGGCCAGACCCTACCCGAGCTCTTCGGCCATGCCATTCCAGTGACGGGCGTCGCGGGTGACCAGCAGGCTGCCCTCTTCGGCCACGCCTGTTTCAGCCCCGGGGAAGCTAAAAACACCTACGGCACCGGCTGCTTCACCCTTATGAACACGGGACCTTTCCCCGTCACTTCGGAGCACAACCTTCTGGCGACCGTGGCCTGGGACCTTGGCAAGGGCTATACCTACGCCCTGGAAGGCTCCGTTTTCATAGCCGGGGCGGTCATCCAGTGGCTGCGGGACCAGCTGGGCCTGCTTACCGATTCAGCGGAAAGCGAAGCCCTGGCTTCCTCGGTTTCCGACACCGGCGGCGTCTACCTAGTGCCGGCCTTCGTCGGCCTGGGGGCGCCCTACTGGGATTCCGACGTCCGGGGCACCATCGTCGGCATCACCAGAGGCACGACCAAGGCTCATCTCGTCCGTTCCGCCCTCGAGGCCATAGCCTACGAATCGAGGGACCTGCTGGAGGCCATGGAAAAGGATTCGGGCCGAGCCTTGGCCAGCATCAAGGCCGACGGGGGAGCTTCGGCCAACTCCTTCCTGATGCAGTTCCAGGCCGATATCAGCGGGCGCTCGGTGGTCCTGCCTGAAGTGGCCGAGACCACCGCTCTGGGAGCCGCCTACCTGGCCGGCCTCGCCGTTGGATACTGGTCGAGCCTGGACGAGGTGAAGAAGAATTGGCGCAGGAAACGGGAATTCAAGCCGGCGATGGGTCTGGAACGGCGCCAGGAACTGGTCTCTGGCTGGGACAGGGCTGTGGCCGCGGCTAGAAGTTTCCGCTGATACTCGAGCAGAAATCCCCAAGAACGATGCGGAAGTTTTCGCAAAGCCCTTTGCCCTAAGCTTCTTATCCTTGTATGATGGGAAGCTATGGTGCGGTGGCAGTGACGTCGGGGCAGGCGCCCGAATTTTTACCGCGCCGCAGAAGCATCGGCATAATGCATCCGGAGGATTTTAATATGGACAGAGTGGAAAAGGCGCTTTCGATCCACAAAGGCGGCTCATCTTGCTCGCAGGCAGTATTTACGACCGTTGCTTCCGACCTTGGTCTGGACGAAGGCATTGCTCATCGCCTCTCCGGTGGTCTGGGCGGGGGAATGGGAAGGCTTGGCTACAGCTGCGGGGCGATAACTGGCGGCGTACTCGCCCTGTCCATGATATACGGCAGCGAAAGCGGCGCAGACCAGAA
>DFYR01000044.1:27703-29416 GCA_002383375.1 Spirochaetaceae bacterium UBA4077
GGCTTGAGCGACAAGGTCTGCAACGCCCTCATCGCCGACGTCGTGCGCTATGTTGAAGCGCATCTTCCTAAAGGAAACTAAGATGGACGAGCGATTTCTCCAAGGCAGACACTTTCTGAAGTCCAACTGGCACCTGGTTAAGGAAACAGCCTCGGACCAGTCCCGCGGCCTACCTCCCCCGCCCCAGCAGGAACCGCCCCAACCGGATGACAGCGTCGTAAGCCTACCGACGGTGGACAATGCCTACAGTAAAGTAAAAGAACCCGTCTCTACCCCCGCGGTGCTGCATACGCTGCTCCTGTCCAGGCGCTCGAGACGTGCTTTTAAAATCGTGAACCTTCCCTTGACAACCCTATCCTATCTGCTCTGGTCCTGCGAGGGCGTAAGGGAGAATCGGGGAAAATACTCCTTCAGAACCACTCCTTCCGGCGGCGCCAGGCACCCACTGGATGTCTATGTCTTTGCTAGAAGGATCGAAGGGCTCAAGCCCGGACTCTACCGATATCTACCCTTGGAGCATGCCCTGGTGCTCGAGCGGGAAGGTGACGATTCGAAAGCCCTGGACACGGCATTGATGGGACAGCTGAGAAATTCCTCCTGCGTCATACTCTGGGCGGCGGTTCCCTACCGCAGCGAGTGGCGCTACGGAAAGGCTGCCGACAAGCTGGTAGCCCTCGACGCCGGCCATTCCTGCCAGAACCTTTATCTGGCCTGCGAAGCCCTAGGCCTGGGCACCTGCGCGGTTGGCGCCTACGACCAGCAGCGCCTGGATGAGTATTTAGGTCTGGACGGCGAGGATATGTTCGCCCTCTACGCGGCTCCCGTCGGCGTTCCCGGCGGTGTTTCCCTGGATGATTGATCGACTAAATACCTTTGTGGAGGAATGAAGAATGAACCTCGATTTTGTGCAGCTTTCAATTCCCGAGGACTGCAATATCGTCGTGGGGCAATCCCACTTTATCAAGACAGTTGAGGATATTGCAGAAATAATGGCCGGCTCGGTGCCGGGGGCCAAATACGGCCTTGCCTTCAGCGAGGCATCCGGTCCCTGCCTGGTCCGCACCGCGGGAACTTCGCCCGAACTGGAGGCTGCCGCCAGGGACTGCGCCCTCGCCGTGGGCGCCGGGCACAGCTTTTACCTTATCCTCGGCCCGGGAGCCTATCCCATCAATGTCCTGGATAGAATAAAAGCATGCCCTGAGGTGTGCAGGATATTCGCCGCCACGGCGAATCCGCTCCAGGTCGTGAGGGCGGTGACCGAGCAGGGCGCCGGCATCTTGGGTGTGGTGGATGGCAACTCGCCCAAGGGTGTCGAGGGCGAAGCCGACAAAGCCGACCGCAGAGATATGCTCCGCTGTTTCGGATATAAGTTTTAATTCATTAATATGACTGAGTTTATGTTCCGAGGTGTTCTAGATGAAAATATTTTATTCGAGATATGTAGCATAATTATAAATTTACGAACTGTATTAAGAAAAAAGGAGAAAGAGTGAGTAAAGGACAAAAGGCTAGGTTGTCGATTGAAAAGAAAAGTACAGGCGGAGTAGATGGAATTTTTACCAAGGTTGCTAAAGAGCATGATAATAATGTTTTTAATATACAGCACAAAGTATATACAAAACTAACATTAACATACCCATCCTTAGAGTTTCGGATTAGAGATTCAATTACGAAAAAAGAAATTAATGATAAATTAAGAAGCGTAGATTCTCG
>DFYR01000072.1 GCA_002383375.1 Spirochaetaceae bacterium UBA4077
AGGTCGTTGGTGCCGAAGGAGAAGAACTCCGCGACTTCGGCTACTTCGTCGGCCAGAAGGGCCGCCCTGGGGATCTCGACCATCGTGCCGACAAGGTACTTAACCTTGGACTTGGCCTTGTCGATGATTGCATCGGCCACTGCCCTGACCTGATCGGCCAGGATCTGGAATTCCTTCTTGTCCATGGTGAGGGGAATCATGATCTCGGGCAGAACCTTGACCTTTTTCTTGTCGCATTCCACCGCGGCATCGATGATAGCCGTCACCTGCATTTCGAGAATCTCGGGATAGGTGATGGTCAGGCGGCATCCCCTGTGGCCGAGCATGGGATTGGATTCGTGGAGCTGGTCGCAGCGCATCCTGATGTACTCAGGTGATTTGCCGGTGACCTTGGAGAGCTTGTTGACCCCGGCGTCGTCCTTGGGGGTGAACTCGTGGAGGGGAGGATCGATGAGCCGTATGGTGACGGGCTTGCCGTTCATCGCTTCGAAGATGCCGATGAAGTCCTCGCGCTGGAAGGGCAGGAGTTTAGCCAGGGCCTTTTTCCTGGTCTCCAGGTCGTCGGCGATGATCATCTCCTGGATGGCCAGCTGGCGCTTTTCGGAGTTGGCTGGATTCTTGAAATCCTTGAAGAACATATGTTCGGTCCGGCAGAGGCCGATGCCTTCCGCGCCCAGCTCTACGGCCTTGGCCGCATCGTGGGGGGTGTCGGCGTTGGTGCGCACCTTCAGGCTGCGGACCTTGTCGCACCAGGAGAGGAGGGTCTTGAATTCTTTGGACTGCTCGGGCTTGGTCAGGGGCAGTGAGGTAGCGAAGACCTCGCCGGTAGTGCCATTGATGGTCACCTCGTCGCCTTCTTTGAGTACCTTGCCGTTCACCCGCACGAGCTTAGCCTTGTCGTCGATGTCCAGGGTTTCGCAGCCGACCACGCAGCACTTGCCCCAGCCGCGGGCTACGACTGCGGCGTGGGAAGTCTTGCCGCCGGTGGCGGTAAGAATGCCCTGGGCGGCGAACATGCCGCCCACGTCTTCGGGGGAGGTCTCACGGCGAATGAGGATGATCTTTTCGCCCTTGGTTGCCATGGATTCGGCTTCCTCTGCGCTGAAGACGAGCTTGCCGGCTGCTGCGCCGGGAACAGCGTCGATGCCGGTGGCGAGCTTCAGTTCCTTGAGCCTGGCGGGGCCGACGGCTGCCGTGTCGATGATGGGATAGAACACGCCCTCGATCTGCTCGGGCGTTATGCGCTGGATAGCCTCTTCTTTGGTGATGAGGCCTTCCTTGACCATGTCCACGGCGATCTTGAATGCTGCGGCAGGCAGGCGCTTGCCGGTGCGGCATTGGAGCATGTAGAGCTTCTCGTCCTCAATGGTGAATTCGAGGTCCTGCATTTCCTTGAAGTTTTTCTCGAGGATTGTCCTGACCTTAAGCAGCTGCTTATAGGCCTTGGGCAGCTTGTTAGCCAGCTCGACCAGCTTCATGGGGGTGCGGATGCCGGCGACGACATCTTCGCCCTGGGCATTGATGAGGCAGTCGCCGTAGAATTCGTTCTTGCCGGAGTTGGGGTCGCGGGTGAAGCAGACGCCGGTGCCGGAGTTGTCGCCCTTGTTGCCGAACACCATCTGCACGACGTTGACCGCCGTACCCTTGAGGTCGGTGATTTTCTCAACGCGTCTGTAGGTTACCGACTTTTCGGCTTCCCATGAGTTGAAGACAGCGTCGATGGCTCCCCAAAGCTGCTCCATGGGGTCCTGGGGGAATTCCTCGCCCTTCTTGGACTTGTAGAATGCCTTGAATTCGGCGCAGAGTTCCTTGAGGTCCTCGGCCTTGAGTTCGGTGTCGTTCTTGACACCTAGCTTCTTCTTCATCTCGGAGAGCATTTCCTCCATGGGCTCCTTCGAGAGGCCCATGGCAGTGGTGGAATACATCTGGATAAAGCGGCGGTAGGAATCGTAGGCGAATCGGGGATTGGCGGTTTTATCGGCCAGACCCTGGACGGAAACGTCGTTAAGACCCAGGTTGAGGATTGTTTCGAGCATGCCGGGCATGGAACGTGCGGCGCCTGAGCGGACCGATACCAATAAAGGATCCTTGGCGTCGCCCAACTTTTTACCAGTCATTTTTTCAAGCTTCGAGACAGCGATCTTGACTTCGTCGGTAATATACTTTGGAAGCTTGCGCTTTGCCTTGTAGTATTCTTCGCAGGCGGGTATGCTAATTGTAAAGCCGGCGGGAACAGGAAGACCGATCTTGGTCATCTCCATGAGTCCCTGGCCTTTGCCGCCGAGAATATCTTTGCTCATTCCGGCGCCCTCTGCGACGCCGTTTCCGAAGGCGAACACGAATTTCGCTTTTGCCATTAAACGATTCCTCCATTGAAGGGGAGTGGAATGTCGGGGCGATGCCCCGCTGGTGCCTGATCAAATCACTTCGCAGAAAACTAATGGAAAGCGCAAGTAATGTCAAGAAAGAGCAGTAGCGTTGTGCGATTGACTCAAGGATAAAAAATTGTCATCCTCATTAATTATGCGACCCTGTCGATTTCATGTGGACCTCGACGCATTCTTCGCGTCGGTGGAGCAGAATGACAGGCCAGAGCTAAAGGGAAAACCGGTCATTGTTGGAGCTTCCCCGGGGCGAAGAGGTGTCGTTTCCACCTGTTCCTACGAAGCCAGGGCATTCGGCCTGCATTCCGCCATGCCCATTTCTGAGGCTTTTCGTCGCTGCCCCCAGGGAATTTATCTGCCCGTGCGCATGGAACGTTACGCGGAAGTATCCAGAAAAATCATGAATTTATTGCGCCGCTTCACACCTGAGGTACATCAGCTGTCCATCGATGAAGCCCTCATGGACATGACTGGAACCGAAAGACTCTGGGGAGATCCTGAACATGCTGCTCGCTTGGTCAAGGAAGAAATTCGCAGCAATACAGGCCTCACAATTTCCATAGGCGTCAGCATTAATTCCTATGTGGCAAAAATAGCCTCAGGCCTCAAAAAACCCGATGGGCTCTGCATCGTCCGCGAGGGGGAAGAGAAAGATTTCATGGCCGGTCTTCCTCTAAAAAAACTATGGGGAGCGGGAGAAAAAACCCAGGCCCAACTATTAAAATTGGGCATCCGCACTATAGCAGAGCTGCAAGCCGCCTCCGCCGCTGTTCTGGAGGCTAAGCTGGGAAAAGCGGCAGCCCAATTTTTAGTGGATGCCGCCTGTGGTCGAGATCCAGGAATTTATAGTCTTGAGCCTAAGCGCTCAACCATAAGCGGAGAGAGAACCTTCGCTCGGGATACGAATGATCGCCAGCGCTTAGTCGATACGCTCCGGTTAATCTCCGACGAGCTCGCCGCTAGGACAGTCAAAGGAGAGTCGGCATCTACCATCGGCATCAAGCTGAGGTTTTCTGATTTCAGCTGCATACACCGTCAGTTTAGCAGGGTTGAAGCATTTACCTCCGCCGATGAAATTTTGGCAGGAGCCTTGGATTTGCTGGAAAAAAACTGGGATGGGCAAAGGCCTGTGCGCCTGATCGGTATAAGTCTTCAAGGAGTGAAGCCGCTTGCCAGCTTTCAGGTTGGACTTTTTGAAGAGGGGCCAAGCAGGTCTGAAAAAGCCAGAAGGGTGATGCAGGAAATAGACGGCAGGGGCTTAGGGCGCCTGGTGCGGGCCCGTTTTCTTCCCGGCAATGCATGTGACGAGGGGCAAGAACCTGAAGTATAGATAAGGCGAAAGTTAAATTGCTTCCAAGGCTGATGTCTCTGGATCGGAAGGAAGATGATCGCCCCGGCGTATGGTTTTAGGGAATTACCAGGAAAGAATCATGCTAGGCGCGGTTTCAGTGACAATGATATTCCTCATCCGACCTTCGAAATAGACAGTATTGCCTTCCTGGCGTTTCGTTATAGCCGGGTGCGACGACTCGGCCTTCTGGGGCGTTTTCGGAAGCTGAATGCTAAAGCTGAAGGTATAAGGGTCGAAAGCTTCTTCAGCCAGTATTTTCATTTCTGGATCGAGGGTGGGCATTCGGTCGCCCAGGGAAAAGCGTATCTCCTGGCCTGCGGAGCCGGAGTTGTGGGTAGCGAGCTTGCCTGAGGGATCCAGGTAGAACATGAGGGCGTCCAGATTCTGAAAAGCGATGACTGTGGATATGATAAGGTCAGTCCCCGATTTTTTACTCGACCAGGACTTCAGTTCCAGGCCTTCGGAACCCGCCAGGCTTTTTTCCACATCTTCCCTGCTCAAGGGGATGGGCAGGAGTTCCTTGTTGGCTTCCAGCTCGCCGAAGGCCGCCAGTTCCTCGGATATCCTGTACTCAGCCGAAACCGTGCCCGAACCTTCAGAGGAGATTTCTACCTTTGTATCCATGCCAACGCAGGAAGCGAGAACCATCGCCGCGGTGAACAGCGCCAACGTGTATAAAAGCCTGGTTCCCATTTTCGTCATCTTTTCTCCTCGAAGCGTCATTGGTATAGTTCCGAGTGAATCTGCACCTCGTGGATGTTCACCGGAAAGCTTTTCTCCACGAACAGGACCGCCTCGTTCAACACTTTTTCTCCGAAGGTTTTCGAATTGGATACCAAGGCCGCGCCGATCTCTGCGAAGCCCAGCGAATCCTGCAAATCGACCTCGGCACAGGACAGTCGGAACTTCCGTTGCAGCCTGCTTTTTATACCCGATACCACTCGCCGCTTGTCCTTTATAGTTTCGGTCTCGGGAAGCTCAACGATGAGCATAAGCATTGATACGACCATCTTTCCTGAAATACTATCACTTAAGCGTATTCTTGACAGCCCCTGAAGGCGCGGATATTGTGCAACGATATGAAGCGAAGACTCATCACATCGGCACTGCCTTACGTCAATAACGTTCCTCATCTGGGCAATCTCATCCAGGTTCTCTCGGCGGACGTATTCGCACGCTTCTGCAGACTGCGGGGCTACGACACACTCTACATCTGCGGCACCGACGAATACGGAACAGCCACCGAAACTAAGGCGCTGGAAGAAGGCGTGAGCCCAAGGGAGCTCTGCGACCGCTTCTTTGCTGTCCACAGGGATATCTACGCCTGGTTCGGCATAGCCTTCGACAAGTTCGGACGCACATCGGCGCCGGAGCATACCGAGATAACCCAGTCCATATTCCTGGACCTGGATAAAAACGGTTACATACAACAGCAGACCATCGAGCAGCTCCACTGCGACAGCTGCGGCCGCTTCCTGGCGGACCGCTATGTGCGGGGCGTCTGTCCCTCCTGCGGCTACGAGGGAGCCAGAGGTGATCAGTGCGAAAACTGCGGAAAGCTGCTGGAACCTACGGAACTCAAGAATCCCCAGTGCTCCACCTGCGGCTCCACACCCCACCTGAAGCAAACCACTCATCTGTACATAGACCTTCCCAAACTGAAGGACAAGCTGGAACCATGGCTGGACAAGGCCAGTCGCCAGGGCTTCTGGGCTAAAAACGCAATACAGATGACCCAAGCCTGGCTCAGGGATGGACTAAAGCCCAGGGCGATAACCAGGGATCTGAAATGGGGCATACCGGTGCCCAAGAAAGGATTCGAGAACAAGGTATTCTACGTCTGGTTCGACGCCTGCATCGGCTATGTGTCCATGACAGCAGGCCTTGGAGCCGAGCGTGGCTTTGACTGGAAGTCCTGGTGGCAAAATCCCGAAAACGTGGAGCTCTTCCAGTTCATAGGCAAGGACAATATTCCCTTCCACACGGTCATTTTCCCTTCAAGCCAGCTGGGAACGGGCAGGAATTGGACCATGCTCCACCACATGTCCAGTTCCGAGTATCTCAACTACGAGGCGGGCAAGTTCTCTAAGTCCAAAGGCATTGGAGTATTCGGAACCGATGTGATGGAAACAGGGATCCCCGCCGACGTCTGGCGCTTCTACATTTTCTGGAACAGGCCCGAGACCTCGGACTATACCTTCACCTGGGCTGACTTCTACGAAAAGGTCAACGGCGAATTGATAGGCAATCTGGGCAACCTTGCCAACAGGACCCTTAGCTTCATCTCCCGCTATTACCAGGGCAAGATTCCCCAGGCCAAGGCCGACGAGGGTTTTTGGCAGAAGGCTAAGGCGATCGAAACCGAGGTTGCTGCCGCTCTCGAGAGGGCCGATCTCCGGGACGCGCTGCGCCAGGTGTTTCAGCTATCCGACCTGGCCAATAAGCGGTTCCAGGATGGCGAACCCTGGAAAACCAGAACTTCAGAGCCGGAAAAGGCGGCTTCGTTGTTGTCGGATCTCTGCTACGTCTTAAGGGACCTGGCGATACTGATTCAACCCTTCATGCCTCAGGCGGCTGAAAAGCTAGCCTCTCAGCTGGGCTTCGTCATAGGCAGGGAGGGGATGGACTGGTCGGCGCTTGGCAGGCTCGAAGGGCTCAACGAGGTACGAGGAACCGGTCTTCTGTTCAAAAAATTGGAAGAAGACCATATCAACGCCCTGAGGGAGCGCTATTCGGGCTCGCAGAAAGAAAGGGCTGAAAGAGACAAGGCAGAATTACAGCAGGCAGGCAAAGCCATCCAGCCGCAGAAGTCCAGACAAACGGCTCCTGGAAAGGAAGCAGCTATCGGAAAGGAAGCGGCTCCTGCAAAGGAAGCGGTATCCGGCTCTGATGCTGCGAAAGCTGGGAAACCTAGTGAAGAGAAAAAAGCCGAAGAGGTGAAAGCACCGCCCCTTGCCGGCCTGGCCCAGGAAGAACGATGCGCCCGTCTGGTCTCGCTGAAGGTAGCCAAGATAGTCAAAGTGGAACGTCACCCCAAGGCGGATAAACTCTATATCGAAACTTTGGACGACGGCTCCGGTCAGGAGCGGGTTATCGTCTCGGGTCTTGTCCCCTACTATCGGGAGGAAGAACTCCTTGGTAGGCACATTGTTCTTGTCGACAACCTGAAGCCAGCCAAGCTGCGGGGTGTGGAATCCAAGGGGATGCTGCTCGCCGCCTCCAAAAAGAGCGCCGAAGGAGAGGCTAAGGAAATCGTAGAAATACTCCAGGCAGCCTGGGCTGAGCCGGGTAGCGCTGTTGTCCCAGAGGGTTTCGAGGACCTGCCCGTTGCTGAGGACCAGATCGACATCGACGGCTTTTTCTCCATACCCCTGGCAGCCAAGGGGGGCATCGCCTATGCTGGCGCCGCCCGGCTCCTGGCTGCAGGGAAACCCCTTAGCCTGCACGAGGTGACCGACGGCGAAATAGGATGATGGACAGCCAAAAATCAGAGCTTAACGCTTCCATTACCAGGTTGAGCCTTCCCCCCCTCGGCCTGGGCTCTGGGACGGTTGGAAAAGGGGAGGGCAGCACCGGCCCTAGCGTTTGCGGGAGTTTTATGCAGAGCCCCTTCTGGGCCCGCTTTAAGGCAAGCACAGGCTGGAAAGCCTATCTCTTCGATTTAAACGACAAGCCCGAAGGCAGGGATCCCCTGGTCGTCTTGGTAAGACCCCTGGCCTTGGGATTTTCCTTCGCCTACATACCCCACGGTCCAGGCCTTAGCCCCCCTGGGACGGACAAGGGCCTGTATCTGGAAAAACTTGCCCAGGCCATTCTCTCAAGAATACGGGACCGAATCCTCTTTCTCCGTTTCGACCTGGACTGGGAGCTGGATTCTGTCTGCAGTGAATCGGAGATTTTTTCATCCGGGACCAGACTCAGGAAGGGAAGTGCCGTGCAGGTGCCTGATACGGTGATTCAGGATCTGCAACCTGAAGAGTCCGGGATACTGGCTGCTATGAAGCCTAAATGGCGTTATAACATAAAGCTTGCCGAAAAGCGGGGCATCCAGGTGACAAGACAGGGGGCAGAAGCCTTGCCGCTTTTCTACAAACTCTACCAGGAAACCGCCGTCCGGGACGGCATTTCCATACACCCCCTCGAATACTATGAAAGACTCTTTGCCGCCGCCGATCAGTCCGGCTTGGAGCCCATCAGGCCAGAACTCTCGGTCTGGGTGGCCAGTCACGAATCCCAAGCGCTGGCGGCTATAATCACCCTCTTCTATGGCGGGACCGCGACCTACCTCTATGGCGCCTCCTCCAGCGAAAAACGCAACCTCATGCCTGCCTACGCCCTCCAGTGGGCAGCCATCCAGGCCGCCAAAGCCTCTGGCTGTCTGCGCTACGACTTCTTCGGGATTCCTCCCACAGGCGACCCGGGACACCCCATGGCGGGACTGTACTTGTTCAAAACCGGCTTTGGAGGAAAAATTCTCCACAGGATCGGTGCGGTGGATTATCCGGCCATGCCCCTGCTTTTTAGCCTGTTCAGGATTTTAGAGAGCTTGAGACTGTTCTGGCATAAGAAAATACGCAAAGCCCTGCGGCGCGCTAGTTCCTGACCTCACCAAAGACAAGCCCCTCGAAAATATAGAGCTCAGCCTTTCGATCTTTCCAGGTCTCCGGCTCAAGCCCAGCCTTGCGGCATACCTGCTCGAGAAAGACGTACCTGTCCCAGCCGTACTCCACCGCCACCTGGGGCAGCAGGACGCCGGAACGGCCCCAGTACGAGATATAGACCCCATGACGGCCGACAATAAGGTCTTCCGGATTCGTGATCCTCTGCATAGGCCCCAGCAGGCTTATCTCTATGCTGATCGAATCCAGCTCCTCTTCTCCCAGCTCTTCGAAACGGGGATCTTCGAAGGCTGCAGCCCTAGCCATCTGGGAGACCGTCTCGGCGATGGGCAGGTCGCTTACCATCCTGCCGATGCAGCCCCGGAGTTGAGCGTTTTTATAGAGAGTAACAAAGGCCCCGAGCTTGTATGCAGGTCCCGAATACTCCATCGGCGGCGCCTTCCTGAAGCAGTTTTCGATCGAACGTCGGGCTATGGCGCAGAGTGCCTTTCTATCTCCATCAGATACCTGCAGATCCATGCGCTACCTCGAAAAAGCGACTGCCCCGTAACCGACCACCGGATCGCCCGGTTCGATCAGGGCGGCCGAACTCCCCATGCCCAGGACCTGGGCATCCATCCCCGATGAAAGGGAGCTTCTCATATAGGCGCTTATGATCCGCCCTCCGCAGAAGGAGGAACTGTCCTCGGAATAAGCCCGTAGCGCTTCGGCGTCCCCGTGCTCTATGGCCTCAAGAATGCCGGCGCTTTTACTAAGGCAGATATCCGGGTTTGAGTCGACAGCCAGGTTGCTGGTCATAACAAAAAGGCTCGAGGCAATACGGTCGCCAAGCAAAAAGTGAAGGTTGGCGAGAAGGCTGTCCAGCGTTTTTTCCTCGCAATTGCTTACGATCACCGGGAGGATCAAGGCGCTGGGGAAGAGCCGGGCGGAAAAGATGAGTTGCATCTCTATGGAGTGTTCCTCAAAATGAGGAATATCGCTGGCCTGGACCTCTGTGCTGCAGTGCAGAAGTCCGCGCACCAGGGCTCGGTCTACATGGAATTCCCCGGTAGGCAAGGCGAACGCGTGGAGATGGGGTAGAAAAACCCCCTGGTCGAAACTCCTATGAGAGGGGCTGATGAGGACTATTGTACCTATCTCCCTCGCGGCTACTGATTTCCATGCCCTGGCTGCTATGCTTCCAGAATAGTCCAGGCTGCTGTGGGGGCTTATGATGGCAGAGCAGTGTCCGGGCGGAGCGTCGACATTGTCCAAGAGGCTTACTATCCTGCTGTCCAGTTCCTGGGCTGAGGCAGGGTAGAATATTCCGGCCACCATAGGCTCGCGAACCTGGCCTGGTCTGGAATGCCGGGGTCCTTCTTCCGCTTCGTTCATACTGGTAGTATAAGGTGATATTCTGTAATTTCAAGAATTATATTTCCGGAGGCTGGACCGATGAGGATATTGATCGTTGACGATGAAGCAAGGATGGCGGAATCCATCAGGGATTACTTTCAACCAGAGGGGCTCGAATCGGATCTAGCTTTCAACGGCCTACAGGCCAGGCGCAAGCTTGAGGAGAATGCCTACGACGCCCTGGTATCGGACTTGCGCATGCCAGGCATGGACGGCATGCAGCTTCTGCGTTGGGTAAGGGAGGAGGGCCCTGATCTGCCGGTGATCATGATCTCGGCCCATGGCGACATCCGCGACGCCGTGGAGGCCATGAGGGAAGGGGCTTACGACTACTTGGTAAAACCCTTCGATCCCGACGAACTGCTGCTTAAAGTCCGCAAGGCTGTGGAAAACCGCAGGTTACGCCTTTCGGTAGCGGCAGGAATGGCTGGCAAGGCAAAGGACGAGATGATCGGCGAAAGCCTGGCCATACGAGAAGTGGACAGAATACTTGCCAAGGCTTCACCCACAGGGGCGACGATCCTCATAACCGGCGAGAGCGGCACAGGAAAGGAAGTCGCCGCCAGGGTTTCCCATCGCTACTCCCGACGTGAAGGCCCCTTTGTGCCTATAAACATGGGTGCCTTTCCTGAACAGCTTTTGGAGAGCGAACTCTTCGGGTATGAAAAAGGCGCCTTTACCGGAGCCGACAACAGAAAACAAGGATTGTTCGAGAGCGCCCAGGGTGGAAGTCTTTTTCTGGACGAGATCGCCGAACTTCCTCTGCACCTCCAGGTAAAATTGCTCCGGGTCATTCAGGAGCGAAAGGTACAGCGCCTGGGCTCGCTCAAAGGGACGCCTGTCGATCTGCGGCTCGTGACCGCAACCAATAGGGACCTGGAAAAAGAAGTGAAAGCAGGCAGGTTCAGGGAGGATCTGTATTACCGGATTAACGTGATACGGATTCAGATACCTCCGCTCAGAGAAAGGCCTGAGGATATTCCTCTCCTTGCGGGAGCATTTCTTGCCAGGGTTTCAGGCACCATGGGAAGAAAAGCCATGGAGCTGGGTGATGATGCTGTCCGCTTTCTGATGCGCTACGATTTCCCGGGCAATGTTCGTGAGCTAGAGAACGCCATAGAGCGGGCTTGCATCTTGAGCGATGGAGACACGCTCAGGGCAAGGGATTTCGAATTCTTAAAAGGCGGGAAAAAAGCAGTACAGGAAAGAGAGGGGCAACATCGGCCTGAATCAGCGAAGGCAGAGGTTTACGGCATCGGCGAGAGTTTGGAGGAACTGGAGCGAAAGGCGATTCTGGCCGCCCTGGAGCGCAACGCCTATCACAGGGAAAGGACAGCAGAGGAGCTTGGAATCACAAGAAGAACCTTGTTGAATAAGATAAAAGCCTATGGTCTGGAGACTGGATCAGAGACCGAGCAAGCTTGACTAAAATCGCTTATTTATAAGTCTGAATAGGTTTTGCTTGACAGCCAAAGAGAGCTGGAACATAGTAGAATGACCATTCTATAAATACGCTACGAAAAATCAAGGAGGAGCAAATGAAGAAATCGGTCATGACATTGGTTCTCCTGGCTGCGGGCTTGGCGGCGGTCTTTGCCCAGACCCCGGTGAACCTGTATGGGAGGGGAGCCCAGGGAGTGAACGGCGTGGTAGCCGCCGCCAAGCCCGAGGCATCTGAAGTCGGCCTGGAAATCCTAAAGAAGGGCGGAAATGCAGTCGACGCCGCCATTGCGGCCGCCTTCGCCCTCCACGTGCTGGAGCCCAACGCATCCGGCGTGGGCGGCGGCGGTTTCATGATCGTCAAGATGGCAAACATGGCCAATCCCGTGGTGGTGGATTTCCGCGAAACTGCCCCCCTGGCTTCCACCGATAAGATGTATCTCGGAGCCGACGGTAAGGTGATCCCCAAATCCACCTACGAGGGCGGTCTCTCCGTGGGCGTTCCCGGCGAGGTGAAGGGGCTTCTCTATGCCCTGGAGCACTTTGGCTCGGGCAAGTTCTCTCGCATGGACCTGGTCCAGCCCGCCATCTCTTGGGCGCTCAAGGGCGTTCCGGTCACGGTCAACCTTGCCCAAATCATCAAGGACAACTTCGACAAGCTCGTTTTTTACGAGAACGGAGCCAAGATCTATCTCGACGAGGGGCTTCCCTACGAGGTGGGTGACACCTTTACCAACCCCGACTACGCCAACACACTGGCCCAGATCGGCATCTACGGCGAGGACGCCATCTACAAGGGCAAGATAGCTCAGGCCATGGTGGATGAGGTACGCAAGCGGGGCGGCATACTCTCCATGGAAGACTTAGACAAGTATGAGGTAAAGGTACGCGAGCCAGTAGTGGGCGAGTATCGAGGCTACAAGATCTATTCCGTACCGCCGGCTTCCTCGGGCGGCACACACCTCATTCAAATGCTCAACATTATGGAGAACTTCCCCGTAGCCAAGACGGTGCAGGGCAGCGCGGCTAACGCCCATCTCTGGGCCGAAACCCTGAAGCTTACCTTTGCCGACCGTTCCAAGTACATGGCCGATACGGACTTCGTAAAGGTTCCCCTGGCGGGGCTCACCAGCAAAGCATACGCAAAAGCTCTCGCTGCCAAGATAGATCTGGCCAAGCCCATGCCCAGCGCTACAGCGGGCGATCCATCCAAGTACGAGTCCGGTTCCACTACCAGTCTTTCGGTTATGGATAAAGACGGAAACATGGTCAACATCACGAAGACCATCAACTACTTCTTCGGCTCGGGCGTGGTAGTACCTGGAACAGGCATCATCATGAACGACGAGATGGACGATTTTGTGCCCACACCCGGTTCGGCCAATTCCGTCCAGCCTGGCAAGCGACCGCTATCCAGCATAAGCCCCACCCTGGTGCTCGATCCCCAGGGCAGGTCCTTCATGGTTCTGGGTTCTCCCGGCGCCACCAGGATCTTCCCGACAGTAGCCCAGGTTATCTCCAACGTAATCGACTTCGGTATGCCCATCCAGGAAGCCATCCTGGCTCCGCGGCTCTTCCAGATGGCCTCCGGCGCCTTAAACCTGGAAGGTCGCTATTCGATCAACACGTACGAGGCGCTCAAGAAGCTGGGCCACACAGTGACAGTGCGCGGCGACTGGGATTCCTACTTCGGCGGCGTGCATGCAGTGCTCTACGACTATGACGCAGGTATCCTCTACGGTGGAGCCGATCCTCGCAGGGACGGCCAGGCAGCGGCTTTTTGATCATCATTGAACTGATTCTGTAGTTTTTGTTCCGCGGGGCGCCGCCGGCCTGAGCGGCGCCCCGATTTTTAT
>DFYR01000018.1:0-713 GCA_002383375.1 Spirochaetaceae bacterium UBA4077
AAAGCGCCCTACCGGGCGCACACGATAGAAGGCTCGGGGCTATCAGCCCCGAGCCTTCATTTTTTGGTTAATGGTTTTCAGACTAAAGGAACTCAAGCAAATCTGAGCCGCCGAACTTAGGATCCCAGGCGGCGCACCCGGCCCGAGCCGTTCGAGCGGCTGTCCAGATAGGGATTCCCATAATAATTCACGTCTCCTGAGCCGCTGGTGACTACCTTGAGCCAGTCCTTAACTCTGCAGGTTACCGAACCGGAGCCAAAGATACCTATCTGGGCTCTTCGAGCGTTAAGGTCCCTCGCGATGATGTCTCCCGATCCGTTGATCTGGGTTTCGAGGTTGTCGGCACTTCCCTTGAGCGCCACATCGCCGGAGCCGTCTATCTGAACAGTTACTTCGTCCGCCAGGAGGGTGGCGTCGATGTCTCCGGATCCTGCGATACTGGCTTTAATCGCGTCGTATTCGAAGACTCCGGAAATATCCGCCGAACCGTTGGTGGAAAGCTCCAGCCGCCGACCGTTAAAACCGTCCTCGCAGGCGATCAATCCCGAGCCATAGGCTCTGAGTTCCTTCAGCTCGGGCAAGGTTGCGGGATACCACATCCCCGTTGCCCGTCAGTCCGTCGAAGGGAAAGACAAGCACACAGGAGGCGCAGAAAAATACCATGGGTAGGGAGAAAAGGGTGAGACGTTTCATAGACTACTCCGAAACGCGAG
>DFYR01000018.1:760-12110 GCA_002383375.1 Spirochaetaceae bacterium UBA4077
CCGGACAGCTCGCCCCTTCCGGCGCTCACTACGCCTAAGTCCGGCGACAATCCTTGCCCTGGTTCGTCCTAGGGGCTAGTATACAGCATGCTCTCCGAAGACCTCCTTCTCTTTGCCGCCGACGCGTCCCGACTCATGCTCGAAAGCGGGGGGGAAACCTACAGGGCTGAATACATTGCCATGGGAATTATTATCAGCCAGGGCGGCACGGAAGCCGAATGCTTCGCCACGAGCACAGGCCTCATGCTCTCTTTTTCAGGGGAGGACGGGAAAGTGAGGTCGGTGGTCAGGCGCATCAAGCGCCACGGTATGAACCTGGAGAAGGTGTACAGGATCGATAATATGGTGCGCCACCTTTTGCTTGGAGACATCGATATCGATGAAGCTGCGCGGCAGCTGGACGAAGTAGAGCGTATGAAGGACCGTCCCGTTTGGCTGCGCATGATCGCCAGCGCCTTTGGCGCCGGCTGGTTCTCCCTCCTCTTCAAGGGCAAGACCGTGGACGCCCTCACCGCCGCAACCATGGGAGCCCTGCTCTCCATCCTCATCTACGAGTTCCAGCGCCATAAGCTACCCGGGTTTCTTTCCAGCTTCGCTGGCGGGGCTTTCGCAGCCCTGGCGTCTCTTGTCGCCGCGTACGCCGGCCTGGCGATTAATACCGACGCGGTGATAATAGGAGTGATCATGCTCCTGGTGCCCGGCGTAGCTATAACTAACGCCATTCGGGACACGATAGCGGGAGATCTCATCGCTGGCCTTGCCAGAGGAGTAGATGCGGTGATCACCGCCGCAGCTATATCGGCGGGCGCCGGCGGCGCCTATGCACTCTGGCAGCTCCTCCTGGGAGGCCGGGCATGAACCCCCAGTTGAACGCCATTCTCTCCCAGCTCAAGGAACCCTTGTTCGCAGGCCTCGCCACTTCCGCCTTTTCCGTCCTCTTCGGCCTCGGATCGGCGGATGTCATCCTCGCCTCCGGTGGCTCGGCCTTGGGCTGGGCAGTCCTCCAGGTCATGCCCGCTTCGGATTTCCCCGCCTTCGCCACCTTCTTTGCAGCCCTAGCCGCAGGCCTCTACGCGGAAATAGCAGCCAGGGTCCGCCGCCGCCCCGCGACCCTCTACATGATAGCCAGCATAATTCCCTTGGTCCCCGGGGGAGGAATGTATTACACAATGCTTTCGAGCCTGGAGGGTAACACTTTCCGCTCGGTGGAACTGGGCCTGAGCACCATCATGACAGCCTTCGCCATCGCCGCGGGCCTGGCCATCTCCAACGCTTTCGCCCGCATGGCCTTTTCATCGACGATTTACAGTATATTAAAAAAGGGAAAGATTTTTCAAAAACCGGGCAGGCATTGAAAGAAGCTGAAGGATCCTCAGCCGAGATAGGTATCTTTGCGGCGCTGTAAATGCCCTGGACATCAAGGAAGGAGACCTAATGTCATTTACGCTGATAGAAGAAAGATTCATCCATGAAATCGATTCGACGGCCAGGCTTTACAGGCACGACGCCACAGGAGCGCGCCTGCTTTCATTGAGCAATAAAGACGAGAATAAGGCCTTCGGTATAGGCTTCAGGACACCCCCCAGCCGCTCGGACGGCGTTGCTCATATCCTGGAGCATTCGGTACTCTGCGGTTCGAAAAAATATCCTGTGAAAGAACCCTTCGTGGAGCTAATGAAGGGCTCCCTCAACACCTTTCTCAACGCATTCACCTATCCTGACAAGACAGTCTACCCAGTGGCTTCCACAAACAAGAAGGACTTTTACAACCTGGCGGACGTGTATATGGACGCGGTCTTCAATCCCCTGATCAGCGAGGACAGCTTTAGGCAGGAGGGCTGGCACTACGAGGTAGACCCCGAAACCGGGGACTTGAGCTACAAGGGCGTTGTGTTTAACGAGATGAAGGGAGCCTATTCGGATCCCGACGACCTCCACGACGATCTCTGCCGCCGCTCGCTCTTTCCCGACAGCCCCTACGGCCTGGACTCGGGCGGAGACCCACGGGTTATCCCACAACTCAGTTACGCCGAGTTCAAGGCGTTCCACAAAACCTACTACCATCCCTCCAACGCCTTTATCTATTTCTACGGCGACGACGAGCTCGAGGAGCGACTGGCCTTCCTTGAGCGTTGGCTGGCTGGCTATTCCGCGCTCGAGGTCGAGTCCCTGCCCGCCCTTCAGCCGGCCTTCGATGCTCCCGTATATAAGAGCGCCTTTTACGAGGGCAAGGAGCCCAAGGCCTGGACAGCGGTGAACTGGGCCCTGGGCGAGCACGGCGACCACAAGACAAGCCTGGGCCTGGCCATCCTCTCCCATATCCTCACCGCCACCCCTGCCTCCCCCCTGCGCAAGGCTCTCATCGATTCGGGCCTGGGCGAGGACCTGGCAGGCTTCGGCCTGGAGGAGTCCCTGAGGACCATTGCCTGGTCCGTAGGCCTCAAGGGGGTTCATCCGGACAAGGTTGCGGAAGTGGAAGCCCTGGTACTGAAGGAGCTTTCCAGGCTCGCACAACAGGGAATAGACAGAAATAGCGTCGAAGCCTCCCTCAACACCGTGGAATTCGCCATGAGGGAAAAGAACACAGGCCGTTTTCCCAGAGGCCTGGCCATCTACCTTGAAGCCCTTAACGACTGGCTCTACGACCTCAATCCCCTGGACGCGCTTGCCTTCGAAAAAAATTTCGAAGCTATAAAGCACGAAGCCCTGAGCGGTTCAGGGTACTTTGAGAGACTTATCCAGACATGGTTTTTAAATAACCCACACCGCAGCACAGTGACGATCCTCCCCGATCCCGAGGAAGCTGCGCGGCAGGAAGCCGAAGAAAAGGCAAGCCTGGCCAAGGTCAGGGCGGATCTTTCTGAGGCCGAGTTGAAGTTGATAGAAACCTCTGCCCGGCGGCTCAAGGAGCTCCAGGAAAAGCCAGACAGCCCTGAAGCCTTGGCGACCATACCCATGCTTGCCCTGAAAGACCTCCCTAAAGAATCCACCAGGCTCCCTGCCCGAGAAGAAAACCTGGGAGCGATCCCTCTGCTCTACCATGATCTGCCCACCAGCTCCATTCTCTATCTGGACCTGGCTTTCACCCTCGAAAACCTGCCGGAGCGTCTTATTCCCTACCTCGGCCTGCTAGGCCGGGTGCTCCTGGAGATGGGGACCCAGGATCTCGATTACGTCGCTTTGAGCCAGGAACTTGGAAAGCACACCGGCGGCGTGAGGGCTAACAGTCTTCTTACCACTGCATGGAAGACAAAGAAGGCGATCGCCTATTTCATGATTCGCGCGAAAGCCATGGCCGACAAGACGCCCAAGCTCCTAGAGCTTCTCTCCTCGATCCTGCTAGGTGCCAGGCTGGACAACAAGGAACGCTTCAAACAGATTGTCCTGGAGGAAAAAGCCCAGTCCGAGGCTTCCTTCATCCCCGCAGGCCACGCGATGATCGGGCAGCGGCTTTTATCCCATCTCTCTGAATCCGAACGGAAGTCGGAGCTGATCAACGGGCTGGAGCAGCTGTACTTCCTTAGAGAACTGGCGCTGAGGATCGAAAGCGACTGGCCTTCCGTGCTGTCTGAGCTGCGAGAGACCAGGGACGCGGTCATTCAGGCCTCGGGCTGTATTTTCAATGTCACATTAGACAAGGACGATTTTACGAAGCTGAAGCCCGAGCTGAAGACTTTCGCAGCGAAGATCCCCGGAGGAGCAAGCGGTGATGATACAGGCAATGCGCCTGCACGCGGCACGCAGTCTAGTGCCGCGCTGACTGGCGCTGGGCAGATTGCCTCCGCGAGCGGTTCTGGTGATCAGGGAGCCGGGCAGCCTGCACTGCGATATGAATACCTCACCGCCCCGAGCCAGGTGAACTACGTGGGTATGGCCTTCCCCACCCACGCCGAAGCCTCGGGAGCATTCCTAGTAGCCAAGAAATATCTGGACACCGCCTATCTCTGGGAAAAGGTGAGGGTGCAGGGCGGGGCATACGGGGGATTCTCCACCTACGATCTCAATTCAGGAAACTTCATGCTCCTCTCCTATAGAGATCCTAACTTGCAAGAGACCTTTCAGATATTCGACACGGTTGCCGGTTACCTGGAGGGTATCGAAATAAGCCATGAAGAGCTGGAACGGGCTATAATCGGCACTATTGGCGGGGTGGATGCCTACCTTCTGCCAGACATGAAGGGCTATGTAAGTCTTGTCTACTACCTTACTGGTTACAGGCATGAGGATAGGCAGCGAATGCGCGACCAGATTCTGGCCGCTTCGGCAGCCGACTTCCGCGCCTTCGGCAAAGCCATCGCGGAAGCGCGGTCCAGGGCCGTGTCAGGAGCCCTCGGCGCTGCACAGAAAATCGAAGCCCTGCCCGAGCCATACCGGGAGGGAGCCGAGATTAGGGTTGTGCTGTAAGGGGGACTCTTTGCAGAAGGGCGCGGCCNNTATGCTATAGTTGCCGCCGAATGAACATTCTATCCATGTCTGGTGCGGCGGTTGCCCTCAAAGACGGTTACCTCTTCGAAGAGCTCGACCTGGGCTTGGAAGCCGGCGAGCACATTGGCCTAGTGGGTAAAAACGGGAGCGGTAAAACAACCCTGCTCAGGCTCATCGCCGGCCGACTGGAGCTGAACAGGGGGACCCTGGCTCGACGCCGCAATCTGGCCGTATCGAGCCTTGAGCAGATCCCCCATTTTGCACCTGGTACAAAGCTTGCCGATTTTCTCTACTCAGGCGACGCGCCCGAGATCGGGCTCAGGCTCCTGCTTAAGACCGCCAAAGGCAGGGAGCTAGNNCAGAGTGGAGCATGAGCTCGAATCCCTCGGTCCAGTACCTTTAGAAAACCGCTACGCCTCCCTCTGCGCAGAATTAGGCCTTTTGGACATGGACAAACCTATGGACACCATGTCGGGCGGAGAAATAAAAAAGGCAGCCCTGGCCAGGACCCTGGCGCCCAAATCCGACTTGGTCCTTCTAGACGAACCCACCAATCACCTGGACCTGGATTCCATCGAATGGCTGGAAACCCGTCTTGCAGGTGCCATTTTTGCCTTCGTGCTGGTAACCCATGACCGATGGTTTTTAGACGCTGTGGCCGATTCCATTCTAGAGATAGACCGGCGCAGGATATTTCGTCATCCGGGAAATTACTCGGCGTACCTAGAGCGAAAGGCAGAGCGCTGGGCTGCCCTGGAGGCTGTGGAGCAACGGAGGGTGGCTAATCTAAAGGTCGAAATGGCCTGGCTCATGCGAGGGGCCAGGGCGAGGGCTACCAAGAGCGAACGCAGGAAAGACGAGATCAGGGCTATGCAGGTTTCTGTCCTGGAGCGTCCTGCCTCAAATTTCGTGTTTTCTTCCGCAGAAAGCCGCCTGGGCAAGAAGGCTGTGAATATCAAATCTCTGGGACTCTGCTATGGCGAAAAGCGTATACTTAAGCCTTTCAGTTACGAAATTGTCCCCGGAGCCCGATTGGGGGTGGTAGGACCCAACGGCTGCGGAAAAACAAGCCTATTAGATATAATCGCCGGGAAGCTCGCGGTGAGCGAAGGCTCCATAACAAGGGGCGACACGGTCCGTATCTCCTACTTCGAGCAGGACGGCGACTCGGTTCCCGAAGGCATTTCCGTTCTGGACTATATCCGCAACCATGCCGAGCGGGTGCGCCTTTCAGAGGGGGCGGCCCAAGATGCCTCCTTGCTTTTAGAGCGTTTCGGTTTCGATAGGGACTTTCAAACTCTTCCGGTGGAAAAACTCTCCGGCGGCGAACGACGCAGGCTCCAGCTCGTTAGCGTACTCGTCGAGGCGCCTAACTTCCTTTTGCTGGATGAGCCGACCAACGATCTGGACATCGATACCATTCAGGCTTTGGAGGAATTCCTGGAGGGATTCCAGGGCTGCATAGTCGCCGTCTCCCACGACCGGGCCTTCCTCGACCGGATAGCCCGCTTTCTCTTAGTGATAGAACCCGGCGGGGAGGTATCGCCTTTCAACGGCTCCTACCTCGAATGGAGACAGGCCACGTCGGCCAAGGCTGAAACCTCTGGTTCAAAGCAGGCTGGAGCATCTCACCTGAGTGCAGCGCCGAAGAAAACGGAAGCTTCTGCCGCGGCGCCCGCCCGCAGGCCCAAGAAGCTCAGCTTCGCGGAGCGCCGGGAGCTGGAGAGCATCCTGCCCCGCATCGACGAGCTGGAAGCAGAAAAAGCGAAGCTGGAGGCCCTCTTCGCCCGGGCGGGCGCCGCCCCCCAGGTCATACGCGACGCCCATATCCGCTACGACGAAGTCCTTGCCCTCATTGAATCCTTAAGCCTCCGCTGGGAAGAGCTGGCCCACAAGGACGCCCAGGCATGAGCGCCCATAGTGACGTCGGCAGCAGCCGAAAAGATGTGTCGGCACAAAGCCTAGCATCAACTCCAAACGTCGGTGGCGGACCCAACGACAATGTTCCTAAAAACCATGATCCTAAAAGACCTGTTCCAAAAAATCCTGATCCAGTAACCTTCAGCCCTTTCGATCTCCTTTCGCCCGACATCATTCTCGACGCAGTGCAGTCTTCCTACGACATCAAACCCGACGGAAGGCTTAACCCCTATTCCAGCTACGTGAACCGCGTGTACGGCCTGAGCAGCGAAGCAGGTGACAATTATGTAGTCAAATTCTACCGGCCCGGCCGCTGGAGCGAAGGGGCGATTAAAGAAGAACTGTACTTCCTCGAAGATTGTGAAAAAGCGGAAATCCCCGTGATCGCCCCCATAAAAAACGCCGAAGGGGAACGCCTCTCAAATTTCCAGCTGGAGCTGGAACCCGAAGCTGGAGATTCGCAAGAAAGCCTGCGCTTTTTCTTCACCCTCTACCCAAAGAAGGGGGGGAGGAATTTCGACGCCGAAGAGGATTCGGACTGGCTCAGGCTGGGCAGACTCGTCGGGAGGCTTCACGCCACAGCCTCTCTCCGGGATGCCCCTTCAAGGGTGAAGATTGGACCTTCGCTCGCTCTCAATAATCTCGAAAAGATCGAAGCCCTTATCCACCCCGAGATCCGCCTAGAATTCGTCCAGCTCTGCAGGGATGCCATCGAGGTAGGCGCAGAGGCTATGTCCTCGGCCCGAGTACAGCGGATCCACGGTGACCTCCACCGGGGCAACATTCTCGAACGCCCGGACGAAGGCCTTTTACTCCTCGATTTCGACGACATGGCCATCGGCCCCCCTGTCCAGGACCTTTGGCTCCTTTTACCGGGCCGCGCCTTCGAATGCCGTAGGGAGCTGTCCCTTTTGGCCGAAGGCTATGCCGAATTCAGCGAATTACAGGCCGATAGTCTCAGCCTCATCGAAAGCCTCCGCCTTTATAGAATGCTGCATTTTTTAGCCTGGAGAGCCCTCCAGCGCCAGGATCTCTGGTTCAAGAAAGATTTCCCCGACTGGGGGAGCAGAGCCTTCTGGATCCAGGAGTTAGAGGATTTTCGCGAACAGGCGAAGATAATCGCATCGGGAAGCGACGACTAGCCGCAAATCCATGCGTGGCTGTGTTTGGGACTTGCCCAGGCAGCAGCTGGCTACGCCTGGGATTTGCCGCGAGCCCAAAGCCTTTGCTCGCCACTTTCTAAATAAAACAGCTGATCAAGGCCACCCGAGCCTTCCACCTCACTCCTTTTTGAGCTGCTCCCCCGAAGCCTTCACTGCGGGAAGACTGCGTAGTCTCTGGGCTAGAAAACTCCCTCCCAGGACCAACACAATACCAGCCAACTGATTCGCCCTGAGGCTTTCCCCAAGAACGAGGATGCCCGCAAGTACTCCGAAGGGAACCTCGGTATAGGAAAGAGCGCCATACTGAAAAAGAGAAAGACGCTTCATGCCGAAAAAAATCAAACCGAAGCCGATATATCCCACCATGAGGCCATAAAGCGCTCCAAGCCCTATATGGGCGAGGGAAGCTCCGGGGATTTCCGCGATGAGGAAAGGCAAAAATGCTATGCCTCCCACGGCATTCTGGAAGAACACCGTATCCACTTCCTTCACTTCCTTCAGCGCTTCCTTGAACATGACTGCGGTGATGGCGTAGACAAAGGCGGAGACAATCATGATGAGGCTGCCCGAAAGATCGCCCCTCGACAAGGCAAGGCCATTATGAAGGTTCATGATCACCACGCCGAAAAGGGAAATCAGGAGCACCCCGATTCGCGAAAGCCCCAGGCGTTGCTTCTCCTTGAAGCTCTCCACCAAGAGAGCGAAGACCGGCCAGACATACAGAAGCACGATGGCATTGCCCATACTGGTTAATTTAAAGGCGATGACAAAGAGCAGTAACCTGAAGCCGTTGAGGGCGCTGGCCAGAAATAGTCTTTTCCTCATACCGGGCTTCCCGAGGATAACCCCGTGCCGCCATGCCGAAGGCAGGGCTAGTAAGAAGGGAGTCGTCATTCTCAGGGAAGTCATGGCGATGCTGGAAAATGGGAGGCGCTTTATAAACAGTCCGCTGGACGCGCAAATCGCCGTGGCCGCAAGCACCGCCATCACCGGCAGCGCCCTGCCGCCCTTCGAAATCCTCATCTGTTTGCTCCTCTCACATGTATAAGGGCGGCAACTCTGGAAGCATATTTTTCGTACTCTGTCATAAGGCGTTCTCTCATGGCGAGATACGTGTAATGAATATGGAATTCGTGGAGGAGCCTAACCAAATCTTGTGTTTGTCGAAACTGCCGGGAATTCCCATGGCAGTATTTTCATTAGCTCCTCCCCGACTACCTGTATCCATACCTACGATTTCCCGCATGAAACAGGATAGCCCCGGGACCGGGTAGCCGCAAGCTTGTCAGCGGCCAGTTTTGGGAATGATGTGCTTTTGGGGCAGCACAGTCTCGCTGCTGATCAGTTTGAATTTATTTAGTCGCTCTCATCCAGAGCCTTTTCGAATCTCGGCTGGTGCTCAGCTCCGCAGTGTCGTACAATCTGGGCATGAGTGACATAGATCCGCGCATCTTGCGCCATCGCATGAAAGAATCGGAAGCCCTGCTGGAACGCGAAGATTCAGGCCGGCGCCTTAAGCCCTTGTGGCTCGACAGACTCTCTGTCCACGAAGAAATCCTCAGCCGGGGCGACATTCGCCGGAGCGACACTCGCCGATACGACATTAGCCAGGGCGATTCAGGCAAAAGCAAAGCCGACCAAAAAGATGTCACCTCAAGTACCAGCATCGGAGAAGTCCACTACGGTTTTTCCCACAGCCCCTTCGGGCCCTGCCGCATCGAGGTAGGTCCAAAGGGAATCCTTGCCCTGGATTTTCTGGATCCCCTCGGTAATCCGGATCCGGCGACGAGCTCTGCACTTTCGCGGTCTCGATGGCCGAATGCGGCCTGCGTGGAAGATGCTCCTCTTGTCGAACGATTGGTGGCGGACATTTTTTCCCGGGATTCCAGGGCGACCATAGCCATCCATATCAGAGGAAGCGCGTTTCAAGTTAAGATCTGGCGCAGTCTTCTGCGCATTCCCGAATCCAGTATCGTATCCTATACCTTTTTGGCCCAAATGGCTTCCTGTCCCGGCGCATCCAGGGCTGCAGGCAGCGCGTTAGCCACTAACCCTATCGCCTATCTCATCCCCTGCCACAGAGTGCTGCGTGCCGACGGGCGCCTGGGAGGCTTCAAGTGGGGACTCGAGAGAAAAGCGGTTATGATTGCCTACGAGGCAGCGTTGCACGATACCGCATTTACGACAGCAGAAGCTTTTTGAGATCGCTCATCGTTTTTGCGTAATAGTTCGCGTTCGCCTGCCGCAGCTCCCCTTCGGCTCCGTATCCATATCCCACCGCTACCGTATCCAGGCCGTTCTTACGGCCTCCTGTTATATCGTTCTCCCTGTCGCCTATCATGATGGTCCTACTCCGATCCAGCGCGTACCTGGAGAGCAGTATGCCGATGATGTCGCTCTTCTCTATGATGCTGCCGTCCATTTCGCTGCCAAGAATCTCAGTGAAATATTGATCTATGCTGAAATAGGAGCAGACCTGCAGAGCGGTAACTGTGGGTTTAGAGGTGGCCACGAAGAGCCTTTTGCCCGAAGCCGTGCAAGCTTCGAGCAGCTCCACGATACCCTCATAGGGCTCGTTTTCGAACACTCCCTTTTTCGCATAATACTCCCTGAAATAGCTCACCGCCTTTTTGGCGGTTTCCCCGTCCATACCACAGTGCTTTTCGAAAGAACCAAAGAGAGGCGGTCCCAGGAACTTATCCACGACCGGGGAAGGCAGGGGCTCGAGCCCCATCCTGCTTACCGCATATTCTACCGCCTTGACCAATCCGGGTTTGGAATCGGTCAACGTTCCGTCCAGGTCGAACATCAGGTTGTCGTATCTTTTGCGCAACATCACGTAATCACACCTCCACAATTCCGATGTTCGTCAGAGTAAACCGAGCACTAGGGTCGCTTCGCGATAAGCTCAATTTCCACCATGGCGCCTAAAGGGAGTTCCCTCACGCCGATTGCCGACCTGGCTGGGTAGGGTTCGGAAAACTTTTTGGCATAAACTTCGTTCATGCCCTTGAAATTTTTCATATCCGTGAGAAATACATTTGCCTTGACCACGTCGTCCGGGGATAAGCCGGCGGACTGCAGTACGGCGAATAGATTCTCGAAAACCTGGGCCGTTTGAACGCCGATGTCGCCTTCGACCAGCTTGCCTGTCTTGGGATCGAGCGGAGTCTGGCCCGAAAGGTAGACGAAGCCGCCTGCTTCCACAGCATGGGAATAAGGCCCCACCGACACGGCGTCTGGGGCTGTAAAGCTTTTTCGTTTCATCCTGATTCCTCCTTATCGTTTACGCTCTTCCTTTACACAGGATAAGCCGAAAGACGATGCTTGCCGGCCTTTAGGCGTGGCTACCAGCGCCCGTAATGCAGAATCTCCTCCATGCGTTTCCGTGGCCGGGGCGCCGGCGATTCGTCCGCATAACCCAGGGTTATCACCCCGATTATGAATTTATCTTCCGGTATGCCCAGCACCGGACGGAGATCTTTCTGATTATAAAAGCCTACCCAACAGGTATCTAATCCTTGATGTCGAGCCTCTAAAAGGATGTGGCTTGTCGCGATGGCCGTATCGCGGATAACCCGCTTAAGCTCAAAACTCGGGGTTTCCTCGTCCACGTACCGAGGCTCGGGACTCTGCAACCGAGCCCTAATATCGGCGACACAAGCGATGTGGATGGGCGCCGAAATCATCCAACGCTGCTGCCCGGAGACAATTGCTATCTCTTCCCGCTTTTTCTCATCAGTAACTACGATAAAATGCCAGGGTTGCTTGTTGTTCCCCGAGGGAGCCAATCGCGCGCTTTCCAGAATCGCATCCAGCTTCTCCTTTGCCACCGGTTTTGG
>DFYR01000018.1:12137-38154 GCA_002383375.1 Spirochaetaceae bacterium UBA4077
AATCAGATTTATGGCCATGACGATCATGCCGCCTATGAGGCTGCCAACTCCGGTGGAGAGACCTGCGAAAAGCGTCATTAAAAAAGGCGAACAATATATTTTCTCCCACGCACACTTCCTTTGTCGGGGAGTATATAGTATCGCCCGAATAGCCTCAACAACGCCTATAGCCTTAAAGCCGCCTTCAATTCCGCATAACTTTCGGAAAGCGTGGAATGTCGAATCTTCGTCGGATCGAATTTCAACAGCTTGAAGCTGCTGTGCACGCAAAATCCTATGGCGAAGCCTGAAATCAAGGTGCCGATTCCCACCATTCCGCCGAGGACCCACCCTAGAATCGTCGCCGCCAGTTCGATCAAGCTGCGAATCAAACCAATGGGCCAACCCAGCCTGCGCGTAAGGGCTACCATGAGGCTGTCCCGGGGTCCTGCGCCGAAGCCTGAACCTATGTAAAAGTATGAGCCGAGGGAAATCACGTAGAGTCCGAGTATCAGCAGCGGTATTCCGACAAGGACGCTCTCGACCTTGGGAATTAGCCCGATAGCCAGAAGCAGGTCGAGAAAGAAGCCGATGAGGAGCATATTGAGCAGGGTCCCGATGCCGATCTTTTCGCCCATGATCAGGGTGACGGCCACGATCGCCAGGCCGACGATAATGCTCGCTTCGCCAATGCTGATGCCTGTGACAAGGCTCAATCCCATATGGAAAACTTCCCAGGGGCCATAGCCGATATTTGCCCGAATGGTGAAGACGATGCCCAGGGCATAGAGGAATAGACCTAAAATGAGCTTTAAAAATCGACGCGCGAATTTGTTCATTGTCTGTCTATAAGTCCTTTGCGAAAGGCTTGAGGTATTCCGCAGCCGAGCGGTTCATCTCGAGGGAAAAATCCGACATGTATTTTCGCGCGCAAAAAGCTTGTACGTACGTTTTAAAATCATAGCCTGGCCCTTGATTCGCTTCATCGAACATGCTGCGTATGCTTTCCTCCGACATGGGAGTGTAGCGGTTTTTCTGCACGATATAGCGTTTACCAAAACGCTTAGGTTTCTGTCTTTGTTTCTGCTGCTCTGTGGGGTACCCGTAGATCAGCATGGCGATCGGCAGGGTATATTCGTCCAGGTTGAGCAGCTTTGCCGTCTTTTCCTTGTTTTCGAGGATGTCGCCGATATAGCAGGAGCCCAGACCGAGGGACTCGGCAGCCATAACCGAGTTCTGCGCCGCTATGAGGGCGTCTTCGCAGGCCAGTAGAATATCCCCCAGGCCTGGTTCCCGGGCCCGGGCGC
Source organism: Spirochaetaceae bacterium UBA4077 (assembly GCA_002383375.1). GTDB lineage: Bacteria > Spirochaetota > Spirochaetia > Treponematales > Rectinemataceae > UBA2256. Next base: position 13,424 of record DFYR01000018.1, read on the forward strand.
CTGCGTACGCGTAGGCGTCCTGCCATTTTCTGCAATCGGCGAGAAAGATCAAAACCAAAGGCGCCCGGGCGATAAAAGGCTGATTATCGCAGAGTACGGATAATTCCTGCTTAACTCCCGGATCATCGATATCTAAAATCGTATACAGCACCTGGTTGCCCGCGGTGGGCGCCTGGATAGCAGCTTCGATTATACGTTCTTTTTCTAATTCTAAAACCGGCCTATCTTCGAATATCCGCATGGATTTTCTTTCGAAGAGGCTTTTTATGATTGTATTCACGGTTGCTCCTGACCAGCCGGGCGTATAGCTGTTTCGCTAAAAAGCGGCTATCGCTTTTCCTTGCCGCTCAACTCGGTCACTTCCAGCTTCAGCACCGCGGTTCTCTGCAGCACCGCCGGATCGTAGATGCCGGATGGGCCTTCGAAGCCGTAATGCTCCATTATGCGATCCAGGTAGCGTATTTTTTGTTCGGGATCGTCGACCAGGCTGAGTCTTCCTGCACCGATAACGCTTTTGTACCGCGATGACCAGTTGCACGCGACGCTGTCTTTCTGCAGGGCTTGTCCTGTATCCATCTCGAATCCAACCAGGTCGCAAGATCGCATGAGGTCGATTTTTCTTCCTTCCGGTGCGCAATGGAAATAGAGTTCGAACTTTTCTTCCCATGAAAAGCCGAAACTAAGGGGAACTATATACGGTGCTTCTTCGGCGCACAACGCGATTCTGCAGACATCGCATGATTCAATGATATCGCGCAACGCTTCTTTGTTACGCACTTCCCGTTCTTTTCGTCTCATCTCACCCATTTATTTTTCACCTGTCACCAAAAAGATTGAAGCATTGGTCTACAATCATACCATTAAAAACGAAGGACCTTAGTCAGGCAGCATCAACGCGATAACCGCTTCCAAGCCGGAGATGTCGAGGATCATGGGCAGCGGATACGGCGTGCCGTGCGCCTCCTTAAGGGCCGCGGCGGCGATGCCCGGGATATCCTCTCGCTTCAAAAACCCGGCTTTTTCAGGAATGCCCAAGTCCCTGTTCAGTCGCCTAAGCGCTTCAACAAAGGCAGCAGCCTGCTCGTCGATGTCGGCTTCGCCGACGTCCAAGCCCGCCGCCGCGGCCAGATCGGCCAAGCGCTCAGGAACGACGTCGCGGTACAGGTCGATAAAATACGGCAGCGTTATGGCATTGGCCAGGCCATGGGGTATGTGGTAACGCTCGCCGAAGCGATGGGCGACGGCGTGAATATAGCCGACAAATCCCCGGGTAAAGGCTCTTCCGGCCAGGTGTGAGGCTCTGAGCATCGCTTCCCGAGCTTCCAGATCGTCGCCCTGGGTGTAGGCTTTTCGCAGATTGGCGAAAACCAGTCTTGTGGCTTCCAGCGCCTGCATGTCCACGTCGGAGTAATGGAGAGTGTTGGTATAGGCTTCCACCGCGTGGGTAAGGGCATCCATGCCTGTGGCTGCCGTCATTCCTGGAGGCAGTCCCACACAGAGTTCGGGGTCGAGAATAGCGCTGTCCGGTGGCAGACGGGGATCCAATACGGTGATCTTGCGGTGCTGCTTTTGGTCGGTAATCACCGCGGCGGCGGCGGCCTCGCTGCCTGTGCCTGCGGTTGTAGGCACGCAGATAAAAGGAAGGCCGGAATTCCTGCATGGGAGCAGGCCTTTGAATGCGCCCACCGGCTTTTTGTGGGTAGCGGCCATGCGGATGATTTTCGCCGCGTCGATCACCGAACCTCCGCCCAAGGCTATGACTGAGTCGCAGCCGTTATCCTTGAGCACGGCAAGCCCGTACTCGCAGATTTCGAAGCTGGGATCGGGGAGGACTCCGTCGAATATGGCGAAGGGGATCGAACTTTCAGAGAGTATTGTGGTGAGCCTTGAAACCAGCCCGACTTTTATGAGACTGGCATCGGTGACTATGAGGGGTTTGGAAGCCTTTTGCACTTCCAGCTCCGAGGGAAGCAGCTTAAGGCTCCCCTTGCCCGTGAGAAGCGTAGGCAGCTTCTGGCGCAGGACCGTCAAGCCTCGGGCTGCAAGATTGAACCAGAGTCGCTTGGCTGGGTATGTCTTCGCCATGGTTTGATGATATACGCCCCGCAGCGAGGACACAAGTTCATACTTTAATCGAAACCCATTTCCCGCGCCGATATCTAATTTGGATGATGGAAAACCTGAATATCTGATCGATCATCAGGGCGCTCCATGCTCCATAGAGCCCCATATTGAATTGCTGAATGAATATATAGGAGAAAAGCGGCCTAATCCCCAGGATTCCGATCCCCAGGGTAATGGCCGGAAAGATCGAATCTCCGGCACCCCGGAGCGTTCCGGCGTAGATCTGAAAGGAAGATTGAAACGGCTGTATTAGCGCGGCGAAAATTATAATACCAGTACCCAGGGTAAGGATTTCTGGTTCACTGGAAAAAAGCATGACCAGGGGTTTTCTGAAGATAAACATCAGAATGCCCATAAGGGTCGAGATAAGCGCCCCCACCTTTTGGCTGGCCGCTGAAGCGCGCCGAGCCCTCTCGGGCCGATTACGGCCGAGGGATTGCCCCGTAAGGCTTGTCGCGGCGATTCCAAAAGCCTGACCGTTGACAAAGGACATGTTCAATATCGACAGCACAATCTGGTGAGCAGCGAATACTGTCGTGCCCAGCGAGGTTATGGTAATGGTGTAAAGAACAAGCCCTAGTCTCAAGACGAATTGCTCGACCGCCGAAGGCAGGCCTATCCTGAATATGCGGCCGAGCATGGGAAGGTTTGGAAGGAAGTTCCACCGGGTAAAATGGAGCTCGATAAACTCTGAGGCAGCCTTGCCGGGCTTTCTGAAGGGCCGGCCGAGGATGGCCCACACCGCCATGGCGCAGGCGACCGTGTAACCGATTACCGACGCTATGGCCGCTCCCCGAACCTCGAGGCGTGGAAATCCGAACTTTCCGTAAATAAGAAGATAATTAAAAACGATATTGACCAGATTCGCGGTGATGTTGTATTTCATCGCGAGCTTTGTGTCCCCCACGCCGCGCAGAAGGGCAGAGATGGAGATCGGCAGGGCTGTGGGAATAAAGCCGATCATAAGTATCCGGAAATAATCGCTCGCCTCGTCTAGGATATCGGGCCCGGCGCCGATTAAACGTACCATCGGCCTGGCGAAAGCAACACCCAGCACTGAAAGTAAAAATGCAAGGCTTACCGAGAGCATGACGGTTTGCCCGGTGACCAGCTCCGCGTCTTTCTTGTTGCCCTGGCCTTTAAAACGGGCTACCAACGCAGTGGTTCCAACGTTGAGCGCCACGAAGGTCGCTAGCATGATGAAACGTGGCTGATTTGTCACCCCCACCGCCGATATGGCATGGGCACCCAGCTTGCCGACCATGATTATATCCACGGTTTGGGTTAGAGAGGTGAGTATCAGCTCGACCACCACAGGGGCGGCAATGGTGAACACTTGCGCGTACAGAGGCCAGGCGGAAGCTTCCTTTGTCCGCTTGAAGAGTTTAGGAAGTGTATGCTCGAACAAATGGCGCACGGGGTAATATTCCTGCTTTTTTCTAAAATTGGTGTCTTTAAAAAGCCAAAGGGCTTTTATATTGTGTTGTTTCGATAGCTGAGAAAAAGACGATTTACAGGTGCAACTATAAAGCGGGCAAGAAAGTCAGTCAACCGTATCAGAAGTCTATAGGATATGCTCCAAAAACCTCCTGGTCCGCTCTTCCCTGGGGGAGCTGAAGAAGGTTTCAGGCGGAGCTTCCTCGACGATCTGCCCAGCGTCCATAAAGATAATCCGATCTGCAGCGGCTTTGGCAAATCCCATCTCGTGCGAAACAATAAGCATGGTCATGCCTTCTTTCGCCAGATCGATCATAACGTCCAGCACTTCTTTTATCATCTCAGGATCCAGGGCGCTGGTGGGTTCGTCGAAGAGCATCACCTTGGGATTCATTGCCAGAGCTCGGGCGATGGCGACGCGCTGCTGCTGGCCGCCCGAGAGCTCATCCGGCCAAGAATGCTCCTTTTCCGAGAGCCCAACCTTCGCCAAGAGCTTACGGGCGTTTCCCAGGGCCTCTTCCTTGCTCATCTTGAGGACGGTAGTGGGCGAGAGGGTGATGTTATCGATGACCTTGAGGTGGGGAAAGAGATTGAAGCTCTGGAATACCATGCCCACTTCCTGGCGGATGTGGCGGATATCGGAGCCTTCGTCGGTCACGCTTTCTCCGTCTATGCTGATGGAGCCCGAATCCAGGCGCTCCAGGCGGTTTATCGAGCGCAGCAACGTACTTTTTCCTGAGCCTGAAGGACCAATAATAAGTACAACCTCACCCTTTTGCACGCTCAGGTCCACACCGTTCAGGGCTTGGAGGCTCCCGAAGCTCTTTACCGCTTTCTTTATTTCAATGAACGTTGCCACGATGTCTTAGCCTTTCTTCCATGATCGCCACCAGGCGAGAGAAAAAGAGTGTCATAACCAGATAGATCAAGGCGATGACAGTGTAACTTTCAAAATAGCGGAACGAAGTGGAAGCGTATTCCCTGCCTCGGCGCAGAAGATCGGAAACCGCGAGGATGGATACCAGGGACGAGTCCTTAAGCAGTGCAATAAACTCGTTGCCGATGGGAGGTAGGATGACTCTGATAGTCTGAGGAATGATAATCCTCCTCATGGCGCTGCTCCGGGACATGCCCAGGGCGAGGGCAGCTTCCATCTGCCCCTTAGGGATAGCCTGTATGCCCGCCCGAAATATCTCGGCCATGTAGGCACCGTAACAGATGGACATGGCCAGGATAGCCGCAGGTGGACCTTGCAGCCTCAACAGTGGTCCAAGGGCGTAGTAGATGTAGAAGAGCTGTACAAGCAGCGGAATGCCCCTGATGATCTCCACGTAAACGGTGGCGATCCTGTTCACCCAGGCACGTTGGGAAATGCGGCCCAAGCCGGCGAAAAGGCCTATTATCAAGGCAAAGCAGATGGAGATGATGGTTACGGAGAATGTAGCGAACAGGCCGTCGGGGACAAAGGACAGGATGCGCAGGTATGGATCGGGGCTGAATAGAGGAAGCGCAACAAGCAACGCGATGGCGCCGAAAAAGGAAATATTCCAGGCGGAAAGCAGGCCACCCTCATCCTTTAAGGGGATGAGGGTGCCGTCGGTTACATTTATAGTTGGCCGAGCGGAACCCTTCGAGTCCCGCTCGGAACGTGGAGAGCCTTTTGCCATCCTATTTGAGCCACTTGTCTACAAGTTCGTCCAGTTTTCCCGAAGCCTTAACCTTGGCCAGTCCGTCACTGAAGAGCTTGAGGGTTTTTTCATCGCCCTTTTTAAAGACAAACCCAAGCCACTCGTCGGTAAAAGGCTCGCCGACGATCTTCAGCAGGTCCTTATACTTAGCGTTTTGGAGCGCGAAGTCAGCGGCGATGGGCGAGTCGGCCACGACGCCGTCGATATTGCCATTCGCCAGATCCTCGTAAGCCAAGCCGATCTCGTCATAGGTCTTAAGCTCCACGCCCTGGACCTTGCCGATTTCGATAACACCGGTGGTGCCGATCTGCCCACCCGCCTTCTTGCCCACCAGGTCGGCCAGGGTGCTGACTCCCTCGGTCTCCTTGCGCACGACGAGAACCTGGCCAGCGTTGACGTAGCCTTCGGAGAAATCCATGGTAGCCTTGCGCTCGTCGGTGATGGTGACCGAGGAGGCGATAGCCTGGTAGTTGCCCGCCGCTAGGCCAGCGAAGATCCCGTCCCATGCGGTGTTCTTGATCTCCACCTCGAAGCCTCCGGCCTTCGCGACTTCGTTGACCAGATCGATATCGAATCCAACGAGGTTTTTATTCTCGTCGATAAATTCCATGGGGGGCCAGGTGGCATCGGAAGCCACGGTGATTTTTGTTGGTTTTTTCGCGCAGGACGAAAGACCGGCCGAAGCGAAAACCACCAGGGCTGCGATAAGGAAAAACGCTGTGACAGAGGACCATGATCTCTTCATATGTCGCTCCTTTATATCGATCTCTCAGGTTTATTTCGAGATCGGAAAAGATACTTCGCTGAGAATAGGACAAAGAGCGGTGCTATGTCAATAATTTCGATTAGAGCTATCTAATATTGATACAATAAAGATCAATAATTATGTAGTTTTTTAATTCTGTTCTGTGATACCCGGGGGTTTCACGGCGCTCAGTGAATCTCGATTTCTTATGCAGCTGCGAAATGGGGGCTATTTGCAGTAGAGCCCCGTGTGCGAATCGTGTTCTTCAATATCCTTGGCATCCCAGGGATAGACGATCCATACGTCTCCGAGCTCCTCTCCGGCAACATAGAGGGATACTTCCCGGGGAATTACGCCGCGTTTGGGCTTGTTCTTATTATGTATCACCGCCACCGCTATGGAGGCGGGATGGTGACGGAGCAATTCCCGAATACAGTACTCCAGGGTAACCCGGGAATCATCCACTTCGTCTACCAGGAGAATGTGTCTGCCTGCCAGCTGACGCTCCGCTTCCTCTATCCACTGCAGCTTTCGGGGATATTCGGAAGGCTTGTCGTGGGCGTCGTAATAGGCAATGCCGACCGCCAGTATGGGGGCTCCCAAAAAAGTGCGCAGAATCCGGGCCGGTATGAAGCCTCCGCTTCCTATTGCCACGATTACATCGGGCTTGAAATTTTCTGCGCTGATGCGATCGGCCATGCTTTTGGCTGTCGCATGAATCTGCTGGTAGCTGTAGTGGCGCTTTTCCATGGGGCTATTGTAAAACTGTCACGGCAGTTCTTCAAGAACGGGGAGGCTCGAAGAGGGTTGCTTTTCTCTTGTCAAACGCCGCTATCATCGCTACAGTGGCATCCATGAGCATCTTCGAGATCATCATGCTGCTTTGTTTCGGCGCCGCCTGGCCTGCATCGATCTATCGATCCATAAAATCAGGCTCAACTCAAGGAAAAAGCGTATTCTTTCTCATCATCGTTTTAGTCGGCTATGCGGCGGGGATACTTAACAAGCTTCTGTATCATTTCGATTTTGTAATCTATCTGTATTGCCTCAACGCCCTGATGGTGGGAACCGACACCGTCCTCTGGTTCCGCAACCGGCGCAAGGAAAAGAACAGCTGATTCGCACGCGAGTTTCATACCCCGCAGTTCGCTGCGTTTTTTGTTAAAAAGCTGTGTAGGTATGAAACGCGCATTTTATTCAATTCCTTATAGAACCAACATACCTCGGCAGCTTGCTGCGAGGTTGTTGATTTCTTTTTTGCCCTAATTTTTGGAAAAGGTATTGACAAGCTTATTGATAATGATTATCAATTTCAATATAGGAGCGACGCATGAAGGAAGAACAGTATCTGTTCATACGGTACCTGAAATCTAAAGGGCTCAAGCTGACCTCCGCCCGGGAAACAGTACTGACGGCTTTTTTAAAATCGGAAGGGCACCTCAGCGCCGAGGACCTTCTCGCGGCAGCGAAAAAAATCGACCCAGGCCTCGGCCAAGCGACTGTCTTCCGCACCCTCAAGATCCTGGCCGATGCGGGGCTGGCCCAGGACGCCTGCCAGGATGAAGGTCCTCGGCGCTACGAGCACGTGTACAAACACTCGCATCACGATCATCTGATCTGCGTTGGATGCGGAAAACTGATCGAATTCTGCCATCCTGAGATAGAGAAAGCGCAGAATGAAATATTCAGGGAATTCGGATTCCAGGCCTCCGGGCACAGGCTCGAATTGCGCGGCCTTTGCGCGGACTGCGCCGGTAAGTCAGGCAAGACAAGGGAGTGAAGGATATAAAATGCGGTTATCCGATACCAGACCGGGAGCGATCTTTACCGTGGACAGGGTCCTGATAGGCGGAGAGATCGGCAAGCGTTTGGCCGAAATGGGATTCACCCAGGGCGCAACGGGACACTTTATACGGGGAGCCTTTCTCCGGGGTCCCCTGCAGATACGGATCAGGGGCTACGACCTGTTGATCCGCCGCTGTGAGGCGAAGCTCATCGAGGTAAGCATATAATGAAAAAGACCGTTTCCATCGCCTTGGCGGGCAACCCGAACGCAGGCAAAACCAGCCTTTTCAACGCGCTCACGGGCTCACACCACAAGGTAGGGAACTACCCCGGCGTTACGGTGGAAAAGCTGGAAGGCTTTGCGGACCACGGGGACTTGCGTTTTAGAATTGTCGATCTGCCGGGCATCTACAGCCTCACGGCCTATTCCCTGGACGAAGTAGTCGCCAGGGATTTTCTGCTGGAGGAAAAGCCTGATATCGTTGTGGATGTCCTCGATTCCACCAACCTAGAACGAAATCTCTATCTTTGCCTTCAGTTCCAGGAACTCGGCATCCCCGTGGTTGGCGCGCTTAACATGACCGACGAGGCTAAGGCAAAAGGCATTACAATAAATGAAGGTCTTCTTTCCGAGAGCCTGGGTATTCCCTTCGTAAAGACAGTAGGCACCAACGGCAAGGGAATCAAGCAGCTGTTGGACAGCTGTGCCGCGATTCTTGGGTCCGGGGCTTTGAACGGGGAACGGGGAGCAAAGCCTGCCAAAGCGCCGGAAAAAGCGCTCTGGACGCTGAAAGCGCCCCATTACGGCGAGGAAATCGAATCCAGGTTACTACCGCTTACAGAACTTTTAGGCAGCGACCAGGCGTTCAGCGCCCGCTATCCAGCCAGGTGGATAGCCATAAAACTGCTGGAAAACGACGAAAACGCCATGAAAAAACTGCGAGAACACACCAAGGGGCAGGAAATCCTATCCAAAGCCCAGGCTGACAGAACCTGGATCACAAGCCATTTCGGCAAAGATTCGGAGATTGTCATTACCGAACAGCGCTACGGGTACATACGCGGCGCCATACGCGAAGCCCTGACCCGAAGCCCGGGCGGAAAGGCCTCACTGACCGAGTACATCGACCGTATCACGATGAACCATTTTTTGGGGCTCCCTCTCTTCTTTCTCATAATCTGGGGAATTTTCAAACTTACCTTTGCGCTGGGAGAATACCCGGCAGCCCTGCTGGAGAGCTTCTTCGGCTCTCTGGCAACCCTAGCCCAGATAATAATCCCCGAAGGATTTTTCCGCTCCCTGATAGTCGACGGGATCATCGGCGGCGTAGGGGGCGTGTTCTCCTTCGTCCCCCTGATCGTAATACTTTTCTTGTGCATTTCGATTCTGGAGGATACAGGCTACATGTCCAGGGCAGCCTTTCTCACCGACAAAGCCCTTCACGCCTTCGGCCTCCACGGCCAATCCTTTATGCCCCTCATGCTCGGTTTTGGCTGCACGGTTCCCGCCATCATGGCGACCAGAACCCTTAAAAGCCCCCGGGACAGGATAGCCACGATCCTCGCCGTACCCTTTATGAGCTGCGGTGCCAAGCTTCCAGTCTATGTCCTGTTGGCCGGCACCTTCTTTCCAAAAACCGCCGACAACGTGGTGATGCTCATGTATCTGGGCGGCCTGATCCTGTCCATGCTCTCGACCATAGTGCTGAAAAAGACGGTACTGCGCGGCCCAAGCACAGCCTTTGTCATGGAGCTGCCGCCCTACCGCCTTCCCACATGGAAAGGCGTTTTCTGGCATGTCTGGGGAAAGACCTTCAGCTATATCAAGAAGGCGGGGACGGTAATACTCGTAGCCTCAATCGCCATCTGGGCCATTACCACCTTCCCCCAGCCCCGGGATGAGTCCGCGAAAGCGCAAACGCTCGCGGCAGGCTTTGCCAGATCGATGGCCGAAGCCTCACAGGAAGAACGCGATCTGGCCGTTGAGCAGGCCCTGGAAGAGTACAGGCTTGAGTACAGCGCCGCCGGAAGAATAGGCAGGATTATCGAGCCTGTCATACAACCCCTGGGATTTAACTGGAAACTGGGCGTCGCCCTGGTTCCTAGCTTTTCTGCAAAAGAGCTCGTGGTCTCGACCCTGGGCATTCTCTACGGAAGCGGTGGTGAGGAAGGCGAGGAGAGCGAATCCCTGCGTCAAGCCCTCCAGCGGGATCCCGGCTTGAATCCCCTGACAGCGCTAACCTTCATGGTCTTCATCCTCATCATGCCGCCCTGCCTGGCCAGCCTTGCGGCGATACGCTCGGAAGCGGGAGGCAGGTGGCTAATATTCCAGGTAGTCTACTCGATGGCATTGGCCTGGATCGGAGCCTTTATAGTGCGGCTGATCGCCTTGCCATTCCTGGGAACATGAGAGGGAAGAATCAACAACCCCGCAGCAAACTGCCGGATATGAAACCCGCGTGCGAATCAACAACCTCGCAGCAAACTGCGGGGTATGAAACACGCGCGCGAATCAAGGTGAGCATTCCGGCTGGCAGACGCTCCGATAGTATCGCAGGAGCTTTTTTTAATTTCGATTCAACCCTCTTCGCCGCATCGGTCCTTCTCTGCGACAAGGCTGCCCAGCTCCTTGGAGCAGGCTTCGCAGAGTCCTGTCGCGTAGAGGGCATGATGCTGAATTAAAACCCCTGCGTCGGATTCCATGGATTTAAGTAGGGGCTCTATGCGGCAGGCGCCCAGGTCGACAAAGCGATGGCAGCGTTCGCAGTGGAACCAGTGCCGATGGGGTGCTTCGCGGGATACGTAGTACCGTTCGGTGCCGTGGGCGCTGCAGTGCAGCACAAAGGACTCGGCAAAGCCTTGCTTCTCCAGGTAGTGGAGGGAGCGGTAGACCGTGGCCAGGTCGCAGAGCCCTTCCAGCTGCTCTCCCAGGTCGAGGGCCGAGAGGGGTTTTTCCGCCTTGTCGAGGAATAGTTTCGTCGCTTTTCTCGCCTTTGTCATTTCCCGATTTTCGCCTCCCGCGGTTTCCGGCTGTACAATGCCTGGCCTGGTTAAGCTTTGCGGCGCATCCTAAGGGCCGATACGCTCAGAAACACCGCTCCGGCCACCAGCACAACCACGGCGCCGGAAGGAAGATCCAGCGCCCAGCTGACCGCCAGTCCGAGAATGGAAAAAACCAATGAAAGAAAGCTTCCGATGAGCATCATGCCGCCCAGGTTTTTTGCGAAATACCCTGCGGTACCCGCAGGAAGGGTGAGCATGGCGATGACCATGACAATGCCTACGAAGGTCTGGAGGACAACCACGGCGACGGCGGTGATGCCCAGAATGATAAGAAATACGGCGTCGGTGGGCACGCCCCTGGTCCGGGCAAATTCCTCGTCGAAGGCGCTGGCTTCCAGCTGGAAGTAACCCCGCCAAGCCAGAAGAATGACAATCGCATCCAGAACCGCCAAAAGGAAAAGATCGCCCCGGGAGACCAGGAGGATATTCCCGAAAAGGTAGCTCATGGGATCGGCGTAGCCCGGTGTCTTGGCAATAAAGAGAATGCCCATACTCATGCCGATAGCCCAGAGAGCGTTGATCACCGTGTCTTCCCGCTGTTTGGCCTTGAGCGAAACCAGACCGATGATCGCTGCCGCGATAATGGCGAAAACCAGGGCGCCGACGATCGGCGGAAGGCCGGGCAGGATGCCTTTGGCGGCCAGATAGAGGGCCAAGCCGATGCCGCCCAGGACAGCGTGGGAAATCGCGCCCGCCAGGCCGGCGATTCGTTTTACCGTGACCACCGAACCCAGAACGCCGAAGAGAATGCTGGATAAAATGCCCGCTAAAAGCGCGTTGCGTACAAAGGGCATGGAGGGATCGAAGAGGGCTTCGAAAAAGCTCATGGGTCCTTCCTTCCGGTGAGCGGTTCGGCAGGCTTGGAATTTTCGAAAAGCCTGACCTGCTGAGCCGGCTTGGCCTGCCCTGCCCGGCTGGCCAAGCCGGCTCGCACAGCCCTGCCTGCAGTTGCGGGAGCGCAGCAGTCGTCGGGGAGATCCGTGTCGTGGAGCACCTGGAGCGCCGAGCCCCCGTAGAGCCCCACAGGGATGTGGTCGGCCGGTTTGGCGGCGTGACGGAGCACTCCGCCTGGCCTGCCCTCTCGCTGGCCGACACAGAGCACCACATCGGTGAGGGAAGAGACGAAGGCGGTGTCGTGGGTCGCGATGAGGATGGTGGTACTCCGCTTCAGGTTGCCCAATACGTTGAAGAGTCGCTGTTCGCTCTCGCTGTCCATGTTCGCCGTCGGTTCGTCCAGGATTAAAAGCTCAGGGGCGCTGGCAAGGGCCCGGGCTACCATGACCCTGCGGCGCTGGCCGCCGGAGAGGGCCTTGTAGGGTCTGGCACGCAGATCCGCCACGTCGGCGAGCTCCAGCGCCGTCTCCAGCTCGGGGCAGGAAAAAGTCTGGCCGCGCCTGGAGTCGCAGTTCCTGGACAGCCCCTCCAGCCTGCCCATTTTCACCACCTCTTCCACCGAAATCGGAAAGGCAGGATCGTAGTTCATGTACTGAGGGACATAGCCTACCAGCCCCCTGGCCTTTTCGGGACTTTTACCGAAAAGCAGGACTTTCCCCGAATCGGGCTTCGCCAGTCCCATGATCAGCCGCAGAATTGTTGTCTTGCCCGATCCGTTGGATCCGATCAGGGCGACAAATTCCCCCTTATGGACATGAAAGGAGCTTTCGCTCAGGACCTGGAGATTGGAATAGGAATAATTGACCTTGGAAAATTCCACCGCAATCGTCGGATGATTGTCCATTTCCGCTCCTTTACCCTAAAGTCTGAAGGCTTTCGTGAGGGCGCCGCCCATTACCCGGGTGTTGTCGAGCCAGGCGGGAGCCAGGGGATCTATCTCGGCCACGACACCGCCGATAGCCGAAGCGACAGTCTTGGCCGCGGCGCTGGAGAACTGTTTTTGCACGAAAACCGTCTTCACCCCTTCTTCCTTCGCTCTTTTGATCAAAGCCGCTAGGTTTTTCTGCGTCGGCTCCTTGCCTCCCAACTCCACAGCCTCCTGCATAATGCCGAAAGAATCCAGAAAATAACCGAAAGAAGGATGGTATACCAAGACCCTGCTGCCTTTCAGCGGTGCCAGATCCCGCTGCAATTCAGCATATACCCGATCGATTTGAGCGATGTAGGAACGATAATTAGCCTCGAACGAAGCCTTCTGGTCTGGAACGAGGGCGACGAGAGCCTTCAGGATCGTGGAAAGCTGGACTTTTACAGCTTCAAAGCCCAGCCAGACATGGGGGTCCAAGCCTCCATCCTCATTTATGTGGGCATCTTCCTCGCCATTGCGAACTTCGCCACCTTGGCCGCTGTTGTTTTCCTCATGTTCATGGCCAGACTCCAGCTGCCTGTACCTGACCCCTTCTGCGCTATTTACAATCTTTAAAGCTGGATACAAGGCTTTGATCTTGGGCAAAAGGGCTGTCTCGAATTCGACGCCGATAGAAAACCATAGCGAAGCGCGGCTTAAGTCGGCCATTTGGCGGGGGCTCGGCTCGTAGTTATGCGGCGAGGCTCCAGGACCTACGAGGCTTATAACCCTTACACCAGCCCCGGCGATTTTAGACACGAATTCGGTCTGGGGCAGAATGCTCACCGCCACAGTTGGAACCTGAGGAGCGGCGAAAAGGTCCGTGAGCCCCAAGGATGCAAGCAATGCAATGATCATAAAGCTTGACACAGTCCGGGGCTTAAGCTTTTTAAATCGATATTTCATACTGTTCTCCAGAATATTGCAAATGATTCGCAAAAAATATACTACATCAATGGGGAGAAAGAAAGTAATTTCTGACTTAGAACGCTGCTTTTATGCTGCCAGGAAACAACTACAGAAAGAAAATCAGATGAATCTGCTCGTGATCTTTCCCAAAATCAGCATAAAACCAAAGGCTCCCGCGAAGGATAGAAGCGTACCCAGCCAGGGACCCAAGGGTGAGAAGAAAAGTGAAACCAGGGCGGCATATACAATTATATTCGAAGAGGAGAGTAAAAGAATCTTGCCGGTGGCCTGGGCGAAGAGTGTTCCCTGGCTCAGGCTGAGGATAACCATGGTAGAGGTCAAAACAGCCGGGAAGGTGGCCAGAACGCCTGTCATGTAGGGTGGGGCTGCCTGGGCTACAGCGACTGCTCCTGCGACAACGCTTCCGGCGAAGAAAGCCCGAAGGGCGATGATCTTCCAGGAAAACACAACAGGTTTCTTTTCTACCTTAGGCCTTCCCAGCCATCGATGCACAAGTAAAAAGAGTCCAATTGAAACGATACAATAAAAAGCCAGCGATACCAAAAGCCCCAGGGGCGGTAAAAGCACGATGACGATAAATGCCGCGATCGCCCAGGAAAAAAGCGCGAAGGACAGAGCAACCCATACTCCCCTACGCAGAAGAAAAATGAACACCGCCACAAAAATGCTGTCCACCATCATGCCCATCGGAACGCCGGCAGTGGCGGCAGCCGCGTATTCGGGCCCTCTGGTTATTCCCATAAAGAGCAGGGATATGAGGAGGTTGGAAGGAAGGTTCGCTATAAGACCGGCTTTATGGCTGCCCAGACGCTCGCCCAGGACGGTCGCGAAGGCGATCCAGATACCTGCGATAAAAAAGGAAAGTCCGATCTGTATCAGCACAGGGCTCATGCAGCACTCCTCAGGTACAGACTGCGGTTTTTTCCTTGGATCTTAGCCTCATGTACCGCCTGATCGGTCCGATCCAGCAGGGAATCTCGGCTGTCTTCCTTACACAGCTCGGCAACGCCGACGCTTACGGTAATCGCCAAGGATTCGCTCGCATAGCCCCCGGAGCCCTTGCTGCGAAAATCCTCAAGTTCAAACCGCTTTCTGATTCGTTCCGCTGCCTTTAATGCCGCTTCGGCTCCTATGCCCGGCAGAACCACTGCCAGCCTATCCCCTCCCAGGCTGCATACTCTGTCGGTCTCCCTTGTATTCGCCTTCGCGATGGAGGCTAAACTGGCCATAACATCTTCCGGCTTCGTAGTTCCAAGGGAGTCGCTCAAGCTTCTGAAGTTGTCCACATCGATTAGGAGCAGGGAGAGCTGCGTCTTGTTCTGCCTTGTTTTTTCCAATAGATCGTCCAGCTCGGTCATGAGATAACGTTTATTCGGAAGGCCTGTACTCTCATCGGTGAGATTGAGTGCGCCGTAATGAGCCTGTATCTTCTCCAGCCGTTCCGTTTCACTTTCCAACCGTCGGAACCGATCCGAGAGGGCAATCGAAAGTAGTACAGACTGCAAGGCTACGCCGATCGCACTGGAATTGATCGTCCAATAATTCACCGGAAGGATTTTCAGGCCCATGAGCGCAAAGGCAAGCCCTCCGACTCCTAAGAATATCCAAGCGATGAAAAAATAAAGGGATGAGGGGAAGCCTTGTATGAGTCGGATAAATGCTGTTGCCGTACCAAGGATCGGAAGGATGATGCCCAGGTAGTGGGAGAGGGAAAAAGCGATATCATACCATTTCAGCAGGCCTGCTACGGATACCACCGCCCCGAGCGAGCCCAGTGAAAGAACGATGCGGTTCAATGAGGCGAGGCCGTCCTTGAGCCTGAGGAAGTAGGCAACGAAGACAGAACCCCAGAGGAGCATTTGGCCAACCCAGAACCAGAGCAAGACCTGGTCAGTGCCGGGATTCTGGCCGAAAAGGGCTTTGGAGTATCCATGGAGAAAAAAGAGCCAGGCGCCGGCGGAGACTATGTACAGGGAGTAAAAGAGATAGCTCTTTTCCTTCAGGGAAAAGAACAATGCCAGACTGTACAGGAGCATCGCCGCCAGGACACCGAAAAGAACCCCATACAGCAGAAAATCCTTTTTGTCCTGCCCTCCCCTGGCGAGGCTGGTCTCGAGAAAGACTTCCACCTTCACATCGGTGGTCGATGAAAGCCTGATATAGCAATACTCATCCTCAAAAGCGGCCGGAGGAAGCTGGAAGACAAACTGTCGCGAGCTTGCTTCGCCTGGAAAGGCCTTTCGCAGGGCGCCGGATAAAAAAACGGTGAAGCCGCCCTCCGTTTTTGGCACATAGAAATCGATCTGGTCGAGGATAATCGAAAAGCTCGGCTTGACGACCAAGAGCCACTCCGGGCGGGGGCTGCTCGATGAGGCCCCGCTTTTTTCTCCCGACCCCTGCTGTGCCGAGCCCTGCCGCAGAACCTCGGGCAGCTTAAACCTGAGCCAGGTCACGGGCTTCTCGGTTCCTACCATGATCGCCTGCCCCTCGGCGGGAGAAAAAAGCGGGGCGCTTGCGTTGCCCTCAAGCTCTTCAACGCTGATCGAAGGATCAGCATCGGCATAGAGCTCAGCAAAGGCTTGGAGCGGAATGCTGCTCACAGTTTCAGCAGCCGTATCTTGCGACCTGCTGCTTTGGGCAAAGGAAGGGATGGCCAACAGTGACGCGAAGATGGCCAATAGTGTCGTACTTTTCATAATCGCCGCTAAGTATAACAAATTACAGACATCGAAGGAATCATTAGTTCCTCGAACCTTGTTGCAGAATAGGTCGCCCGAATCAAAGATTTATAGTATAGTAGTACCATGCCTCGGAATCCCGAACTGATGCGCCGGAACATGAGAGAAATAGCCCTCGCCCTGGAAGGCGCCGACGCGAATCTTATCGAAAATTTCCTCTATTCACTCTTCACTCCTTCGGAGGCCGACGAAATGGCTAAGCGCTGGGCTTTGGTAAAGCGCCTGGCCGAAGGCAAACCGCAGCGAAAGATAGCCGAAGAACTGGGATTGTCTTTATGCAAGATCACCCGGGGTTCCAGGGAGCTAAAAAAAGAGGGAGCCGCCTTCAGGATTCTTCTTGACAGGCTCAAGGAGAAGGCCGATCAGAATCTCCACGACCGGGATCAGGGTGATTGGGGCGAAGATTAAGTCTCGCCCTCCTGATCCAGATCCAGCACCCTTGAGGAAAATCCCTGTCCTCCGGGCAGGTATTCGAGGTTTATCTTTCCCGTCGATTCGAAAAGCCTGCGTTTCATGCTTCCCGAATTGCCCGTAAGTAGCGCTACCCTCGCGCGAACCTCCCGGCGTTTCGATTCGCTCCCATAGCCGCAGGTGCATACCGTCGACATGTAGCCCCTATCCCTTCCGTACTCTATAAGCTGGCGCTCCTCGCAGAGTATAAGGGGACGGATGATCGAAAGGGGGTATTTCCTGTAGCGCAGGAGGGGGAGCATGCCCCCTATTTCGCCCTTGTAAAGCATATTCATGAGCAGGGTTTCCACCGCGTCGTCCAGATGATGTCCCAGGGCGATTTTGTTGAAGCCATGTTCCATGGCATAGCGGATGAGCTCGGTCCGGCGCTGGGTGGAGCACCAGTAGCAGTTCATCGAGCGGCCTGGTTTTAAACGGCCTTGAACCGATACGGTGATCGCCTCGAAGGGGATATCCCAGGATCCAAGCAGGGACGCCAGGGTTTTCGGCGTTGTCGGATCGCCGAATTCAGTGGCGACATGGAGCGCCTGGAGTTCGTAGCCGACAGGCCACCAGCGCCGCTTAGCCCCCAGATCGCAGGCCAGGGCCATTGAGTCCTTGCCACCCGAGACCGCCAGCAGAATCCTGTCACCTTCCTCGATCATGGCATAGCGTCGTAGGGCTACCTCGACAAGCTTGTCCACAGCGCCCGAAGCACCCCGCGAGGACAGTCGCCTGGCCTCACGGTTCAAGGGCAGAGGATCAGCAGCTCCCATTGTTCTATCCATCCTT
Source organism: Spirochaetaceae bacterium UBA4077 (assembly GCA_002383375.1). Classification (GTDB taxonomy): domain Bacteria; phylum Spirochaetota; class Spirochaetia; order Treponematales; family Rectinemataceae; genus UBA2256. The sequence continues at coordinate 30,977 of DFYR01000018.1, forward strand.
ATGTCTTTTTCCGAATTCAGCGCTGGGCTCCATAAAAAAGGCAGAGGCGCTTCCCATGAAGCAGCCCCCGCCTTAATAGAATACGAAAAACGCGGGTTTAGGAAAGCCCCTTGCAGGGCTGAGCCCTAAGCTACCTTATTTCCAGACCTGAGAGCACACCCTGAGGATGTTGCCTCCCAGGACCTTGCGAATGTCTTCTTCGCTGTAGCCGTGGGCCACAAGCCAGCGCACCACGTTCTTGGACGCTTCCCTGGGATTTTCCATGCCTTTGACATAGTCCACCCTGGGGTAGTCGTCTTCCAGGTTCTTGGTCTGGCCGGTGGAGAGGAACTTGGCGAAGATGCGGTGCAGTCCCGCATGGTCGCCGAAGTTCGTGTCCGGGCCGAAGCAGACGTGATCGATTCCCACAAGATTCACCATGTACTCGAAATGTTCCATGATGGAATCCAGGTCGTGGGTTCTGTGGTTGTAGGTGATGGTCGTGTGGGGAGCCGCTTCGACGCCCAGCACCCCGCCCTTGGCAGCTATGGCCTTCAAGGTCTCGTCCGCCGCCAGGCGCCTGGATTTCCAGAGGGTCTTGGCACCCGTATGGGACATGCAGATCGGCACGGCAGACAGTTCGGCCGCGTCGATGGCCGTAAGGGTGGACGAGTGGGATACGTCGATCAGCATGCCCACCTTGTTCATCCGCTTGACCACCTCGCGCCCGAAGGCGGTGAGGCCCGCGTCCCTGTCTTCCTTGAGGCCGCTGCCCACTGCGTTGGACTCGGAATAGGTGAGCCCCATGAGCCGCACGCCCAGGCCGTAGAGGATGTCGATCCTGTCCAGTTCGTTTTCGATGGGCATGGCCCCCTCGATGCAGGCTACCCAGGCCAGCTTGCCTTCCTTGTGCGCCCTGCGGATATCGTCCACCCTCTTGCAGTGGATGGCGAAGTCTTGGTGAGCGATATCGCACAACCTCATCCCGAGATCGTGAACGACGTCGGTGAATTTCCAGCCGTTGTGCGATGTTATGACGCAGGAGCCGTTCATCATGTTGTCGAAAATGCAGTCCAGGTAGGACTCGGCAAGGGCGTCGTAGGCGCAGGACTGGCGGCCGGCGTGGCGGAGCGTCCGGTATTCGTTTAGATCGAGGGGGTTGTACACGGGATGCTCGTGCATCGAGATGCAGATGTTTTCCTTGGCGATATTCAAGGCCTGCTTTTCCTGTTCCGGGCTCAAGGGATAGAGGTATTCAGGCACCCTGTCCTTGGGGCTGAGTGCGAATTCCTGGTAATCCTGGCCCGGCACGAGGTAATCGTAGGCCTTATATCCTGTATACGCGGTTTTGATTCCCATTATGCTGCCTTATCCTTATTTCTTCGGTGTAATTTTAAGCAGGGATCCCAAGGTCAGGGTTCCGTTGAAGGAGAAGTAATAGGGCACGTATCCTTCGAACTTGGCGCTGGTGATGTAGGTCAGGTTGGGCACCCAGACGGAGATGGTGGGAACGAGATCAACAACCACCTTCTGCGCCTCGTCCATGGGTTTTACCGTGGCGGGGATGGAGGGCGATTCCTTGGAGGCCTTGGCCCACTTCTCCAGGTCCTCGTCGAAGAAGCCGGGGTAGTTGAGGAAGGCGCCCTTGCCGTAGAGGTTGTAGAAGGAATCGTAGATGACGACGATGGCTCCCCACTGGACGAAGGTGGCCTCGTATTCCTTGGACACGTTCTGGCGATCCATGAAGACCTGCCTGTCCACGGGGTCTAGCACGATGTCGATGCCCGCCTTGGCCGCGTCTTCTTTGATGATCCTCATGGACTTGTCGTAGTCCGACCTGGTGGCTTCGTACGTCACCCTGATCGAGAGCTTTTTGCCGTTCTTCTCGAAGAATCCGTCTCCGTTGGTATCCGCGTAGCCAGCGGATTTAAGGGTTTTCTTAGCCTCTTCAAGGTTAAAGGCGGGATATTGGATATTGGATTTCGTGAATTCCTTGTAGATCGGGGAAACAGGACCATACATGGGAACGCCGGCGCCTTCCAGGGCCAGCCGCACGATCTTGGGTCTGTCCACGGTCATGGCCAGGGCGCGCCGCACCGCAACATCGGCCAGGAACTCGCTCTTCTTGGTGTTGAGGCTCATGTAGGCGTAGCCAGGGGACTGGACGTCGTAGACGTTGAAGTTCTTGTTGTTCCTGAACTGGGCGGCCAGAGAGGGAAGAATCTGCCGGGTGGCGGAATCGATCTCGCCGGTTCTCAACGCGAGGGCGAGAGAGTTCTCGTCCTTGTAGACCCTGTAGATGATCCTATCGATCGTGGGGGTCCCCATGGAAGCGGGCCAGTCGGGATTGCGCACGGCGATGTAGTACTCGCCCTTCTTGAACTCGCCCATCTTGTATGGACCCAGGCCCACGACGCCGGTGGATTCGTAGTTGAACGCCATAGGGTTGGTGACCTTTTCGAAAATGTGCTTGGGCATGGGGCTCACCCAGTACATCATGACGTCGAGGAATCCCACCTGGGGATTGACAAGCTTGTACTCCACGGTCAGCGGATCGAGCACCTTGGCGGATTTGACGTTGCTATACCTCGTGTTCTGGAACAAGGAGTATTTCATCAGATATTCGCCGGTGAACACCACGTCCTCGGCCGTGAAGGGAACCCCGTCGTGCCACTTGAGCCCGGGCCTGACGTGGAGGATAAAGGTGGTTGAGTTGTCCTTTATCTCGAAGCTCTCGAAGAGATGGGGCTTTATCTGACCGTCCGTATCCATGTAGCCGAAGCGGGGCATGACGGCTTCCATCAGCGCCGAAGCGTTGATGTCGTTGGANNGCCGAGACGCTCAGCGTCAGGGCGAGGACGAGCGCCAAAGCGAAAAATACGCTTTTCCTTTTCATGTTCTGACCTCCTTGTCAGTTTCTATGTTCGTTGCGCAAAAGGATGCTGCCCGATAATGGTTTGAGCAGCTCCCCTTTTTGTATGGCCGTTTTGCCGTTGACCAGGACGAATTCCACTCCCGTCGCCATGGTCAGCGGTTTTTTGCAGTCCACCGCCTGCGGTTCAGGGAAGTCGTAGGCTTCCAGGTCGATCACCGCCACGTCAGCCCAGGCGCCGGGCTCCAGCCAGCCCCTGTCCCTGATGCCAAAGTGCTCTGCCACCAGGGATGTGTTCCGCCTGACGATCTCCTCCACCGGGACGCCAGCCTTCCTGTACATCTTCATGAAGGTGGGGAAGCCGCCGTAGCGCTGAAGCTCGTACCAGAAGAAGGGGTCGTTGGGATCGCCCATGATCCTGTCGGTGCCTACCGATACGTAGGGATTGTCCCGAATGACCTTCGTATGGTCCCTGGCGAAATCGTCCCTGGTGGGCCCGCCCAGCCAGAAGGTGTACTCCTTATCGTCGCCGGCCAGGTCGAGCATGGTTTCGGTGGGATCCGAATCCCCCCGTTCCCGGGCGATCTGAGCTATGGATTTGCCTTCCAGCGAAGGATCGTCGGGCGAAATGACTATGAATACCTTTTCCTTATCCATGCCGAACTTGGCGTGGGCGTCCCGCTTCACGATCTGGCGGCCTTCTTTGCTGTGCAGCGCAGCCTTGACCCCCTCCACGCCCTTGTCGAAGAGCGCGTCGGAGATAGCCATGATGGACTGCAGGAGCTTGTCTTTCCTGTTGCAGTGGCCGGAGCTCTTGGGAATAGTGTCTATCCTTAAGGGGAGGCCCTCGGCGGCCGCCTCACGGGCTGCCTCGAAGGCTTCTTCGGAGCTGGATTTCAAATGCGATATCTGGGTCCGGACGCCGGTTTGCCTGCACACTTCCACCATTTCCAGCACCGCTTCTTTAGTGCCGATCCAATGGCGCAGGTGGGCGGACACAACGCCGTCATACTCGGCGGCCACCTTGGCCACGTCCACGAGCTCCTCGGTCTTGGCGTAGCGGCTAGGCACGTAGTCCAGGCCGAAAGAAACACCCCAGGCGCCCTGTTCCAGCCCGGCGCGCAGGAACGCGTCGATCCGCTTCTTCTCCTCCGCCGTGGGCGGCCTGTCGTGGGCGCCGTTCATGACGTACTGCCTTATGGTGCCGTGCCCCAGGAGGACCAGGAGGTTTAGGTTGCTGCCGTTCCTGCGCGCCGCTTCGACGTAGCCCGAGAAATCCTCCCAGTCCGGGAAATACTTCTTGAACTCGCTTTTGTTTCGTTCGGATATGAGGCCGTTGTTGAAAAAATAATCGACAATGTAATCCCTGCCCCCGGGGGTGACCGAATGCCCGCAGTTGCCGTTCACCGTGGTGGTGACTCCCTGGCGGAGGAACAGCTCGTAGGCGTTATCCGAAAAGAGGGTGAGTTCCTCGTGGACATGGGGATCGATGAATCCGGGGGTCACTATCTTGCCGGAGGCTTCGATTTCCTCTTTCGCCTCTTCCGCGATGGCCGGCTTGATGAGGGCTACCTTTCCGTCCTTGATGGCCAGGTCGGCCTTGAGGGGTGGATTACCCTTGCCGTCGTAGACCAGGCCGCCGCGTATAATGGTATCGTACATCCTGCCTCCTTATTTCCTGGATTTCGGGTTGAGGGTTTCGTTGATTCCGATTCCCAAGAGATTGAAGAAAATGACATAGAGCATGATGGAAGCCGCGGGGAAGATGACCAGCCACCAGGCGCGGAAGTGATGCCCCGCCTTGAAGGCCGTCTGGAGAATCCCCCCCCAGGACCAGACGTTGGGATCCCCGAGGCCCAGATAGCTCAGGCTTGACTCGGTGAGCACCGCCGTGGCCATTATCAGCGTAATATCCACCAGGGCAGGTCCGGCGATATTGAGCAATATGTGCTTGAACATGATCGAGCCCTTGGAGATGCCCAGGACCTTCGCCGCCTCTATGTATTGCATCTGTGAGACCTTGAGGGTGGAGTTTCGGACGATCCGCGCCAGGGTGGGCCAGGCGAAGACGCCAATGACCAGGGCCACGGTTCTCACGCTCGGCCCGACCAGGGCCGAGATGAGGATCATCAGCGGCAGGGTCGGTATGGTCATGGTTATCTCGATAGCGCTGTCGATCAGCGCGCCGATCTTGCCCCGGGAATAGCCGGAAACGAGACCGAGGGGTATGCCGATGAACATGGCCACCAGCACCGCCGAGGCTGAGATGAGGACGGAGGTGCGGGCGCCCCAGATGATCTCGGAGAAGAGGTCGAGGCCGAGGGCGTCGGTGCCGAGGATGTTTCCCCCGCTCGGCCCCACCAGAGGCATTGCCTCGCCGTAGCCCCGCTGGAAGGGCACGAAGAAGGGACCGACGATGCCGGCCAAGAGTATCAGTGCGACCCCGATAAATCCGATCACCCCAAGCCTGTGCCTGCAAAAGGACTCTAAAAAAGTTTTTTCCCTCATATCACCATACCCCTAGAGCTTGATCCGGGGATCGAGCCAGGCGACGACCAGGTCCGTTATCAGGGTCATCACCACCACGCTTGCCGCGAGCACGAGGAAAGCCCCCTGCAGCAGCGGAAAATCCTGTTTCTGCACCGCGTCGTATATCATCGTGCCCACGCCAGGCCAGGAGAACACCGTCTCGGTGAGGACGGCGCCGGCTACCATTTTCCCTATCATGAGCCCCGTCACCGTTACGGTAGGAATCAGGGCGTTCCTCAAGGCATGGCTCCAGGTGACTTTCCGGTCGTTCACTCCCTTGGCCTTGGCGGTGCGCACATAGTCTTCCTTTAGCACGTCTAGCATGCTGTTGCGCATGTACAGCACCGTCGAGGCCAGGTAGGTGATCACCAGGGTGGCGCAGGGAAGTATCATATGGCTGACGACGCTTCCGAACATCTTGGAAGGATCTATCCCCGGGCTGTACGCCCCGCCTATGGGGGTCCACATGAGCTTGAAGCTGAATGAATAGAGGAGAAGAAATGCCAGCAGCGGCACGAATATCGAAACGCCGATCACCACCGCGACGTTGATGGCCTGATCCAGCAGTTTGCCCTGATGCTTGGCCGAGATCACCCCCAGGGGAATCCCTATGAGAAGGGTCATGAAAAGGGAGCTGCCCATGAGGAGAAGGGTCCACCAGAGCTTATTGCCGATGATGGAAGCCACTGAATCTTTATAGAAGAAGGAATAGCCGAGGTCCCCCTTAAGCAGGTTGCGGATGAAGAGGAAATACTGCTGATACAGGGGCTTGTCCAGGCCGAAGGATTCCTTGAGCACCAGGGCGTCCTCGGGGCTTAGGGAGTCGCTGATCAGGGCGGTGGTCGGATCGCCGGGCATGAGCCGCACTATGAGGAAGGTGATGGTCACGGCAATGAAGAAGGTGAGAAGGCCTTTGGCCAGCCTGAGGGCGATATAGCGCGACATATCAGTTCCTCCCCTTTTCGTCATAGAGATGGCAGCGGACGAAATGACCTGTCTCTATTTCCCTCAACTCCGGCACCTCGACCTTGCAGCGCTCCATGCACTTGAAGCAGCGGGTATGGAATCTACAGCCCGAAGGCGGATTTATCGGACTCGGGATTTCTCCGGAGAGGATGATCCTGCCCTTGCGCTTGGCCGTTGATGGCTCGGGCGAGGCTGATATGAGGGATTCGGTATAGGGATGGTAATGCCGCTCGAACAGCGCCGTCTTCGGGGCTATCTCCATGACCGTTCCCAGGTAGAGCACCAAAATTCGATCCGATATGTAACGGACCACCGAGAGGTCATGGGCTATGAAAATATAGGTAAGGCCCAGCTCCCGCTTGAGGGCGTTGAAGAGGTTGAGTATCTGTGATTGGACAGAAACATCCAGGGCGGAGACCGCCTCGTCGCAGATCAGCACCTTCGGATTGAGTGAGAGCGCCCGGGCGATGCCGATGCGTTGCCGCTGGCCGCCGGAAAAATTGTGGGGATACTGGGAAGCCATCGAAGGCTGGAGACCTACTTTTTTCATCAGTTCCTCGGCGGCTTCCTTGGTTTCGGCCTTGGAGGAGAAGCGCTTGTGGGCGATCATCGGCTCGGCGATGGCGTAGCCCACCGAGAGGCGGGGATTCAAGGATNNAAGGCCGAGACGTCCGCTCCCTCGAAAAGCACCTTGCCCGCCGTGGGCTGTTCCAGCTGGATGATAGTTCTTCCCAGGGTTGACTTGCCAGAACCCGACTCCCCGACGACGCCCAGAGTTTCGCCTCTATACAGGTCCATGTCCACGTCTTCGAGGGCGTGGACATAGCTGGGG
>DFYR01000018.1:38185-39326 GCA_002383375.1 Spirochaetaceae bacterium UBA4077
GATTCCTCGCAGCCGGGCTTTCTATGGGCGCAGCGGGAGGCGAATCGGCATCCCTTTACGAATTTGTCGATGGTGGGCACAGTCCCCGGAATCGAGTAGAGATCTCCCTCGCCATGGGAAAGCGAGGGTATTGAGGCCATGAGGCCTGCGGTATAGGGATGGGAATGGCTGTTGAATATATGATCCACCGTGCCTCTCTCCACTATCTGGCCGGCGTACATAACCACCGCCTCGTCGCAGGTTTCCGCGACAACGCCCAGGTTGTGAGTGATGAGCATCATGGAGCTTCCGCTTTCGTTCACCAGGTTTTTCATGAGTTCCAAAACCTGGGCTTGGATCGTAACGTCAAGGGCAGTGGTCGGCTCGTCGGCTATGAGAAGCTTCGGCTTGCATGCCACGGCCATGGCTATCATGACCCGCTGCCTCATTCCACCGGAAAGCTGGTGCGGAAATTGATTGAACCGCTTGGCNNGGATTGGATATCCCCACGTGTTCTAAAAGCTGGCACACCTCGTCACGGATTTCGTCCTTGGACTTGGCCGGGAAATGAATCGCCAGGGATTCGCCGATCTGTCTGCCGATGGTGAAAACGGGATTGAGCGAGGTCATGGGCTCCTGGAAGACCATGCCGATCTCCCTGCCCCGCAGCTTTTCCATTTCAGTTTCGTTCTTGCCCAAAAGGCTGGCTCCGTCGAAAAGGATATCGCCGTCCTGGACAACGGCTTCCGGCGGCAACAGCCGCATCACGGACAGAGAGGTCATGCTCTTGCCGCAGCCCGACTCGCCCACGACTCCCAGCACCGCTCCACGGCGCACGGAGAACGTGACCTTGTCGAGCAGATTGTAGGTGACGTCTTCGTCCCTGAACCCCATGCTATAGTTTTTAAACTCCAGCAGGGACTCGCTCGTCTTGCCCACCTTGACCTCCTGGAACTAAGTTTCATCCAAAGCTGGTACGATTGTACGGTTGATCGACAATCATACCATAGTAATATTGGGGGTCAATGGTATCGAAGAGCATCTTCTTTGTCAACAGATATGCATAATATCTGCATAAAAATCAGCTCTAACACTGAGGATTTACTTATTACCGGATTTAATTGTATTTATATACGTGGCTCTTGCAAAAGTCCTAGACTAA
>DFYR01000024.1:0-10536 GCA_002383375.1 Spirochaetaceae bacterium UBA4077
GTGATCATCTGGTTCTTGGCAGGCTGACCGACCACGCGTTCGCCCTTGGAGGTAAATCCAACAATGGAAGGGGTCGTCCTCTGCCCTTCGGAATTAGCGATGACAATAGGCTCGCCGCCCTCCATCACTGAGACGCAAGAGTTGGTCGTACCGAGGTCGATACCTATGATTCTGCCCATATATAATTCTCCTTACTAAGACTTTCGCTATCAGTTTCGGCCGGCGTCGTTTTCCGGACGCTGGTCGGCCGCGGGATCGTTCCCGGCCTCGGGACTCCTCCCGGGCTGGCAATTTGGCGCGGCGTCCTGGGCCGCTGCCTTTTTTGCTCCATTGGGAATCTTGACCCTCACCTTGGCCGACCTGAGCACCCGTTCGTGGTGCATATAGCCAGGGAGGTATTCCTCGGAGACGATTGCCTCTTCCACATCGGCGGGCTCCGCAAAAAGCGCCTCGTGCATCATTGGGTCGAAGGGGCTGCCCGCGGAGTCGAATCTCTTTAGAGAATACTTATTTTCCAGCATTTGCGACAACTGCCTATGCACGAGCGCCATTCCTTCGTTGAGTGACTCGAAACTATGAGCGGCGGTAGCCGCCTTCATACCCCGGTCAAAATCATCGAGAATAGGGATAAGGTCGCTCAAAATGGAGGAAAGGGCATACTTTTGCCCATCCTCTTTCTCCCTGAGCATGCGCTTGCGGAAATTTACTTCCTCGGCCAACTTGCGCAGGTACTTCGCGTTGAGCTCCTCGATTTCGGCCTTGAGGGAGGCATTCTCCTTGCGGAGAGCTTCCAGCTTGCCGGCACCCTCCGGCTGAGCCGTGGAATCCGCGGACTGGCCGGAAGAATCGGTCTGGCCGGTGCTGTCTGCGGTCTGATCCGCGCTTCCAAGAGTTTGGCCAGTGGCAGTCTGGGAGTCAGGGGCCTGCTGCCTGGCAGCGGTCTCGGGCTGCTCCTGGGCCGTGCCCGGGTTTACGGTCCTATCCTTAGAGGACTCTGAATCGTGTCTATGCTTGGACATGTTCCTACCTTAGCGATGTGATTGAGCGACAAACGTACCCTGTTAACATAATAATGCCAGCCCCGAAGGTCAATATTGCCATTGACATTACCGGATTCTACCTTACCATTGCAGATAAAGGAGTGTTCATTGCAGGCACAAAGACCGGCGCTCGTAGCCGAACAACGCCAGAAGCTCAACCCCAGAATGCTACAATCCATAAAGATTCTGGCCATGCCTGTGGCGGAGCTGACCGAAGAAATCCAGAGCGAACTCGAAACCAACCCTGCCCTGGAGGTACTGGATGACAGGTCCGAACTGTCTCTGGAATCCTATGCCGAGGCTAAAGTCGACGACTCGGGTGAGGACTGGAGCGACGGAACAGAGGACTACTCCTACCGACAGACCGAAGCAAACGAGGACGCCAAGCATAAGTTTCTGGAGGGGGCGATCGCCCTGCCAGAAACCCTGCAGGAACACCTGCTGAGTCAATTCAGGATGCTCTCCCTGAGCCCGGCTGTCAGGGCTATCGGCGAGCGGCTTATACAGAACCTGGATGAGGACGGCTTCCACCGCAGCCCGCCGGAGGAACTCTGCTCCAGCTGTTCCTCGGAAGACATGGAAAAGGCCATGGAAATAGTGCGCGGCCTGGACCCGAACGGGACCTGCACCAAGGATTATAAAGAGAGCCTCCTGGTCCAGGCCGCGCTGGATCCCGGGGCCCCCGACGGCGTCATCGAGATAATAGCGGCCCATCTGGACAAGCTGGAAAAGGGCAAGCACGCTGAGATCAGGCGCAGCCTCAAGATCAAGAGCCCTCAAATAGACGAAGCCCTGGCCTATATCAAAACCCTCTCGCCATTCCCCGGCAGGGCGTTTTCCACGGAAAAAACCCGCTATGTGATTCCAGACTTGGCGATCCGGGTGGAAAATGACGAATTTGTAATAGAACTCAACGATGAAGTGATACCTCTTTTGGGGATCAATCCCTTTTTCTCGGAACTTTCGTCTAAAAAAGGCGGTTCTCGCGACAAAGATACGGTATCTTTCGTCAAGGAGAACATTGAGCGGGCAAAGTTTTTTATAGGATCACTCCAGCAGCGCAACCAGACCCTGCTGAAGGTGGCCAAGATTATCGCCAAGTTCCAAGCCCGGTTTTTCGTGGAGGGACCGCAGGCGATGCAGCCGCTTACGCTCAGGGATGTGGCCGACGAAGTGGGGGTGCATGAGACGACGGTTTCCAGAATCGCCAACGGCAAGTACGTTCAGACCGAGTGGGGCATTCTGGAGCTTCGGCGCTTTTTTACCAACCCGGTGCCTTCTACGGCTACGGGGACGGCACAGCACTCCAAGGAGAGTGTCAAAGCCACGCTCAGGGAGATTCTGGATGGGGAAGACGGGGGCAAGCCCGCCTACTCCGACAGGGAGCTTGTGGATATTCTCGCCGAACGGGGCATCAAGATCGCGCGCCGTACGGTGGCGAAATATCGCGGCGAGCTGGACATGGATTCGTCCTTCAGCCGCCGGAAATATTGAAAGGGCGCAGGTCCTTGCCTGCGTACTAGCTTAAGGAGGCGCACATGAATATCGACGTTCGTTCCGTACATTTCGACCTCAGCGAGGAGAGCAGGCAGTATCTTGCAACCAAGATTGAGAGGATCGGGTACGCGAAGGACATGATCGTCGATCTTCTGTTCGTTTTCACCAAGGATTCAAAAAATTACAAACTGGAGGTCACAACTAACTTCCGCTGGGGCTTGCAAGCCCATCTGCAGGAAAAGGCCTTCGAGATCAATCCGGGAATAGACGCACTGATCGAAAAGCTGGATCAGAAGATCGCCAAGGAAAAACAGAAGATCCAGAGCAAGAAGTAGGAACAGGGAGCCCGACTCCGGCGATTTACCAGAGTGCACTTTCATAGTACACTGCCGGCTGTGATAGGAAATGAGCCAAAGGGCTTCAGTGTACTCGATCTGCTCTCTCTGGAACTCAAGGAGCAGAATGCTCTAGACCTGAGCTGTGTCGCGGGCAGGGCAGGCCTGGGTAGGCAGATTACGGTCCCCGACATCAACAGACCAGGCCTCGCCCTAGCGGGCTTCTACGAATCCTTTGCCTGGAATAGGCTCCAGGTCTTCGGGCGGGGCGAATACGCCTATCTCTCCAAGCTCGACGCCGAGGGCTCCTACGAGGCGGTAAATACCCTTTTTTCCTACGATATTCCCTGCTGTATTTTTACCAGTTCGCTTAACCCCTCAAGCAGTTTTACCGATGCGGCGGAAAAAGCCGGCTGCCCGGTCCTGGTGACCAGCCTCAATTCCAACGAATTTTCCGGCAGGGTGCTGCGGGTGCTTTCGGATATTTTCGCACCAAAGACAACCATGCACGGTGTCCTGGTGGAGGTTTTCGGCATCGGGATCCTTTTGGTGGGCGACTCGGGGGTGGGCAAGAGCGAGACCGCGCTGGAGCTGATCGAGCGGGGACACCGGCTGGTGGCCGACGATGTGGTGGAGATCCGCTGCGTAAACGGTTCGATCTTAATGGGCCAGGGCGCCAACAAGGTCATCGGCCATCACATGGAAATCCGTGGCTTGGGCATCATCAATATCACCCATCTGTACGGAGTGGGTGCCATACGGGACAAAAAGCAGATTCAGCTGGTCTGCCAGCTGGAGGATTGGGATCCGGACAAGGTCTATGACAGGATCGGCATGGACGAGCTGAGCACTGACATCCTGGGAGTGAAGGTGCCCATGCTGGAGATCCCGGTAAAGCCGGGACGCAACATACCGATCATCATCGAAACCGCCTCCATGAACGAGAGGCTCAAGAAAATGGGGTATCATTCCGCCAAGGAATTCAACCAGAACATCATGCGCTGGCTCGAAAGCGAGAATGCCCGCACCCTTTATTTTTCCAGGGACGATTACTGATTCTTAGCGGAGTGGACAATGGTAGAGCTTGAGACGACGATTCGGAACAGGGCGGGCATACACGCCAGACCTTCGGCCATGATCGCCCAGATGGCGATTAAATTTTCCTCGAGAATTTTCCTGGAAAAAAACGGTAACAAGATCAACGCCAAATCCATCATGGGCATTATAACGCTGGCGGCGAGTTTTGGTTCAAAAATCAGGATAACCGCCGAGGGGTCAGACGAGGTAGCGGCGGCGGAAGCGATAAAAGCCCTCTTCGAAAGCGGATTCAACGAGGAACTGGGCTGATTCGCAGGTCGATTTCCGTCACCGCAGCTCGCGAAAGGCCGCAAGGTGATCGATTTTTCATATAAATTCAAAAAATCACATTCTTCCCCTTGCGCCGAATCCCGATTGATGAAATATACTTAACATTAGGATAGTAGATTAATGAAAGAGCTGACGACGCGGCAGTGTGAAATTCTGGATTTCCTCACGGGGTTCATCGAGAAAAACTCGTACCCCCCCACGGTAAGGGAGACTGCCAAGGCTTTTTCGATTTCCATAAAAGGCGCCTATGACCACATTAAGGCCCTGGAGAAGAAAGGCGTCATCAAGCTTCAGGAAAACCGCTCCCGGGCGATTGAGATAGTGTCCAGGCGGGAGAGCGACGACGCTGTGCTCGAGGTACCTGTTTTGGGCGACATCGCCGCGGGCTTGCCTATATTCGCCGAAGAAAACTGGAACGGCTCCGTACGGATTCCAGCCGAGTTCAGCCGGGGAGGACGTTGCTTCGCCCTGAGGGTAAAGGGCGATTCCATGCGGGATGCGGGTATCCACTCAGGTGACCTGGCGGTGATAGAACAGCGCTCTTTCGCCGAAAACGGGGAGATCGTCGCAGCCCTCATCGAAGACTCGGCCACCCTGAAGCGATTTTTTAAGGAAAACAACAGGATTAGGCTCCAGGCCGATAATCCCGACTTTGCTCCGATCTACACCCAGGATGTGCGGATTCTCGGCAAGCTCAAGGCAATAATTCGGAGTTACTAAAACCTCATGCCCATCCCAGCCATACTGTCCACCTACATTCTCGCAGGCCCTGAAATCGGGCGCCGAGAACTCTTTGTGCGGGAGATCGCCGAAGGACTGGCCGCCAAGGAGGGCCAGGCTGCGGAGTACAGCCGTTTCTACGCCCAGGATATGCCGCCCGAGCGTCTGGTCGGCATTTTGCGCAACGCTTCACTTTTCGCCCCAAGGCGGCTTATAGAATACCGTAATGCCGAGGCCTTGAGTTCCAAGCAGGATCAGGAAGCTCTCATCGCCTATATCAAGAGCCCGGCGGAGGACGCCGTGCTGCTCCTGGTCACCGAAGCCTACGGTCTAGCGAAGGGTCTGGAGGAGGCGGTGGGCTCCAGGGGCAAGAAAGTTTTTTGGGAGCTGCGGGATTCGGAGAAGCCGACCTGGCTCAGAGACCGCCTGGCACGGGACAGACTTTCGGCGGACGATGAAGCCATAGAGACGGTGCTGGAATTGGTGGAGAATGAGACGGCGGCCTTGGAGTCGGCTTGTACGGTTTTGGCGGCCTGCTTTCCAGCCGAGCACCGCCTGAATTCCGAAAACATCGAATCGGCCCTTTCCCGTTCCAGGAGGGAAGATGCCTTCAGCCTTTTCGACAGAATGGTCCAGGGCGATATAGATTCTGCCTTGAGCGTGCTGGACGCCCTTCTGTCCGATCGGCAGAGCGAATCCTCCCAGATCATCGCGGCTCTGATCTGGAGTTTCAGGACCTTGGAACGGCTCCACCGAAGTCTTGCCCAAGGTTTGGAGATGGAAAATGCCTTCAGGGCGGAAAAAATAACCAGCAAGACGGGGCAGCGAAAGTTCAGGGCTGCCTTGGGCCGCTACAAGGGCGAGGACTGCACGAGGATTCTTAAGGCTGCATCGGAGACTGAAGGATTATTGCGCGCCGGATACCCTGCCTCCTTTACCCGAAGCTTTCTCCAGCTGTTTATCCGTTCAGCCATGACGATGAAAGGCTCAGGCCTTATCTTGTCGGGCTGGAAGGAAGAAGAGTACTATCCTTTCGATTGAGCATAAAGGAAGCACGATGTCTAATACGGTCAACAGAATCACCCTCTCATCCCGCAGCATAACCCTGGTAGGCACAGCCCATATATCCCGGGACAGCGTCGCCGAGGTGGAATCCATTATCGCCGAGGAAAAGCCTGGCAGGGTTTGTGTCGAGATAGACCAGACCCGCTACCAGTCCATGACCCAGGGTTCACGCTGGGAAAATCTGGATATCGGCAAGGTGCTCAAGGAGGGAAAGGGATTTTTCCTTCTGGCCAACCTGGCGCTCTCGGGCTTCCAGAAACGCATGGGGGCTGGAGTCGGCGTAAAGCCGGGCGAGGAGATGATAGCCGCCACCAGCGCCGCCGAGGCTGCGGGCATACCTTGGTCCTGCTGCGACCGGGACGTTCAGATCACCCTCAAGCGAGCCTGGGCAAGATCCAATTTCTGGAATAAATCCAAGCTCCTGGCCAGCCTGATCAGTTCTGCCTTCAGCAACGAAAAGCTGTCCGAGGAAGAGATCGAGCAGCTGAAAAACAAGAATGAGCTCGAGCAGATGATGAACGAGCTGGCGGGTTACCTGCCTTCGGTCAAGGAAGTGCTCATCGATGAGCGCGACCGCTATCTGGCTTCCAAGATTTTTCTTTCTCCGGAAGAACATGTAGTGGCGGTGGTCGGCGCAGGGCATATGGCGGGCATCGAGCGATGGCTTAAAAAACTGGACTTGGGCGAGATACAGCCCGATGTCTCGGAGATCGATGTGGTCCCTCCCAAGAGCGGGTTTTCGAAACTATCGGCTTGGATCATCCCCATGATCATCGTTGCGCTCATTGTTATCGGTTTTTTTCGTTCAGGAACCCAGGCAAGCCTTGATCTGATGTGGCGCTGGGTCCTGCTGAACGGCACCTTGGCAGCCCTCGGATCAGCCCTATGCCTGGCCCATCCCGGCACAATCGCCGTTTCTTTTCTGCTGGCGCCCATCGCAACCTTGAATCCCCTGGTGGGGATAGGCTTGTTCGCGGGAGTGGCGGAAGCATACCTTCGCAAGCCCCGGGTCCAGGACTTCGAGCGGCTTACCGAGGACGTGACGAGCGTTAAGGGCTTTTACGGGAACAGGGTGACCCACATACTGCTGGTATTTTTTCTCTCGAGCATCGGGGGCATGATCGGCAACTTCATAGCCCTGCCCTTCCTGGCCTCGGGGGCTATCGGATAGGCAGCGCCCTTTCGGTCGAAGGGCCATGCGGCGCTGGGGCGGGAGCGTCGGCGGGGAAGGCCGACGCTCCCGCCCACGGCTCCTGCGTTGAACAAAGCTCAGACTTCTCAGCGTTCCTGCGCCTTCTCCACCATCTCGAACAAGGCCGGCATAAGCTGTTTTTTTCTGGACAGCATGTCTTTCAAAAAGTAAATCCCTTTCTGTGACGAAGGGAAATTCACATAGGGATAGAGGCTGTCGTCCGCTGCCATGAAGAGAATGCTCTCCAACTTGCTGATGTCCGTAGCCATGAGGGCTGCCAGGTAACTGCCGGTTTCAGCCCGCAGGCCAGCCAATCCTTGGAGAATTTCCTGCGCCCTATCCATGATCTGCACAGTACTCATCAATTCAATCTGGCTTACAGAGAGCTTCTTGCCCTCAGATTCGTATTCCTTGCGATCCACCCTGACCATCGTATCCGCGGGAAGCCTGGCCGCCTCAGAGGCCGAGGCCATTATGTCATGGCCTAGATCCTCGATGGAAAGATCCGTGATGTTGGCCAGATACTCGGTGGTCTCCTTGTCCATGTCGGTGGTGGTGGCGGACTTGAGCACCAGGGTGTCCGAGAGTATGCCGCAGAGCAGGACCGAAGCCATAGCCTTGGATAGGGGGGTGCGGGTTTCCCTGTACATGGAGGCTACGATGGTGCTCGTGGAGCCCACTACCTTGTTGATGAAGGTGATCGGATAGGGGGTCGAGAAAGAACCGAGCCTATGATGGTCGATGACCTCCAGGATCCTGTAGTGGTCGATGCCTTCCACCGCCTGGGAGAATTCGTTGTGATCCACCATTATCACGTCGATGTTGGCTTCCTTTATAAGATCGCCTTCGGAAAAAAGACCGATAACCCTGCCTTCGTCGTCCACCACCGGCACCGAGCGACTGGGCGATGCGGCGATTGCTTGCTTGGCTGTCTTTATCCAGTCCCTAGGGCTCAAGGCGATGATAGTATCGTCGGCTACGGTTATTACGGGAGCCGAGTACAGCACCAGGAGGGATGTGGAGGAAGTGTCGTACGGCGAGCTCAAGAGGGAGACGCCCTTTGCTTCGGCCAATTCTTTTATCTCTCTGGAAGGCAGGACGCCGTTGGTGAGAATCACGACCTTAGCCCCTGCCTCCACGGCGATGCGCTGGGCTTCTTCCCGGTCACCCACGAGGACAATCTTGTTGTATGCCGGTTCAGCGTGAATATAGTCGGCGAACTTGGCGGTGCTGAGGGCAGCCACAACCATGCGGGCATTGAAGACCGATTCCTTGTCAAAGACTACCAGCGGCTGGGCTTTTATCGTTTCGATAAGATGAGAGAGCGAGGTTGGAACAACTGCCTTGCGGTGGGGATTGATCTTGGCCAGTATATTTTGGGCGAAGGCTCCATAGTGGAGCATAGCCCTGTATTTTCCTTGGGCATCGATGATGGGAAGGACATGGCCGCCGGATTTTTCCATAATGGAGAGGGCTTCCCAGAGCGGGGTCATCTCGTGCACGCAGACAGGGGCCGTTCCCAGGTAGTAGCCCACCTTGGGCACCAAATCGGGCAGAAACTCCGGAAGCGGAAGGCCAAAGCGATGGAAGATATACTCGGTCTGGGGGTTGACCGCTCCAGCCCTGGCCGCCACTGCCCCTTCAAGCCCGAGGGCCCGCTTCAAGGCCGCATAGGCAGCCGCTGCGACCACCGAATCGGTGTCGGGATTTTTGTGGCCGATGACATAGGTTGTGCGTTCCATAGGAGGCTTCTAGTATAGTGCAGTCCGCACGGAGGGACAATGCACTTTCAGGCCAGGCGGCCAGGGATGTCCCGCGAAGCCCACCCTGCCCCGGCAGCTCGTCCCGGCAGTCCGCACCGGCAGCGCCCGGCAGCCCGTACCGGCACAACGTGGCGGGCTCTTATGACAGTCTTCAGGAGTGAACCCTTAAGGTCCTTCTTTCGCTCCCTGTTCTTAGGATATAGTAAATGCTGGCCCCTTTGGGAACTTAAGGAAAACGGATGATCAGACTCTACGCTTTTTTAGGAAATTACGGCAGAGAATACGCATCTAACCGGCACAACGTGGCCTGGCTTTTCCTCGATTCCCTGGACCTGGCCCGGGACCTGCGCTGGACCAGGGCATTTAAGGGCAAGACAGCCAGCTTGGAGACAGCAAACGGAAGAATTTGGCTCTTGAAACCCGAAACTTACATGAACAACTCGGGTGAAAGCGTCGCCGAGCTCTGCCGTTTTTATCGAATTGAAGCCTCCGAGGTGCTGGCGGTCCACGATGAGCTTGAGATGGCCTTCGGCTGTTTCGGCTTTAAGTTCTCGGGCGGCCTGGGGGGACATAACGGGCTCCGTTCCATGGAAAAGCACCTAGGCACCAGGGATTTCGCGCGCCTAAGATTTGGCATCGGCCGGCCCGATCACCCCGATGTGGCGGGCTATGTCCTCTCGGATTTCCGAAAGGAAGAGCGGGAGTCCCTGGACCTGTCTGTATTCCCAAAGGCGGCAGAGGCCTTGGGTCAGTGCATGGATACCGGCTTCGAGTCCGTGGCCGACCGCTTCAAGAAAACCTGCTGCCTTTAAGACCGCAAAGAATACTCATCCGCTTTATAAAACACATCGCTAGTAAATCAGCTTTTCCAGGCGTTTTTCATCCCTGCGCCAATCCGGATCGACGCGGACCTGGAGCCTTAGGTGAATGGGATATTCGAACAAATCCTCAAGATCGGCCTCCGACTCCTGGCGGATCTTCTGGATCATCGAGCCGGCCTTTCCTATGAGTATGCCCTTCTGGCTCGGCCTTTCGACGACAATGTCGTAGGACGCCTCCAGGCTTCCGTCGCCTAACCTGCGCGAATCGGTATAATCTACAAAGACCGCATGGGGGAGCTCCTGCCTGGTGTGGCGCAGGATTTTTTCCCTGACGATTTCGGCGATGCGAAAAACAGGTTCTTGGTCAGTATAGTACTCTTCGGGATACCAGGCCGGGCCTTCCGGGGCCAGTTCTATCAGGCGATCCATAAGATCGTCCAAGCCCTTGCCCTCCAGGGCGGAGATGTTTATGAGCCCCGCTTGGGGTAATTTTGAGCCGACAAATGCTGCAGCCCTCTCAGGCAGGGCTTCGACATGGTCGATCTTATTGAGCACCGCAATTACAGGCCGGCTGATGCCCTTCAATGCCGCCGCCATCGCTTCTTCCTCGAGTCCCGGCTCTCTTGTCGCGTCGATGAGGTAGACCACAATATCCGCGTCGGCCAGGGCGCGGGTGACCAAGTCGCGAAGCTTGAGGTTGAACTTCTTCTCGGAAATATGGAACCCCGGGGTATC
>DFYR01000024.1:10562-14645 GCA_002383375.1 Spirochaetaceae bacterium UBA4077
CTGCCGACAATGGCCGCGAAGGCTGATTTGGACATAGAGTTTCCTTTTAATAATGGCCGCTGGGGGGAAGCTCGCCCATCCAGAGCTTGTACTGCCCTGCCGCTTGATAGCGCAGCATGGTGTAACCGTTGGCCGTCTTGCAGCCCGCATCATCGGCCCGGACAAGCAGGGCGGTTTTTGAAGGTTTATAGATCAGATCGTAGACCTTTTCATGACCGTCGAACTCGTAGAATTCCAGAGGATCGCCTTCGGTTCCACCCTTCATGCCCAGGCTGGTGGCCTGGATTATCAGGTCCGAATAGCGAGTGACCACCTCTATCGCCCTGTCGTCCAAGGGACCCCAGATAAAGCCGTATTTTCTGGCCAGGGTGCGTGCGATGGAAATAGTCCTGTTCAGAATTACGCACTCGGCGCCCTTGCGGAACAGGGAAAGCGCCACCGACTTGGCCGCCCCGCCGGCGCCGATTAGGGTTACCTTCATCCCCTTGAAATCCTCACGCTCCAGAAACTCTAGAACGCTGCGCTCGAAACCGTCGGCGTCGGTGTTATAACCTGCCCAGCCGCCTTCCCTTGCCACCAGTGTGTTGCAGGCTCCTATGCGCTGGACATCGGTGGACTGGAAGCTCAAATAGGGCAGAATAGCCTCCTTGTGTGGCACGGTGATGGCCGCCCCCTTGGCTTTGAAGAGCCGCAGGTTTTCCAGGGCTTCCTCTATCGTCTCGGAGGGCATGGGCACCAAAAGGGCGTCCTTTTTCAGGCTTCTGAAGGCTGTATTATGCAGGTTGGGCGAAAGCGAGCCTAGAATGCTGCGGTCGCCCAAGAGCACATAGAGCTCGGAAGCTTCGTTCGTATCCTTGCCCCTGTACATATCCACGAAGCTTTCGGGACTGGTCTGGCCGGGGGCGGCCAAGGGCATGTCGGCACTACCCAGGCTGGTATAGCTAAAGAGAGAACCCACCCTGGCGGCCAGCGCCCTGCTGGGGAATCCGTAATCACCCATGCCGATTATGAGCCGGTCTCGCTTCTCCAGTCCCGAAGCCCAAGCCGCCAGCCTGGATAGTTCGGCCGCGCTGCTCGGCGTCACGACCAGCTTGGGAATCTCGTCATCCTCCTGGATCAGATCCTCGTAGGCTGCGTCCAGATCCTTCGGCATCCCTTGGGTGTAGTAGGCTGAACGGATTATCTTCGTGCCAAAGGTGCGGCAGGCGTCTTCGATGGTCGTCATATGAAAGTCGCTTTCCAATTCGGCGAACGTGAAATTAGCCCTGGCGTCCGAGCTGGCAAAGGAGAGAGCCTTTGCTATCATGACCAGCCGCACTCCTTCGCCATCCACAAAGCAACCACCGTCGCTTTTTCGCCTTACCGTCAGGATGCAGGGAAGCCCGGCCTTTTCGGGAAAGGAGCGGATTAAAAATTTTTCCGAAGGATCCAGGCAATCGGCCCTGAGTTCCACAAGGTCTACATAGGATCGATGCTCGTCCAGAGCGGCGAGATTAGCCGCCAAGGTCCTGCCGGTTAGACAGAGACAGACGGGAAAGGAATCGGCAATCATGGCACTATTCTACCCTATAGCTGCCTGGGCAGGCTATCCTCGCTGAATCGGAAAGGCGACGGGGCGCTTGTCCCAAATCCTTCTTTATTGCACAATAGGGCAACTTTTCTTCATTCTGCAAGGAGAATTTAGTGCCAACCGATTCAGCGCCGAACAAATTACCTGAGGAAGCCCTTATCGCATTCCTCGACGGCATACGCGCAGAGCTCTCGTCTCCGTCAGACCCGGTAATGCTCAACCAGGTCAGGTCTTTTTTCAGAAAACAAATTCCCCTGCATCTGCGTTCCTACGCCGCAGCCCTCCTTATTTTAAGGGCTGCTGGCATATCAGGCAGTCAAAGCGGCAAGGCGAATCCCAAGGCGAAACCGATGGATAAAACGCAAAATGCCAATCCGGTTTGCAGGCAGGAGGCAAGGCTGCGAAGGAGCAAGGAAATCGCGCTCAAGCGTGAGGAGGCGGCGCGCAAGCAGGACGATCCGACGGGTGGAAAAGGAGAAGCGAAGCCAAAGCAGAGTTCCAGTCCTACCATTCCACGAGGCAGGCCTGAAGGGATGGTCCCACTATTCGTCTCCATGGGCAAACGCCAGCGCCTGCGACCCCAGGAACTCCGGGCTCTCATAGCAGAAAAAACCGGCATGCCTCAGGAAGAGCTGGGAAGAGTCCACCTCTTCGACAATTACTCCTTTATCGATGTCCCCGAAGCCAACGCCGAGAAAATCGTCATCGCCTGCGAAGGCTTAACCCTTAAGAACCGGCCCTTGGAGATAAAGCCTGCCAAAAAGAAGAACGAAGGCAGCAAGGACAGCGAAGTGTGAGCGTACAGATCGAGTCCATCCAAGTAGGCCCCCTGGGTGAAAACGTCTACATCGTACAGTCCGGCGATACCACCTTTATCGTCGATCCGGGCGACGAAGCCGAAAAGATCCTGAGATTTTTACAGACCATCGAAACTACACCTCAGTTTATCGTGTTGACCCACGGCCATCTGGATCATAGCTCCGGACTGCCCTATCTGCTTACGCAGTGGAAGGGCGCGCTTCCTCGCATTGCCATCCATAGTCTTGACGCAGCCTACCTCGGCGCAGCCGGCGAAGCCACCAACCGAAAACTATTCGAAGGCCTAAGGGCGATGCCCTATTTCCGCCATGCCTGGAAGGATCTCCCTGAGCCTGATCTGCTCCTGGCCGAAGGAGACAGCATACCCGGTACGAACTTCAGCGTTCTCCACACCCCGGGCCACAGCGCCGGATCCATTTGCCTCTACAGTCCGGACGATGCAGTTCTTATCTCGGGGGACACCCTGTTCAGAGACGGCATGGGCAGAACCGACGGACCCGACTCCGATTACTGGACCTTGCGCGAAAGTCTTCAGAAACTTTCCAGGCTTCCGCCGGAAACCCGGGTGTACCCAGGCCACGGACCATCAACGACAATCGGCAGAGAGTTGGGCGGCTCAATATAGTCCCAGCGAAAGAACCATCTTATAAGGAACCTATACGTGAAGCGAATACTTACAGCTCTGTGCGCACTATTTCTTTTTTCGGCCTGCAGCCCCAGGGCTGAAGGCGAGGTCTCCCGCAGCGATTTCGTCCTGGGTACCGTATGCTCCATCCGCCTTATCGAAGGGGGGTCAAACAACACGCTCCAGGCAATTTTCAGCCGTTTGTCGCAGATAGAAGACCGGATGAGCGCTAACAGAGACGATACTCAGATCGCCGCGATCAACCGGGCTGCGGGCAAGGAAGCAGTGAAAGTCACGGAGGATACGCTGGAGGTTA
Source organism: Spirochaetaceae bacterium UBA4077 (assembly GCA_002383375.1). Classification (GTDB taxonomy): domain Bacteria; phylum Spirochaetota; class Spirochaetia; order Treponematales; family Rectinemataceae; genus UBA2256. The sequence goes on from DFYR01000024.1 coordinate 13,893, forward strand.
TCCAGAAATCCATCGAGTACGCCCGTCTTACCGGTGGCGCCTTCGATCCCAGCGTCGGACCTCTGGTAAAGCTATGGAACATAGGCACCGACTACGCCAAGGTTCCCTCCGAAAAGGAAATAAAAGAAAGGATAGCCCTCATCGACTATAATGATATCGAGCTGGATTCAGCCAAGAAGACTGTTTTCCTTAGAAAACCAGGGATGAGCCTCGACCTGGGGGCTATTGCCAAGGGTTTTGCCGCGGATGAGGTTACAAAGATTCTCGCTTCACATAAGGTAAAAGCTGCGGTCGTCGACCTGGGCGGCAATGTGCTGGTCTACGGCCAAAAAAAGGATGGATCTCCCTGGCGCGTCGGAGTTCAGGATCCAGTTTCGGATCGGGGGGATTATCTCGGCTTGGTGAGCGGCAAGGCTATGACCGTTGTCACCTCCGGCATCTATGAGCGTTTCTTTATCGAAAAAGGCGTTCGCTACCATCACATTCTTGACCCTAAAACCGGCTTCCCCTCCAATACGGGCCTGGTTTCGGTGACGATTATCGCTACTTCCAGCATTGACGCCGACGCGCTTTCCACATCGATTTTTTCCCTCGGCCTGAAAAAGGGGTTGGAACTTTTAAAAAGCCTTCCTGAGATTAGGGCAATATTTATCGACGACAAAAAAAACGTTTACCTCAGCCCGGGCACCGAATCGATTTTCACACTCACGAATAATAATTACAAACTGCTTAGTGTCACGAAGCCTGCACAAT
>DFYR01000026.1:0-20211 GCA_002383375.1 Spirochaetaceae bacterium UBA4077
CCAAGCCCGATGTCCTAGCGCACAACGTGGAGACGGTACGAAGGCTCCAGGGCGTCCGCGATGCCCGCGCGAGTTTCGATAAAAGCATAAAATCCCTCGTTCAAGCCCGGGAGTTTGGAATAGGCATCACGAAATCCTCCATTCTTCTGGGACTGGGCGAGACCAGAGAGGAGCTGCTGGAAACCTACACCGAGCTGCGCCGCGCCAAGGTAGACATTCTGGTCATGGGCCAATATCTCCAGCCCACACCCAAGGAAATCCCCGTGGCGGAGTATATCCATCCCGACAGCTTTGCCCTCTACGCCCGGGACGCCCGGGCTGCGGGTTTTGACACCGTCGTGGCTTCTCCCTTCGCCAGGACCAGTTACCATGCTTTTGACGCATGGAAAGCGAAAGACCGATGAAAATCGAAGCGATAGGCAAGCCCGAGGGCTGCAAACTTCTGCGGATCAGCGCCGTAATCGGCGATCCTCCCGGCCTGGACAGCCAAATAGAACGGATATCAGTGAGAGGAGACTTCTTCGCGGTGCCCGAGGAAGGCTTCGAAGCCCTGGAAAAATCCCTCTCGGGCACACGGGTCCGCGACCTGGCCGAAGCATTCGAGACTCAGGCCAGCAACTTGGGCCTCAAGACCCTGGGCATTTCGGGCCAGGCTCTCCAAACTTTGATCGAAGGACACTTGCATGGCGGATAAGGCGCGAATTCTTTTTACCGGGTATAATAACGCGTTTTTCAACATGGGCCTGGACGAGGCTATACTTGGATCCGTCGCCGCGGGCTCGAGCCTGCCAACGCTGCGTTTCTACGGCTGGAAGCCGGCCGCCATATCCTTGGGTTATTTCCAGGGGATCAATGAAGAGGTGGATATCCAAGCCTGCCGCGACAGGGGCATCGATGTAGTACGCAGGGTCACCGGCGGCGGGGCCGTCTTTCACGACGCTGAGCTGACCTATAGCATTGTGATCCCCGAGAGACATAGGCTGGCCCCCGATTCGATCACCGATTCCTATGAAATCCTCTGTGCCGGAATAGTCCAAGGTCTGTCCATCCTGGGAGTGGAATCGAAATTCGTCCCTATCAACGACATCGTCAGCGCGGGACGGAAAATATCCGGCAACGCTCAGACCAGGAAAAAAGGCTGTCTGCTCCAGCACGGCACAATCCTTTTGGATGTGGATGTGGAAAAAATGTTCTCCCTTCTTATGGTGCCCAAGGAGAAGGCGAAGGGAAAACTCATCGAGGATGTCAAGGCCAGGGTGGGATCGCTCAGCTCCATTCTGGGCCGTCCCGTAGGTTTCGATGAAACGGCTTCGGCCATGGAAAAAGGTTTTATAAGTGCCTTGGACCTGGATCCCCTAAGGGAAGTCCCCAGCGAAGAGGAGCTTATCCTGGCCAGCCGCCTGGCCGATGAAAAGTTCTCCCAGCACTGCTGGGTCCATAAACGATGAGTGAAAGGCCGAGGTGCAGACTCTGCAAAAGCGCCTCCACCCAACGCATCGTAATCGACGATAAAGTCGCCGCAAAAACCTATATCCGCTGCGATGACTGCGGTTTCATCGGCGTATCACCGCGCTGCTTCCCCAGCAAGAATGAAGAAAAAGCCCGTTACCTTCTCCATAGCAACAACGAAGAATCCAGGGGCTACCGCGAATACCTGGAGCGCTTCATCGACCAAGCCCTGAGCCCGTATCTGGAGCCCGGATCCTCGGTACTCGATTTCGGATCCGGCCCCACAGAGCAACCCCTGTTGCGCTATCTGATGGAGGCCAGGGGAAATAGCTGTTCGATATACGATCCATTTTTCGCCCCCGGGAGAGCCTGGCGCGGGCGTTAATTTTCCGCCATCGTCCTCCATGAAGTGATTGAACATCTCCGAAGGCCTAGGCAAAGCCTTTTCTACCTTCTCGGCAGGCTCTCTCCCGGGGGCATACTGGCCTTACGCACTCGATTCGTCCCCGGAACCATCCAGGACTTCATCCCATGGTGGTACAGGATGGATAGCACCTACTTGGGATTTTTCAGCCCAGAAAGCCTGATGCTCCTTCTAAGACCGGCTGGCCTGGAACTGATGCGCACCATAACACCAGACATAATTGTCTTCCGTGCAAGCACTTCCATGCCAAGATAAAGCCAGCGTCATCCACATCCCTTGAAGCGAAGACCGATTCCGGCTACCATCGTTTCGCCGGCTGGTGTCGATTGCACCCCGCAGGGATAGAAGAACCTAAAGGAACGGATCGGGATGGACGAGACAAAGGATAATTCAATTTCTGAAAAGGCCACCCCCGCTTTCATCATTCTTTCGGTCGTCTACGGCGCGCTGCTTATAATCTCTAACATCACCGTGGTAAAATTAATACAAGTCGGCCCCTTCTTGATAACTGCCGCCTTCTTCACCTACCCGGCCGTCTACATCGTCTCGGACCTCATGACCGAAGTGTATGGATACAGGCTTTCCATGAAAGCCATTTGGGCAAATTTCATCGCCCAGGCCCTGGTGAGCCTCGTGCTCGCCTTCGCCACTGCCCTACCCGGGATAAGCCCGGAGGTACAGGCCGCCATGAAAACGCTTTTCTCCACTACTTGGCGGATCGTCCTCGGATCCTTGGGCGCGTACTGGATCGGCGATTGGTTGAACTCCCTGATCCTGTCCAAGCTCAAGGTAGCCCAAAACGGAAAAGCCTTTTTCCTGAGGGCGATGGCGTCTTCCGTCCCCGCCCATTTCCTGGATACGGGAATCTTCACCCTTATAGCCTTTGCGAGTATCTGGCCTATGGAAGACATTCGACGCAATATCCTCTCCGAAGGGATCCTGGCTTCCCTGTACGAGTTTATTCTCTTTCCCCTCACCTTTCTGGCCGTTCGCTGGTGGAAAAAAAAGGAAAATCTGGACACTTTCGACCGGGGCATAAGCTACAAGCCCTTTTAGCCCTGGTATCGCTTACAGGCTTTCCGGGCTCTATCCGAGTGTCTCATGAAGAGCTTTTCGCTTCTTTATCCACGATTCCAGCCATGGTATCATAGCTTTCAAAACCTAATGGTTCAGTATTAAAGGTTAGGCGAGTGATAGTATTGCCCCTTGTTCAAAATATTTCTCTGATTGTGGTAGTCACTGTAGCCTATCATTATGCCGAGCGGAAATTTCGCCCCGGCTCCTGGCCTTACCGCCTGCTGAACGGGCTCTTTTTCGGGTTCGCAGCCATGCTCGCCATGAGTTCGCCTCTTCGCTTCGAAGAGGGATTGATTTACGACTCCCGTACCATAATCCTCGGTATCGCCGGGACTTTTGGCGGACCCTGGATCGCCCTCATCGCGACATTCATGTCCATACTCTACAGGGTCGCTGCAATCGGCGGAGAGGGAATCTACGCCGGCTCCCTCTCCATCGCCTCCGCCAGCCTGATCGGCGTCGGAGCCTACTTTTTCAGGAAATCCCGCCCCAAGTGGAAATCTAGCCTCCCGCGATTCTGGCTTATCGGCCTGGCAATCCACGTGGCCATGCTCCTCTCCCAATTGCTCCTACCCCGGGCACACTGGTCTTTGGTCTTCTCTTCGATCACCCTGCCCGTGCTTCTATTCTATCCCATAGGCTATACGCTGATCGCCGCGCTTTTTCTAGAAAGCGAAGAGCGGGGCGAAAATATCCACAAATTGCAGGCGTCGGAGGAGCGCTACAGAAAGCTCTTCCACAATCATCACACGACCATGCTGCTCGTCGATTCCGCCACCGGGAAAATCATCGACGCGAATCCCGCCGCCGAAGCCTTCTACGGCTGGCCCAGGTCCACCCTTCTCTCCATGACCGCCATGGAACTCAACACCCTTCCCCAGGAAGAGCTCGCATCCAGGATGGCGATCGCCAAGGCTTCCAAGTCCAACCTCTTCCATTTCAGGCACAGGACAGCTTCGGGAGAGCTGCGGGACGTGGCTGTCTATACGGGTCCGGTGGAATTTAAAGATACGGTTGTCCTTTTCTCCCTGATCCACGACGAAACCGCCCGCATCAAGGCCGAGGAGGAAGTGCTCGCCCTGAACAAAAGCCTGGAAGATTCCTATGAAGCGGTAATCGAAGGCTGGTCCGCCGCCATGGATCTCTGGGACGAAGATACGGAAGGCCATTCTCAGCGCGTCGCGAAATGGGCGACGGATTTCGGGGAGAGACTGGGGCTTGGAGAGCGGGAAATCGTAAAAATCAGGCGAGGTGCCCTTCTCCACGACCTGGGGAAAATGACCGTACCCGAGTCGATCCTAAAAAAGCCCGGACCCCTCGACATGGACGAATGGGTTTTGATGAAGGAGCATCCCAAAAAATCCCTCGAGATGCTTTCCAAAATTCCTTCCCTGAAGGACAGTCTGGATATTCCACTCTATCATCACGAAAAATACGACGGTACAGGATATCCTTTTGGCAAGGCGGGAGAGGAAATCCCTCTGGCTGCCCGGCTTTTCTCCATCATCGACGTCTTCGACGCACTCACTAGCGACAGGCCTTACCGAAAGGCCTGGACTAAAGAGAAGGCCATAGCCTATCTTAAGGAGCAGCGAGGCATTCAGTTCAATCCCCATCTCGTGGATGTTTTCATAACGATGATCAAATGAGACAAAATAATTTTCCTGGATTGAAGTATCTTCCGCCGCTCCGTTTCGACAGGGTAAACCTCAAAATTTATAGCTATAGCATACTAACCGGCCTTGTCAGCGGAATCGTGGTGGTCGCCTACAGGGCTAGCGTCGGCTGGATAGAAAATACCTGCGGGCTACGCGACTCTCGAGCCAATCGCTGTCTCCCGCGACAGTCGCGCTTTGGCTGGGTTTCTGCATCGCCGGCTGTTGGGTGGCAAGCCTCTTGGTGAAAAAATCCCCTCTCATCAAGGGCTCGGGCATACCCCAGGTAAAAGCCTTTCTGCAGCAGCAGCTGAAGTTCGACTGGAAGCGTGAACTGCCGTATAAGTTTTTAGGCGGCGTCCTCGCCCTGGGGGCTGGTCTCTCCCTGGGTCGCGAAGGACCTTCGATCCAGCTGGGCGCCTTGGCCGGAAGCGCGGTGGATCAAAAACTTGGCAGAGGCGAACTACGGCATTTCCTTGCCACTGCGGGAGCGGCGGCGGGCATTTCAGCCGCCTTCAACGCACCTCTGGCGGGGGTGCTGTTCTGCGTGGAAGAACTCCACAGGAACATCTCGTCAGTGCTCCTGACCAGCACGCTCATCGCATCCTTCCCAGCAAACGCCGTCATGTGGGCGGCCGCGGGAAACGCCGCGCTTTTCTCCCTCGACATCGGTCAAACCCTGCCCCTGGGGCATTATTTCACTTGCGTGCTCGGCATAGGAATCGCCACAGGGCTTTTGGGGAGCCTTTTCAACGCAGGGCTTCTGGGCTTTCAGAAAGCCTACGCGAGGCTCGTTCCGCAGGAAGGCTCGAGAATTATATCAGCCTTCGCCGTGGCTGCCTTGGTGAGCCTTGTCGCGGCCCCCCATTACCGGCGGGGGCGGAGAACTGGTAGGATTGATAGCCCGGGGCAACAGCGCCTGGGGCATGATAGCCCTTCTGTTGGCCGGAAAATTTGTTTTTACTCTTTTTTCCTACGCTTCCGGAGCTCCTGGAGGGATATTTCTTCCCATGCTCTCCCTGGGAGCCCTGGTAGGGGCCCTTATTCATGGAATTCTGCCGGAGATTCTGGATGTCCAGCCCTATCTCATCAATTTCATATTCTTGGGCATGACCGGCTTTTTCGTAGCCGTCGTTCGGGCTCCAATCACCGGCGCGGTGCTTATCACCGAGATGGCAGGTTCCTTCGCTCATTTCCCTGCCTTCATCTTCGTTTCAATCATCGCCACGGCTGTAGCGGAGCTTTTGGGCACGAGGCCGATCTATGACAGCCTCCTGGCCCGGTTCCTGCCTGAAGCCAGTGAGGGCGAAGCTAGCAAATCCGGCTCTTAAACGATTTTCTTGACCTGAGGCATGTCCCTGGGATTGGGCGCTTTGACCACGAAGAACTCCAGGGTTTCAGTGCCCTGATTCTGTATGGACATCTTCTGGTTGAAGGGCACGGAGACTATGCTGCCCGCCGGATGATGGTGGAAGGCTCCGTCTTCCAACGAGAGGCTTAACGTACCCCTGACCACAATCTGATGCACATAGGAATTGGAAACGTGGGTCACCACTGATTTACCCGGCTCCACGACGATGTGGTTGATATTGACCCTCTCGTCGTCCACGATTTTTTCCACGGTCTGGGCATCGGTTCTGGTGAATACGTAGGACTTTTCGATCATAGCTCCTCCTTATTTGTCCCTGGCGAAAATCAGTGGAATAACAACTCCCGATACAGTGCCGATGAGGGCTCCGGCGGCAACATCGCTCAAAAAGTGATTACCCGATCCCACCCTGAGGGCGGCTGTGGCTAAAGCCAGTGCATAGGAAGCAACGGTGACGGGAACTCTGTAAGGCGAATTCGGGTAGCGCAGGGCGAAAAGGGTCGAATTGAAGGCTGCGGCCGAAAAGGCTATCGCCGAGTGTCGGGAAGGAAAAGACTCGTCTCCCTCGGTCGCAGCCTGGGCTGGGGGATTGTCGAAGTACATATAAGGCCTGTCCCTGGGAACTACGGCCTTGAAAAGGCTCGCGGCGCCGAAGGCCAGAAGGCTGGAGCCCGCATACATCAGGGCTGTTTCCGCGTAGTCCGATTTGGGCGCCACGAAAAGAAAAGCAGCCGGACTCGCGAAGGCAACGTACTGGCTGATGTCCGATGTGATATCGAGACCCTTGGAGTAGGGAAAGAGCAGTCCCCGATCCAGCGAATTCACGTCTGCGGCGGAAAGGGGCTGGGCGGACATCGAAGGAAGGGTGGCCGGCAGCATCAAGATAAGCAGAATTAGGTGACGAACTCGGCGGCTTGCACGAGACACAGGCGACTCCTTTCACCTATGTATACAACATATCGCAGGCAATTTCATCCTCAATCGCTGATTTACCTTGGCTTCGATTAAAGGTACTATTCCGCTGGACTATTATTGCCATCAGGAGGCACAAGCCTAATGGTCAAGCACGTACGAGGGCGCAAAGTGCGCCTGGAGGGTTTCAATAATCTTACGAAGTCGCTGAGCTTCAATATCTATGATATCTGCTATGCCTAACACCCGAGTCTCAGCTGGAATACCTGGAATATATCGACAAGGAATACGACTCGGACCGGCTGCGCGGGATTATCGAAGAGGTAACCCGGATTATCGACGCCAAGCTGGTGAACATCACCACCCAGGACTACGATCCGCGGGGCGCCAGCGTTGTCGCCTTGCTCAACGAGGATAAATCCATCCTCCATATACCCAGGTAGGATCGACCGGCCGAGAGTTTCATAGTCGGACACCTGGACAAGAGCCACATCGCAGCCGACGACTATCCGCAAGACTCCTCGTTTCAGGTTTTACAGAAAATAGTATTGAGCTTATGCTAATTTTTGAGCATACTATTCTTTATGTCAAACCTCTGAAATGCGGGGCCTTGGGCACTATTAGGGCTCGGTCATGCCAAGAGTCTCAAGGGGGATCTTATGAGAGGGAAAACCAGAATCGGTATCATCATCTGCGACCGCTACAGGACCTGCGCGGGCGGGAAGTGTTTTCGAGCTCTTCGGAACAGGGAGGGCGCCTTCACGATATACAAGGACAGCGAAGTGGAACTGGTAGGATTTACGACCTGCGGTGGCTGTCCGGGCGGTAATATCGAGTATACCGGCGAGGAGATGATTAAGAACGGGGTCACCGTCATACACCTTGCCACCGGATTCCTAGTGGGATATCCGCCCTGCCCGAACATCGACCACTTCGTGAGTTTTATGGAAGAACGGTATAATGTACATGTCATCATCGGGACCCACCCTATTCCCGAAAAGTACCGGCTGATACATGAGAAGCTTGGCACCTGGAAGGCGGCAGAGTGGGTACCAAGGCTGAAAGACAGCGTTTCCGACGAAGAGACAAGGGTTTCCTATGATTGAAAATCCCTTTCGACCTTCATAAGGTGAGGATTGATCATAAATGAAGTACTTCTGCATTTTGACCGACTTGCCGAGCGGTGGGATGCGATCACCAGCCATCCACCTGAGCAAATCGATCACGTTCCTTCGTTGGAGACATCACCGTGAAATCGATCATCGAGATGGGAAGCGGAACCGGTGTACTTCTTCCACATTTTCTTGCGCGAGTTGGCTCGCAAGGGCGAGTCGCCGCTTTCGATCTATCTCCGTGCAAATCCGCTATTTCACGAAGCAAATACTCTGCGTCAAACTTGTGCTTTGTTGCCGTCGAGCATATCGAGGGCCGAAAAGCCATTAATTCGATGCACGGGGAAAAGGCCAGTCAGGTTTCGCGCCAGCTGGAACCTGTGGCCGAGCTTGCCTTGCTCGCCGAAAGCTGCGGCTTTGAGACCGTCGTAAAAGAAGATAATGACGAGTTCTACATCCTACTAACCAAGCTCCGGGAATAAGGAAACTTCAAACACCCACATCAACGTTGGAGAAAGGGTTGACTTATTTTTGGCATACGCCTATTATTTCCCTTGAGAGATATTGGGCATATGCCATATATCCCTCTTGCCGAGCCGTTGGCTCGCCATTCAATCCTCAATGATGTGGAGGTTAGTATGCCGAACTTTGATGGAAGCGGTCCTGAGGGTGCCGGAGCGATGACCGGGAGAGGGTTAGGCCCCTGTGGAGGGATCCGTGCACTAGGCCCTGGCTATGGGCGCGGTCGAGGTTATGGTCCCGGACGCGGCATGGGCTACGGCAGAGGGCGCGGCTTTGGATCAGGTTGGGGCCGGGGACCAGGCTGGCTCGCCGTGGGCTATGGCGCGGGCGGCGAAGTCGCCGCGGCAGCGGACATGAAGGCTGCCCTCGAGGAGCGTAAGACCTTCCTCCGGGCTGAACTCGCCCGAACCGAGGCTCTTCTCGGAGAGGCAGGCAGCAGCAATCAACCGAACGAGGATGCGGGGAAGTGAAGGGCTCGCGCACGACGGTGATAGCCGTCGCGAGCGGTAAGGGCGGCACCGGCAAAACGACGGTCGCCGCCCACCTTGCCCTCGTCTCCGCCCATAGAAGAAAAACCCTGCTTGCCGACCTGGACGTGGAAGCCCCTGACTCGCTGGGCTACTTCCGTTCCGCTATACCCATCGGGACGGCTATTTCGGTACCCGTCGCCATTCCCCGGTTCCATGAAGAGTTATGCGCTGGATGCAGGCTCTGCGCTCAATCCTGCCGCTTCGGGGCCATTGTCGCCATCGGGAAATCCGTCACAATAAATGATCAGATTTGCAAAGGTTGCGGCCGTTGCGTATCTATCTGCCCCGAGGCGGCTCTTTCGGAAGTGGAGATCGAGGTGGGGGAAACGACCCTCTACCGGAACAGCGCGTTCGACATCGTCGAAGGGCGCATGACAATAGGCGATATCCGCTCCACGGCCGTCATCGAGGCGGCCAAGCGGCGCGCTGCCGAACATGATGCGGAGCTGCAAATTCGCGATTGTCCTCCTGGTGTTTCCTGCCCTGCTACGCACGCGATCGAAGGCGCCGAATACGTCGTTCTTGTGATGGAGCCCACGGAGTTCTCGCTCCACGATCTTAAAGCGGCGATCGAGCTCGTGCAGGGGCGCGGCCTTCCCGCGGGCGTGGTCATCAACAAGGATGGCTTCGGCGATGCCGACGTAAGCGCCTTCTGCGAGCTTAATGCGGTGCCGGTGATCGGACGAATAGCCTTCAACAGGGAGCGCGCGGCATCGGGTGCGGCGGGNNCGGGAATGCTCTGGGAGGATGACCCTGGCTTCATGAGCGAGATGGCGAGGATACTCGAAACCGCCATGGCGGCGACTTATGGATCCGCAGGAGGGCGGCCGTGATTTTAGCGGTAGCAAGCGGGAAAGGCGGGGCCGGCAAGACCTCGATCGTTGCGGCACTCGTGGCCTCTCTCGGTCCTGCCTGCGTTATGGCCGATTGCGACGTGGACGCGGCTAACGGAGCTATCGCTCTTGGCGCCCATGTCAGTGAAACGGAGCCCTATTACGCCGGTCCCGGTTTCGAAATCGATTCAGCGGTTTGTACGGGCTGCGGGCTCTGTCACGATGCATGTCGCTTCAATGCCATCGCAGCTGATAAGGGGAAGCGACGCTTCGCCATCATCCCGGAGCTATGCGAACGCTGCGGAGCCTGCCTCGATCGGTGCCCAGCCAAGGCGATACGGAGCTTCGAGAAGCAAGCTGGGAGGCTCTTCGTCTCCGATACGCGCCTCGGCATAACCCTCGTCCATGCCGAGCTCGTTCCTGGCGAGGATACGAGCGGCAAGCTCGTGAGCAAGGTGCGGGAGCGGGCGGATGCCATTGCCGGAGGGCGTTCGATCATTGTCGTCGATTCGCCTCCGGGAATCGGCTGCCCCGTCATAGCCTCGCTTTCGGGAAGCGACCTCGTCCTTGTCGTCGTCGAGGCGAGCTCCTCCGGCATCCGCGACGCCGAGCGGCTAATAAAGCTCGTTTCGTCCATGGGAAAGAAGTCAGTGGCCTTGATTAATAAATCGGGACTCAGCGCTTCGATGGATACCCGCGCGAAGTCTATGTTGTCGAGCGCGGGCATACCCCTCGCCGGAGAGATCCCCTTTAACCCTATCCTGCGTTCCATCGAGGAACAAGGCCGGACATGGATCGATGTCGAGGGCACGGCGGGGAACAGCGTGAGGAGAGCACTTGAGGCGATACAGGGTATCATCACGGGCTTGTCGCGAAAAAAACGAAGATCATGATTCACGAAAGGAATTGACATGAAATACGCATTGCCGACCGACAATGGGAAGACTGTAGGAAAGATATTTGGGCGCGCCAAGAATTTCGCGATCTACGATGACGCGGACTCGAGCATCACGATCGTCGCGAACGCTGGCACGAGCGCGGAACATGGCGCGGGCACGGGTAGCGCCGCCTTCCTTGCGGACAAAGGCGTCGGGGTAGTGATCGCGCCCGAAATCGGGCCGAAGGCCGAAGCGGCCCTTAAAGCAGGGGGAATCCGCATCGAGTACGCATACGAGAGCATGGACCTGATGAAAGCCATTTCCGGAATCATTTCACAATCGAAATAGTGATCACGAAGGAGTCGAGCATGGGCAAGAAACGAATCGTGGTTATCGGCGGTTCCGCGGCGAGGCCAAAGGCGGCGGCGAAAGCGCGACGACTGGACGAAGATGCGGAGGTTGTGCTCCTCCAGAAGGGAGCCGACCTCTCGATGGCTTCCTGTGGTTATCCGTACTATGTCGGAGGTACCTTCGATGACCGCAACCAGCTCCTATGCACGCCGGCAGGAGTGGTACGGGATCCGAAGTTCTATCTCAACGCCAAGGCCATCGACGCGAGAATAAATACCGAAGCGACAGGTATTGATCGGCAAGCTCATACGGTGTCATTCAGGAACCTCATCACGGGCGAGGCGAGCACTATCGGCTATGACAAACTCATCCTGGCCACCGGAGCGATACCGAAGATACCGCCCATACCAGGCATCACTATAGGCACGACGGGCGGAATTGACGTCGATGAATATACGAGGAGTTCGGACAAGGACATTTACGCCATCGGCGATTACGTGGAAATCAAGAACAGGCTCACGGGCAAGAAGGTACTCGCACCTTATGCAGGAACCTCGCAAACCTCGAGGGACGGGTGGTCGACGAGAACGCGAGCACTGACAAGCCGGGATTCATGAAGGAGAAGCTCGTGGTCACCAGGATGGCAGCCGATCGCAAGACCGGCAAGTTACTGGGAGCCCAGGTCGTTGGTCCCGGAGACGTCGCCAAGCAGATCGCCCAATGGGCACTCGCGATCCAGGGCGGTCTGTGTGTCGAGGGCCTCGTGAACGTCGACCTCCCCTATGCGCCGCCCTTCTCCCTCCCCATCGACCACTTCATCGCCACCGCGCATGTCATGCAGAACAAGCTGAAAGGATGGTTCGAGGGCATTTCCGCTGTCGCAGTCAAGCGCAAGCTCGATGCCGGGGAGATGCCCTTCCTTCTCGATGTCCGCGGCCCCGATGAATACAGAGGCAATGCGGTTCGGCGTGGGAGAAACCCTTATCCCCCTCGGTGCTATACGAAAGCGCCTCGGCCAGCTGCCCCAGGACAAGAGCCAGGAGATCATCTGCAATTGCAAGATATCCCTGCGCGGCTACTAGGCTGCAATCATCTTCGACGCAAAGGGTTGGGCCAATGTGAAGCTGAGGGAAGGCGGTATCATGGCCTGGCCCTATCCCAGAGAAAAGTAAACGATCAAAACCGTCATCCGCTGGGTGACGGACAAACGCATCTGCGAGTAATCGCTAGATTAAGGAGTTTATCATGAAAATTGCCATTCCCCTCACCGGCGGGAGCCTCTCTGTCCATTTCGGCCACTGCGAGCAATTCGTTATCATCGATGCGGATCCGAAGACGAAAAAGATCCTCTCTCGCGAAGACATCACGCCGCCGCCCCACGAGCCTGGGCTTTATCCAAAGTGGCTCGCAGAGCGTGGCGCCACGCACATCATCGCAGGCGGCATGGGACAGAACGCCCGCAATCTTTTCGCGCAGAATAAGATCAAAGTCATCGTGTGCGCCCCTTCAGACGCTCCCGAGAAGATCGCCGTCCTCTACCTCGAAGGCAAGCTCGAGACCGGCGACAATAGCTGCGAACATTGAGGATTGCCGCGAGGCGTTACCGAAAGGATGCCAACTATGAATTATATCTTTGGCCCCGTCCCCTCGCGGCGCCTCGGGCGTTCCCTAGGAATCGACCCCACGCCACCGGCGGACCCGCTTTCCCTGGCTCGGGTCGGTCCCTACGATCGTCCTCGCGCCCCCAAAGCCTGCAACTGGAATTGCGTCTACTGTCAGCTTGGGCCCACGCGCCCCTTCACGCGATCGCGGTCTTTGTTTTTCCCGCCCGAAGCTCTGTTCGCGGAATTGCGCGAGGCGATGGATTCAGGTCTGACCGACGGGGTCGACTGGATCACCTTTGTGGGCTCCGGAGAGCCGACCCTCAATAAGGATCTTGGCGTGTTGATTGATGGCGTTAAGGCCGTCTCTCAAATTCAAATAGCGGTCATAACGAATGGATCCCTCCTGAGCTTTCCGGAAGTCCGCTTGGAGCTTCTTGGGGCCGACGCGGTCATGCCGACGCTCGATGCAGGGAGCCCCTCCCTCTTCCGACGGATCAACCGCCCGCCTTCCGAATTTGGCTTTGAGCGCCATGTCGAGGGGCTCACCGCCTTCCGGCGCGCGTACACCGGTAAGCTCTGGCTCGAGGTGATGCTAGTCGCCGGCCTGAACGATGGTGAAGCAGCGTTGCGCGATCTTGCCGCCTCTATCGATCGCGTCGCGCCCGACGAGGTCCACCTGGTCCTACCGACGCGGCCGCCCTCCGAGGCCTGGGTCCACCCCGCCTGTGAGGCGGCTATTCTTCGCACCAAGGAGATCCTGAGTTCTGTCGCCCGTGTCATCCTTCCCGACGAGCGGCATGGTGGTTTCGGGAATGCATGGGAGGAGGATCACTTCGCAACCGCGACATCGATAGTGGAACGGCATCCGATGAGCCTCGGGGAGCTGCGAACAGCGCTGGTAAACTGGGGCGCTGCCGATCCGGACTCGATCATCCGGGAACTTGTCTCCTTAGGCAAGGCGATCAAGGTGGAGCACGGGGGCGAAACCTTCCTGCGGGGAAGGAGGTAGGCGATATAACCGCCATGTCGAAGAATGCAATGATGGATATTCCGATAATCGAAGTGCTAGACCTTCGCAAAAAGTACGACGACTTCACCGCGGGCATAGGCGGTGAAGGATCGTGTATCGAGAAAGACGATCGCTGTGAATACTTCCGTGATCTGTCCCTTAGCCTCGAGCGCGGTCGACAGTTTGAGCAACTTGGTGAAGGAGCCATCAGCGATGGGATCGAACCCGACAGCGTCGAGGTTCTTGTGATGTTGTCGGAGGGTCCTCAATGCGTTCCGATAATCCGAGATCCGCTTGCGATCACTCCGGATAAATGATGGTACCAAAGTTTCCTAGCACTAATCGCTCAGAGCTGCCAGGTCATTGAAGACATGCTTCTCGAAGAGGGGGCGGCGTATTCGGGGAAGGTCAGGGTGGTCGCCTCGGCGCCCTGCTCGTCGACAAAGGAGCGGATGTACTTGCGAGCCTCCTCCTTGCCGGTGGTCAAGCGACGGCTCTTGCCGTCCTTCTCGAGGAAGTTGAAGTAGTAGATATTGCTGTCCGCGTGCCGGTAGGGCTTGGGGTACTTCTTCTTGGCAGCCATACTAACCCCCAGATTTGGTTCCAATTTGAGTCCAGTAGGCCTCCGAATACGAAAAAGCCCTGGACATCGCCAGGTCTCAACGCAATAACAGGTAGAAACTTCACTCGCTCCCCCGCGGTGGTTCGAACACCGNNCTGCCAGCTGAGCTACAGGGGAATGTTTTCAACATAAAAGGCAGACTGCCAAGCCCCGCCCCCTAACGCTTCAATAACGAGAAATTAGCCCAAAGCCCTTCAATTTGTCAAGAGGAAGAGCTTGGGAAGTATTTGGGAAACCTTTGGCATACTCCCCCGACGCAACCCCAAGTTCAATCCTCGTCTGGTTCTTTTTCAGGATTCTGGGCATTCTTTTTCTCGGCCAGCCTGGCGAAAAGACCGCGGCCTAGACTCGGCTGCGCTTCATCCTCCGGCTTTGCTTCTGGTATCTGCTTGCTCTGTTTGGGCGCTGCCTTCTTCTTCGGCCTGGGCCTTGGCTCCGCCGCTGGTTTGATGTCTTTTCCAGGAAGATCCAATAGTTCTCCGAACAGGCTTGGCTCTTCGGTTTCCTTGCTCTTAGCGGGCGAGACAGGCCTTGCGGCAGGGACGGCCTCGCTCGCGCTTTTTCCCTTCGCCGCGGCTGTCGTATTCAACGCCGGATTCTCTCGTATCGCCGATTTTTCCCTCGTCTCCGGCTTATCGGGGGCTACCGACTTGCCTTGCGCCGCTGGTTTGCCTTGCGCGGCCGGCTTGTCAGGTGCGCCCGATTTCGCTTGGTCAAGGGCGATTTTTCTCGGCGAAGCTTTGGCAGAAGGTTTAACCTTGGCCATCTTTTTCCCGTTTGTCGCGGTATTGTTTCTCGATATCGGCGTGAGCCCGTTATTCGGTTTTAATAGCCTTGTCTGATCTTCGGATTGCCCATTGTCCGCCTGACCGCCATCCTGCGATAGCCCCGACGAAGATTCCGGCGTCTCAAAGCTTGGCTCGCCCGGAAAGCCCTTAGATCCTAAGAATTCGGTCTGCAGCACTTCCCGGGGCGCAAGACGCACTCCGCTTGCCTTGAGGCCTTTTTCGGGGAAGTTTTTAGCCCTGAAGGTTTCTTCGGCCTTGCGCATCCGGCCCTTCACCAGGTACTTGAGGCTGAACTCGAAATCGGGCTCCGTGCTGAAGATCAGCAGCTCGCCCCCTTGCGGCACCAGGGAATAGTCCCGGTTCAGGATCCAGGATTCGATCCTGCAGCGTTTTATATGGGGGTACCCGGTCTTGGCCGCCCGGTAGACGATGGTGAGGAGGTTTGCCTGGACTATCTCCTTTTCGGCAATGGTAGCCCACTGCAGGCCCCTGTCCACGAAGAGCTTGTCGGGAACCGGGAGGACCGAGTACATCCCATCCCTGCGGACGATGAGAATCCTGTCGAAGGCCGACACCTCCATGAGTTTCTCGCCCGAGGAAACTGAGGTGCCCAGGTAGCCCGACTGTTCATCGTAGCGCAGGGCTATGTCCTTGCGGGCCGCTTCCTTGGCTTCGATCTTCGAGAAGCTGGCGATCTTGGTCCTCCGGGGCCAGGCTGCTTCCAGACGCTTGGCCATGGTCTTTAAAAAGTCGATGGCGTAGTCCACCAGATGGGCGAGGTGGAACTCAACCTCTTTCAGCCTGGCTTCCAGCCGCTTGAGCTCGTCCTTGGCTTTTTCTATATCGTAGAGGGAAATGCGGCGAATAGGGATTTTCAGAAGACGCTCGATATCCTCCTGGGTTACCGGGCGGCCGATCTCCTTGTCGTAGGGCTTAAGGCCATCTTTGACCGCTTTGAAGATAGCCTCCGGGGTTTTTTGGCTTTCGATCTTCTTGTAGACCCGCTCTTCGATGAAGATGCGCTCCAGGGTCCGGGCATGGATCTCGTCCAGCAGCTCTCCCTTTTCTATCTCCAGCTCCCGACGCAGAATGTCCAGGAGGGCGGCGCTGTGGTGGCGGATGATTTCGGTGCCGCTGGTCACCATGGGCTTGCGGTCCTTGATCACCAGGCAGTTGACCGAAATGCTCTGCTCGCACTCGGTGAAGGCGTAGAGGGCGTCGATGACCTCCTGGGTGTAGACGCCCCGCTGGAGCCGGATTTCAATCTCCACCTTGTCGGTGGTGTAGTCCGAAATCGAGGCGATCTTCAGCTGTCCCGAGCGGGCGGCGTTTTCCACGCTGGCTATGAGGCTCTCGGTGGTGGTGGAAAAGGGTATCTCCCTTATGACGATCTTCTTGGGATCCGAGGTGTCCAGGCTGGCCCTCACCCTCACCTTGCCGTTCCCATCCCTGTACTCGGTCAGATCCACCGAGCCTCCGGTGAGAAAGTCCGGCAAGACCTCGAACTTCCTGCCCTGGAGGCAGGCTATCTCGGCCTTTATCACTTCCACGGGATTGTGGGGCAGGATCTTGGTGCTCATGCCTACGGCTATGCCCTCGGTNNTCGGTGATCTTGGGATTGTAGAAGATATCCTTGGCGAGGGCCGAGGCCCTGCATTCGATATAGCGGGCGGCCGAAGCCTCGTCTCCGGTGAATATGTTGCCGAAGTTCCCCTGCTTGTCCACGAAAAGCTCTTTGTTGGCCAGGACCACCAGGGCCGAGCCGATAGACTGGTCGCCGTGGGGGTGGTACTTCATGCAGTGGCCGATGACNNGCCCTGTCCTTGATGACGTAGGAAGCGTAATAGAGGAAGTTGTCGTTGAAGATTTTCTTTACGTAAGCCATGTTCCTCTCCTAGAGCTCCGCCACCAGGTTCTGCATTATGAAATCCCTGCGCTCGGGCGTGTTCTTGCCCATGAAGAAGCCCAAAAGCTCCGGAATACCCGAGAGGGTCTGGATGTCCACCTTGACGATCCGCATGTCCTGGCCAATGAAGCGGCCAAATTCCTGGGGGCTGATCTCGCCCAGGCCCTTGAAGCGGGTCACCTCAGAGGAGGCGCCCAGGGTCTTCACTGCCTCGTCCCTTTCCCTCGCGTTGTAGCAGTAGCGGGTTTCCTTTTTGGTCCTGACCCTGAACAGGGGAGTTTCCAGGATGAAGACCCTGCCCTGGGTGACCAACTCCTCGAAGTAGGTGAGGAAGAAGGTCAACAGCAGGTTTCGAATATGGAAGCCGTCGTAGTCGGCGTCGGTGGCGATGATGATCTTGGAGTAGCGCAGGTTTTCGACTTCGTTCTCAATCCCTAAGGCCATCATGAGGTTGTAGAGCTCCTCGTTCTTGTAGATGGCGCTCTGGCGCTTGCCGTACATGTTCTCCACCTTGCCCCGCAGGGAGAAGATGGCCTGGGTGTTCACGTCCCGGGAAGAAACCATGGAGCCGGCGGCTGACTGGCCTTCCGTGAGGAAGACCATGGAGAGCTCCCCTTTGGGGCCGTCGCCAAGGTGAAACTTGGAGTCCCGGAGGTTCGGGATCTTGAGCTCGATCTTCCTGGCCGCTTCCTTGGCTTCCTTCTTGACCACATTGAGCTCGGTGCGCAGCTTTTCGCTGGCGACGATTTTCTCCTGAAGCTTCTTGGCCGCCGTGGGATTCTTGCGCAGGAACTCGTCCACCCCCCGCTTCACCTCCTGGAGTATCCAGGGGCGGATTTCAGCGTTGCCCAGCTTGTTCTTGGTCTGGCTTTCGAAAAGAGGGTTCTGAAGCTTTATGGCCACCGCCGCGGCCACGCCCTCCCGCACGTCCTCGCTCTTCCAGGAAGCCTGGAAGTATTCGTTGACGGCCTTATAGAAGCCTTCCCGGAATGCCGAGAGATGGGTTCCCCCGTCGGAGGTGAACTGGCCGTTCACGAAGGAAAAGTGTTCTTCGCCGTAGTTGTTGGTGTGCGTGAAGGCGAATTCGATACGATCGCCCCTATACCAGCCCAGGTCGTAAAGGGCTACCTCCCCCACTTCAGACGCGAGAAGGTCCATGAGACCATTGTCCGCCTTGTATTCGGTGCCGTTGAGAACCAAGGTGAGTCCCGAATTGAGGCAGGCGTAAGCCCACATCCGTTTTTCCAGGAACTCCATGTTGTAGTCGTATTCGGGAAAAATCTCGGGATCGGGGGTGAATTCCACTAAAAGCCCGTTTTTCTCCCTGCCCGCCGAATCTTCCCTGGAGTTCTTGAGCTTGCCCCGCTCGAAATAGGCTTCGAAAAGCCTTCCGTCCCGGTACGATACCACCCTGAAGCTGGACGAAAGGGCGTTCACCGCCTTGGTGCCCACCCCGTTCAGGCCTACGGAGAACTGGAAGACTTCGTCATTGTACTTGGCGCCGGTATTTATGGTTGAGACGCAGTCTATGACCTTGCCCAGGGGGATGCCTCTGCCGTAGTCCCTTATCCTGACCGAGCCGTCTTTCACGGTCACCAGGATCTTGTTGCCCGAGCCCATGATGAACTCGTCCACCGAGTTGTCGATCACTTCCTTCACCAGGATGTAGATGCCGTCGTCAGGATTGGAGCCGTCCCCCAGCCGCCCTATATACATGCCCGTCCTGAGGCGGATGTGCTCCAGGGAGGAGAGGGTTTTTATCTTGGATTCGTCGTAGATGCTTTTGACTGAACGTTGGGATTTTGCCACGGGGCTATCCTAGCACAAAGGCCTAAACTCTGTCGCCCGGCCTGAAGTAAATAGAATTGCCCACATAGTGAAGGCGCTCTTTCCACCAGTCTTTTTTTGCCCTAGCCTCGAGAGCCTCGCCGAAGACAACCCCTGACGTGCCCAGGATTTCCGTCTTTATAAGCGAGCACTCCACCCAGCCCGCCACTCCTTCAGGGATCCTCACGTCAAGCGCCTTTCCCTGGATGAAAGGGATCGAAAAGGATTTGTATTTGTCCGCCTTGAATCCCGATACCGAACCGCAGCGCTCCACCAGCTCCTTCTGTCTAATGGAAGGGAATGCCAGGGCGAATCGCCTGGTTTCCAAGATATCAGCCCAGGTCTTATGCCCAGTATCCAGAACGGCGATGAACTTGGAAACCGGTTCGTAATCCGCCGGACAGCACCAGGCCAAGGGGGCCAGGTCGTAACGTCCGTCGGCGCCTTTGGTGCAGACGAAGACCAGGCCTCCGGCGTTCTGGAGGCTATAGGCGTCTTTGACCGAAATTTTGGAATAAGGTTCTTTTTCGGGAATCATACCGATCTCCTTTTACCCTTAGAGTATCGGCAGTTTTTAGGCTTCCGATCGCCCCTAGCCGCGGCTGTTCAAGCGAGGGAAAGCCTGGAGTTAAGAACTTCCAGGACCAGGTCCCAGAGAGCGGCGCAGTCCGAGGGCTTCGTGGCGTAGCCGGTGCCTGAGGTCTTCTGCCTGAGGACGATACTCCCGTAGTCCCCCTCGCCGCCGGACTCCACTTCGTAGCCGCGAGGACTGATCCGCTCAAGCCTCGAGAAAGAGTCTCCCCTACCCCTGGTGAGAAACACCGCGTACATGTAAGGCACTTCGCCGGAAGGACCCTTGTTCACCGCAGCCTGGAACTGGATCCCCACAAAATCATCGTTTTTCCGGACAGGCTCCAGCAGCAATCTCATGTCCTCGGGCACGTCAAGGCCGGCGGCGTCCTTGTCGAAGCGAAGGTAGGGGGTGAGGACTAAGCCTTTGGGAAGGTCCTGGGCCAAAAGAGCTTGAAAACAAGGCATTTTTAGGGAGAGTAGCTTGGGGACGAAGGCTTTGAGTCTGCCGAAGTAGACAGCGGGTACGAGGAAGAGAAAGGCGTCGGCTGCGAGAATTGCATAGCGGGGCTGGAAAGACGCCAGTATGAAGATCGCGAATGCCGCGGCTATGGGGAAAAGAATCCTGCCGGCAGTACCCAGGGCTGTGGACGTCAGGAGCTTCTTGGATTGCCGCAGGGTATCGGCCAGGCGGTCCACCTCGCTCATGGACACGGGTCGCCACTCCTCGAGCCCCTTGTCGGAAGGCTTGTTGCTGATGGGTTTTAAGCCCA
>DFYR01000026.1:20286-23887 GCA_002383375.1 Spirochaetaceae bacterium UBA4077
CTACTATCGACTTCTGCCAGGAATCTGCCGCGCCTAATTCAACACTCGGCTGGCTGGCATCGCTACCGGCAGTTCTCGTTTTCGCTCCAACCTCGAGCGCTGAAGCGCCAGCCCAGCCCGCTCGTCTCAACTCGCCATAACCCGCATAGTCCCAGTACAGGGGGCAGGCGGCCTGGCAGGCGACGAAGGAAGAACAACTGCGACAGGCTTTGGGGGCGTAGCGTTTCTGCTTGAAATGCCCCGCCCGGGCGGAAAACCATATATCCTCGAAGTCCTGGGCGAGGAGATTGCCCAGGCTCTCTGCGTAGGAAGAGCAGGGCAACACGTCGCCTGAGGGATTCACGTGGATGAGGCCGTCGGCGGCGGCGCAGCTCTTGTTTCCCAGGCCTCTGGCTATAGGGTTATAGATGCAGAGCGGCGTGGGGGAATACCAGTAGAAAATCCTGCCCGCCGCAGCCGCGGCTTTCCTGATTGAATCGACGAATGCACCTGCTTCCGAATAGGGAACCAGAAGCTCAGCAGCCTTCTCGATTCTCGCCGCCGGAATGTAGAGATTCATGGAAAAACGTTCGATCCCAATCGAAGCCAGGAAGGCGGGCATGCGGAGAAGACTATCCCTGTTCAGCAACGTGAGGGTGGAGTTGGTCTGTACCCTGATCCCCGCTTCCTGGAGCGCCTTTATGCCCGCCAGAGTTCGCTTGAACGCGCCCCGGACGCCGCAGAGGCTGTCGTGAAGCTCCTCGTCGGGGCTCTCGAGGCTGATCTGGGCCGTCGTGAGGCCCGCGCGGAGCAATGCCTTCGCCCTTTCATGGCTTATAAGGGTGCCGTTGCTTATCAGGTTCACCCGTAGCCGCTTTCTGCCGGCATACTCAATAAGATGCTCCAGGTCCTCGCGTAGCAGGGGCTCCCCTCCGGTGAAGGAGAAAAAGGGAATCTTAGCCTTGAGAGCGAAGATATCGATGATCCTCTCCACGTCCTGCGTGGACATCTCGCCGCGGCCGCCGGCCCGGGACGCGGCAGTGACCGGCACGGCCGACTTTGAAATGGTATGACTTGGACCGCAGGGGCCGGCAGAATCGGGGGATCCCGCCGAGCCGCAGCTAGATGCGCCATGGCTAGCGGAGCCGCAGCCAGCCGCACCGCAGCCCGCGTAGCAGAATTGGCAGGTGTTGTTACAGCGATAGGTCAGGGCTATTTCGCCCAGGATGGGCAGGCGGCTGAAATTGAAGTCGTAGGCGATTTTTTCGGCTGGAACTTCTCTGCCCTCGCAGAGTGCTTTTATGTCCAGCAGAAAACGTTCCACGTCCTTGAGCCTAGCCTCGTCCATCCCAGGCAGGCGCTCCAGCTTAATTCCCTTGTCCAGGGCGTCCAGCAGCGCGAGCCCGGTCCTGTTGGTCTTGTAGACCAGGTTGGGCGGGAGGATGAGAACCTCGTCCTCGGGCCGGGCGATNNGTCTCAATGCGCGCCCCCGGATACGCAGGCGGAGTGGCAGGCTGAATGGCATGCGGAATGACAGGCCGAATGGCATGCGGAATGGCATGCGTCGTGACAGGCGTTGTGGCAGGCTGAGACGCAGGCTCCCGCCTCCCCCTGGACCGGGCTGAAACAACCGGAAAAGCAGGAAGCGGAACGCATGAACTCGCCGTAGTTGGCTGAAAAAACCTCCTGGAGGCCCATTCGCCCGTACCTGGCCGGATGGGCGTGGAGATAGCAGTAAGAGTGCCAGTACAGCCAATGGGGGTGGGCGGCTCTCCATGCCGCCCTGCGGGCTTCGGCTTCCGCATTGCTGATCTCTGTCTCGGCCTCCATCCTTTCGGCCTCCGAGAGCAGCTCTCGGTAGTAGGTCTTGGTGGCTTCCATGTCGCAATCCCAGAGTTTTTCTTGTAAATCCTTTATAAGGGCTTCGAAAAAATCCGCGAGAAGCCCGGAAAGCGGCCGGCCTTCGGAGTCGAAACAGGCCAGGAATTTTTCTTCCAGCGCCTCGCCGGAATTGGCGCTGGTTATGGAAATTTGCAGGGGGTCTTCGCTGACAAGGCTCACGATACCTTTGGCCTGCAATCCCTCTATCATGAGGGCCACCACCCTTGAGAGGGGCAGTTCGAAAAGGAGGGCGACCTCGGCGGGGTGCAGATCCTTCGCCACCTTGCCCGGAACTTGATAGGTTCCGGCGAATAGCTTGGGCGGAAGCCAGGAGTCCCCGGCCCAGGCTATTTGCTTGACCAGGGCGGCCCGAGCCCCGTAACGGCGCAGGTTCGCGTAATACAACGCCATGGCCAGGGCGATCAACGCGGCTCCGACGGCCAAGGCCAGGGGGGTGGTGAGCCAAAAGTCGGCCTGCGAATCTTCGGGGCTTTGTGTCTTGTCCGAATAAGCGGGGCTCGGGCCGCCGCCTTGAGGCAGAGCCACGGTGAGGGGCAAGTAGCCGGTCGGGAAATACAGGGCAATCCGCTGCGACCTTCCTGCGGAAAGATTCTCCTGGAAAAACCTCAAGCTCAGGTAATAGGCCCCATCCGAGCCCGGTGAGCCGTAGTAATCGATCTTGTTCTCATCGTTCACCCAGGGTTCGGTCTTAAGGGGAACCGCTTCGCGCTCGGCGGGCGACAGCGTCTCTCCTCCAACCTTTACGGGCAGCACTAAGCGTACGGTGCGGGATAGCAAATCCTGGTCCCATTCGACCGGCGCCCAGTCGAAGTAAACGAGTTCGCCCTGTTCAGGGCTCGCGGTAGCGCCGATGAGGCCGGCAGCCGCGAAATCCCCTGCGTAATTCAGATGATAGAAAGCCCTGCCCGAGAAGCCTTCCCCATCGGCCAGCACTACGTCATACTTTCCCGAGCCCAGATCCTTTATAGCCAGGGGCAAGCGCTTAATTCCGTTGACCTCCGCGAAACAGCCTTCGGCATTCCATACAGGTTTGAAAGCTTCTCCCTGGAAGTAGAAACCGTGCATTTGGCCACCCGAGGCCTTCCACTCCAGGCTGTAGTAGATATCGGCCTTGCCGTCTGCGCGAAGAACGACAGTGATGTCCGTCGAGTCGAGGGAGGCATCCAACGCCCAGGCTCCGAGGGCGGCGAAAAAAAGGACCAAGGCCGCAATGCCTTTCCTGGCATATCGCTTCATCGCAAATCCTCCTTGACCGCCATGAGGCCGGCGGCGGCGAGGCCCCCGTCGATCTGGATCCTGCGCTCCCGCAGGACGGACGCCTTTTCTGACAGGGCGGCGACGATCCTGGATTCGGAGTCGGCGAAGGGATCGGCGTCCTTGAGGCCGAATCGGCGTTCGGTGGCCGCCTCGTCCTTTTCCTTGAGATAGATATCCAGGAGCTCGATAGCTTCGCTCAAGGCATCCGTCGCCAGGGGATCGTGCTTTTTCTCCCGGACGCAGGCCTCCAGATACTCGCCCGAGGAGAGGAGTACCAGCTGGAGGGCGTCGGCCACGGGGCCTGGGCTCAGGCGAAGGCGGGCGAGCTTGTCGCGCAGGGTCTTCGTCGCGGCGATGCGTTCGGCGCTGGCCTTGTCGATCCGGGTCTGGCGAGCGGCGGCGGCCGCCCGGGCCCCGGGGCCGCCCAGCAAGGCCCCGGCCCCCATGATCACTCCCAACCCCG
>DFYR01000064.1:0-14537 GCA_002383375.1 Spirochaetaceae bacterium UBA4077
GAGGCCCGGAGCATAGCCCAGGCAGTAGCGTCGGTGAAAAAAGAATTCCCCAACGAGGGGATCAAGCTGTTTCAATTTGTCTTTCAGCCCCTTACGTCGGAAGCCGATGCGGGGAAGGCTCAAAAATAGAAAGCGATAGGAGCTAGGTATGAGAATTCAGAAAAAGGTCACGATGCTTTTTATGGCGGTGTCGCTCATCGCGCTGGCGATTCCTGCGGCGGCCGATTCATTAAAGGGGCTTTTCGCGGCGGCCAGCGCCAATAACCAGGATTATGCTGTGTTCAGCCTGGATCTCGAGCTCGCCCGGCTGCGCAAGACCAAGGGCGATATAGAAGCCAAGGTCGAGCTGGACAGGCTCCAGGCTCAATCGAGCTATATTTCCGCCCTCGCTTCCTATCGAAGGTCGGTGTTGAATTTTTACAACGAGGTGATCGACGCTGCCTTCGCGGTCGCCACCGCGGAACTGGACAAGGAAGCCTCGTCCTTAAGCATGCAAAACACGTCGGTGGACAGGCAGTCGGCCGATACTCGGTTTGCCAGCGGGCTGATTTCCGAAGAGGTTTATAAGGAAATCGAAATCGCCTACAAAACCCAGGCGAATAACAACGAGCTGGCTCTATGGACCCTGGAGGATTCTAAGCGCATCTTCCTCGCGACGACCGGGATGGAGTGGGCTCCCTCCCTCCTTCCAGATGTGCCTGATTTCAAGACTTCCGCAGGCGTGGAGGAATGGCTGGCTTCCGACACGAGCCTCCAGGTGGCTCAGGTGGCGGATACAATTCAGGGCATCAAGTCTGCTTCCTTGGCGGCCAATGCTTCCGCCTACGATCGCCGAATCCAGGAAACCGAAAGCCTGAAGGCCAAGGTGAGTCTGGCCAACGCCGAAAGCGATTCCCGGCGAGCCTTCGAAAGCAGCGTAAACAGCCTCAAGAACCAGCAAAACCTGCTTCAGATCCGCTCGGCCGAGTATGCGCTCAAGGAAAGCGCATATAACGACGGCCTTCGACAGTACGAAAAGGGAATAATCTCCCAGAGCGACAAAAACCTGCGGAGAATCGCGTTGATAACCGCCCATAAAAATTTGCTCACGGCTGAAAAGAACTACCTGAAGTCCATAGGCTCCTACCGTAGCGCCCTGGGAGAGAATCCACTGGAGATCTGACGATGAGACGAACCCTTTTAGCCCTCTGCGGGGTCTGCATGCTTTGCCTGCTTTCGCCACGCCTGGCCGGAGCCCAGGTGGCAAGCCAGCCAGAAGCCCAGGGAGCATGGCAAGAACTGTATACCCGGAGACTTGAATCCTCTGCCGCCTATCGGGAGGCGCGATTGTCACTAAAGTCTGCCCAGATCGCCCTGGATCAGTACGCCAAGCCCTACCTGCCCCTATTCTCCATCGCTTCCGGAACCGGCGGAGCCCTGAGCTATACCAGCAATGGCTTCGGCGGCTTGGGCTTGAGTTCAACCCTGGGGATGGAAAATCTGCTGGGCGGCAATTTGTCGCTTAAAACCGGTTTTACCCTGACTCCCCAGGGGGATTTCGCCTTGAGCGATCCCTCGCTTACCTATAGCAGAAAGCTTTTTACCGAGAGCGCGGCGTCCCGGCTGGACGCCGAGGCGGCCGTGCTCAACGCCAGGTCGTCGCTGCGAACTATCGAAATAAATACAGTGACAAGCCTGGCGAAGGAGATTTTAGACGCACGCTACTACAGCAGCCTGTTGGAGAACAACACTAAAAACCTGCAGGTCCTGGAACGAGTTAAAACAGCGACCGTGGATCCGGCATCGCTTCGGGAACTAGAACGACGCATCCTGAGCGCGCGCAAGTCCTTGATCGCCGCGAACAACGCCCTCGAGAACATTCCAGCAGAGGTGAGGGACTTAGTGGAGCCGCTCTATCGAGACTTGATGGCGCTTCAAGGCGAATGGCTGAGAGGAATCGATGAAAGCCAGGCGGTGGACAGCCTGTCCGTTNNCTGCCCAATCCCGGCCTCAGCGCTTCCATTTCCTACGATATCGATAAGAAGGCTCTAGGCTGGGGAATTTCACTCTCTCTTTCCTATGATGTGCTCAACAAGGGAAAGAGCGCCCTCGAGGCTGAAAAGCGCCGGGAGTACCCGGCAATCTACGAAATCAAGCTCGCCGAAGCCCAGAAAAGCCTTTCTAAGGGATTGAAGGATATTCAAGTGGCAATAAGCAACTTAGAGCTGGACGGGCAGATACAAGCCCTGGACGTGGAAGAAGCCAGGGAAAATGCCGAAAAAGCCCAGGCACTTTACTCGGGAGGTTTCAGCAGCGAGGAAAACTTGGTGATGGCGAGAATCGACCTGTCGGTGGAAGAGACCGCCGCCGAAAAGATCGAATATGATGTTTTAAGCCAGAAAATTGGGCTGATTCGATATTATGCCTCCGCTATTGAATTGTGATCTCTTCCATACAAAAGAGAAGCGCAGGAGACGATTTTCCGCCGAGCTGTCGGAGGTGTAAATCCTAATCGGAAAAAAGATATGAATATTTAGTCGGAAAAAACGGAAATCAGCCCTTCTTTGAGGCGAAAAACCGAAAGAATATGTGCTTGACATGAAAAAAATGGCCGATATATACTCTAACAGAACTTAGAAAAGGGGATACCCGAGCCGTCGGCGCGGCCCCCTTCGAATTTGCAAGGAGGACTTCTCATGAAGAAGCTTATCGTCCTGCTTCTCGCTCTTGCCGCGATCGGCGCCGTCTCTGCGCAGACCCCGGCGCTTACGGCTAATTCCACCCTCAGCTGGGGCGTGGACTTCGACACTGGCTACACCGGATTTAAAAATGCCAGCACCCTCACCTTCAAGGTGCCCTTCGCTTTCACCGGCGCGACCGCCAAGAAAGGCGACAAGGGCTGGTGGGGAGACATCTCCGTTGCCAATCTCTGGTTCGTCCTCAGCGATGACCAGCTGGCTTTTGGAGCAACACCCACTACTAATGCCGTTACCTTCACCGATTGGAACGATATAGATTCAGACGGTGTTAGGGATTCCGGCGAGTACGCTACCCTTACCGCTTTCATAACCAACGGCACATGGAAAGTTAGCGTATCCAGCAAGAACAGCTTCGATTTCGCCAACGCCGACGCTCTCTACTCTGGCGACGTCGCGGTCGCTCTTGATGCCGACACCGCCGGCACCACCGTTTCCTATGCTTCCGGAGCCCTGGGCTTTGGCGTAACCGCCGCTTCCAAGGGTGACTGGACTGCCAATGCTTCAAACGAGTATGCCTTCGGAACCAACCTGAGCTACAAGGTCAGCGATGCCCTCACTGTGACAGGCGCCGCCGCCTATGACGTTCTGGATGCCGACAAGGAACTCGGATTCACCGCCGGCGTTAAGTACTCCGCTGCCCCCCTCGTCGTCGCCCTCAATAGTGACATCTTAGTCCTCGGCGGATTCGACGCCGATGCCCTCCTCGAAGTCGACTACGCCGTGATGGAAGGCCTCGATGCCTTCGCCGATGCCTACTACAGCACTGGAGATGACGATCTCGAAGCCGATGTCGGCTTTGACTACGCCGTCGACCCCGTCGAAGCTGGCGTCTGGTTCGGAATCGACAATCCCCTCACCGGTATCGCCTATGACTTCGGAGTCTATGCCGGCTACACCTACACCGTCGCCGATGCTACCACTCTGTACGTCTACGCTGAATACACCAATGACTTCACTGGCAAGGGTTCGCTCGTTCCCTATGTCCAGCTTAAGAACACCTCCATCGCCAACACCACCCTTACCCTCACCTATAATGATGGTGATGTGGACCTTCTCGCCGGCAACTTCGGCACCCTCGTCGCCGCCGCCAAGGTCAGCCTCTAATCTGATCTAGGACTTAGCGAGAGTTTTTATAGGCCGCCCCGTCGGGGCGGCCTTTTTTTTGGCTGGGTTATCGTTTAAAGTGAATAAAAGGCTTTTCTGAGGATTTGTGAAAAAGGAGCCTTAAGGGTATGGAACCATTCTTGACCTTGTCGATCATGCTCGAGCGGGGAGACGTATACTTCAATATACGGGGTTCAAGCAGCCCAGAAGTTATTAGTTCTTTGGTCAAGGTGCTCCGTCCGATCAAATGCATCGACAAGGAAGCATTGCTCAAAAGCCTTGTGGAGCGAGAAGAGCTTGGCTCTACGGCGATAGGCTCAGGCTATGCCATTCCCCATCCGCGCAAGTTCTGCTACCAGGACAAAGAATCCGCTTGCCTCGCCATCGCGTACCTGGACCAGCCCGTCGAATGGAGCGCGTTGGATGGCAAACCTGTAAATTGTCTATTCTTAGTGCTATCCGCTGATACGAAGGACCATTTGGTGACCCTTTCCGAGCTGGCGAGACTTGCAGAGCTGCCCGAGTTTTCCCGTTTTATTGCAAAAAAGCCGTCCAAGCAGGATGTACTAGAATTCCTGGCCAATCCTGTTATTCAGCAGTAATCTAATTATTTCGCCTGATAGCCCATGGCGACCAAATACGTCTCGAAGGATTGAGCCCTGCATGCCTCGGGCTTATATGCCCTGGCTTGAGAGAAATGGGTCTTGAGCTGGCTAATCAGGCGCTTTTCCTCGCCAGACTGGAATATTTTCATGACCAGGGAGCCGCCCGGGGCCAAGACGTGGAGGGCGAGGTCCATCACGGACTCGACGAGTTCCTCGGACCGGGCCTGGTCCACGAGCCTGTTGCCCGTGGTGGACGGGGCGGCATCGGAGACAACCAGGGAGTAGGGGCCGGCTTCCCGGAGCCGGGCGCGGATCTCCTCGTCCAGGATAGAACCTTTTATAAAGCTGAAGTTTGGGTCTGACGGCGAGATGCCCAGGTCCTGGATATCCACGGCGACAAGGAAGCCGCGCCCGGCGAGCTTGCGAAGGAGCCAAAGGCTCCACGAACCGGGGGCGGCCCCGATGTCGAGGATCTTCGGTCCTGCCTTTCCTGCTGTCTGATCCTGTGATCCTGTCGTTTTTATCAAACCGAACTTTGCGACGATCTCTTCCAGCTTATAGACACTCCGGGCAGGGTAGCCTTCCTTCTTGGCTTTGAGGGTCCAGAAGTCGGGCTTTTCGTAGCCGGCCATCAAGCTTCCCTCGGGGGGCGCGGCGCGGGGCACGCTACAATGCACCAGGCACCCAGCGCCGCCGTGGCGTCTTGCGCCAAGGCGCACGCTAGGAGCGATCGCGTTACAATGCGTGCCACACCGCGCCGCCGCTCGGTCACCACACAGTCAATCGTCATTTCGCCAGCTGCCGGTTCAGGCGCTGGATGAAGTCCGCTGGCTTCACGAACTTTTGCCCCTCGGCCAGCAGGGCTTGGTCCAGTAAAATGTGGGCAATATCCTCGGCGTCCTGGTCGAGAGTTTCGTCCTTCGTCTCGGCGCCGCGCTTGGCCTCCAGATCGGCCAGCTTCTTCACCAGCGCGTGACCGGGATTGAGTTCAAGTATAGGTGTCGGCTCGGGCATCTCGGTGTTGGAAATGCGCATCATAAGCTCTCGGTACTGGAGCGTTGGATCGTCCTTGTCCATGACCACGCAGGAAGGACTCTTGGACAGGCGCTTAGAGAGCCGCACATCCTTGACCCTGTCGCCCAGGATCCGCTTGGCTGCTTCCACCGCTTTCTTGCCGCCTTCTTCGTCCCCAGTGCCAGCGGCCGTATCCTTGCCCAGGTCCTCGTCGGCATCGGAATGATTGACGCTCTTGAAATTCATTCCCTCGTACTGACCAAGGCTGGCGAATACCAGTTCGTCGATTTCGTCCGAGCCGATCAGCACTTCCAGGCCCCGCGCCGCGAAGGCTTCCAGCAGGGGGCTGGCCCGCAGGCGCTCTTCGCTGTTGCCGGTGATGTAGTAGATAGTCTTTCTGTCCCCCGCCCGGTTCTTGTAATCCTCCAGGCTTGTCCAACCCTCGGCACCCGTGCTCTTGTAGCGCACCAAGCCCAGCAGAGTCTTCTGGTTCTGCCAGTCCGAAGCCAGACCTTCCTTGATCTGGGTGTTGAAAAGCTCGGTGAACTTCGCGAATTTTTCCGGATTATTCTTGGCCAGGGATTCGAGTTCGGAGAAGATTTTCTTCAGGGAGGCCTGCTGAATAGTGGTCATCACCCGGTTCTGCTGAAGGATCTCCCGGCTCACATTGAGCGGCAGATCGTCGGAATCGATGACGCCCCGCACGAAACGGAAATACTGGGGCAGGACATTCGCTTCCTTGTCCGTGATGAAAACCCGTTTGATGTAGAGCTTCACCCCCTGCTGGGCCAGGGGATAGTAAATGTCCCCCGGAACCTTCGAGGGCACATAGAAGAGGGAATTGTATTCGATGGTTCCCTCGGCCTTGGTGTGGATCCAGAACAGAGGCTCTTCGTCCTCGGCAGCGAAGGATTTGTAAAAATCGATATAGTCCTTGTCCTGCAATTCGTTCTTGGGGCGCCTCCAGAGGGCGCTGGCCGTATTTATCTGCTCGTCCTTGAACTCCCGGCCTTTTTCCTTGCCCTTATCGTCATATTTTGGCTCCTGGGAGATCAGATGTATGGGATAGGCGATGTGATTGGAATACTTGCGCAACAGGCTGTCCAGGGACCAGCGGGATAGGTACTCTTCGCCCTCGCTGTTCACAAAAATCTTAACATCCGTGCCAAAACCTTCCCGAATCGATGCGTCAATGCTGAACTCGCCCTTGCCCGTGCTGGACCAGCAATAGGCCTTGTCCGTCCCGGCCTTACGGCTTATCACTTCCACCTTGTCGGCGATCATGAATACCGAATAGAACCCCACACCGAACTGGCCGATGAGGTTGGAATTCTTGCGATCAGAATCGGAGAGTTTTTCCAAAAAGCTCTTGGTACCCGAGCGGGCAATGGTTCCCAGGTTTTCAGCCAGCTCCTCCTCGTTCATGCCCACCCCATTGTCCGAGACGACAATGGTCTTGGCCTTGTCATCTACATACACACTGATCTTGGGCTCCAGGTTGATCGCCTTATAAGCGTCGTCAGAGATGGACAGGTAGCGGAGCTTATCGATGGCGTCCGATGCATTGGAAACTAGCTCCCGCAGGAAGATTTCCTTTTGGGAATACAGCGAATGGGTGATGAGCTCCAGCAACTGGCTCACTTCGGTCTTGAAAGCATAGGTCGACATATGAATACCTCGTCTCTATTGGTTTGGATGTGGAGTGAATAGTGAAAATGTACTAAATTTTTCCCTGTTGATAAAGGTATTTTCACGATTAACCTTCCTATTGGTCTGGATTAAGGATTTGGGATCTGCTTCGTTGAAGAAATCTTCGTCCCCTTGCATACCTTTGACAGGATCGCGAACCCGATGCTACAACAAGGTTCGAGGAACTAAGAAAGGAGCAACCTTTGCCCGAGGGCCTGCGAAGCTACAAAAAACGAGAAAAACTCTTCTACGTAAAACTTGTGGCCGGGACCAAGGCATTTTTCGGCGGCTTCGTATCGATTCCCCGGCGGGTAGTCGCCTGGCTGGGCGCAAAAACTACTATCGTCTTCATACCTCATTCCGAAGCCCGTTCCCGGCGCTTCGGGATCAGCCGATTTCTATTGGGCCTAGCGAGTTTGTTTTTTATCGCGCTATTGGGATTTTCTCTCTTCGCCACCACACGCTATACAGCGGCTCGAATCCAGTTACGCATAGCCCAAGGTCGCGCTGAGGAAGCCCGTGCCGCAGTGGATGAACTGCGGGATAGTGCCGAAATCCTGATGGGCTCGGCACTCAGGTTCGAATCGAAACTGGCGGAATTGCTTACCGCGGGAGCATCGGCGAACCTTAAACAATCGGCCATACCGGTTGAGCAAGCCTTAAAAGCCGCTGGATTGGCCAGTATGCTCTCCATGCCTGCCACAGGGGGCATGGCATTCAGAGAAGTCGAACGTCTCAAGGCAT
The DNA here is from genome assembly GCA_002383375.1 of Spirochaetaceae bacterium UBA4077. Classification (GTDB taxonomy): domain Bacteria; phylum Spirochaetota; class Spirochaetia; order Treponematales; family Rectinemataceae; genus UBA2256. The sequence continues at coordinate 7,895 of DFYR01000064.1, forward strand.
TGTCGGCCTACTTGGACTCCGCCCTTCCCAGCCTGGATCGAATAACAAACACTGTCGCTGCGCAGAAGGACATACTGTCCGAAATACCCAATACCTGGCCAATCCAGGGCGGGATTGGGCATATCTCCATGTATTTCGGCCAGAATGAATACCCATTTTCCGCAGGTCAGTGGTATTTACATACAGGTATCGATATTTCAACCTATCGTTCTGGGGATCCTATCCTGGCCACCGCCGATGGAAAAATAATCGACGCTAGTTACACCGCCGAGCTGGGGAACAGCGTCACAATCCAGCACAGTCATGGTTTTATCACCCGCTATGCCCACCTCAGGTCTATCCGCGTGAAAAAAGGCCAGCAGGTGGCCCAGGGCCAGGTTGTAGGAACCTTGGGCAACACAGGCAAGTCCACCGGTCCCCATCTGCACTATGAGGTGCACCTGGGCACATCGATTATCGATCCTTTGCGCTTTCTCAATGTGCGAAAAGCGGTAAAATGATGAAGAAAGGCGCCGAATCCGTTTTTAGTTCCAATTCATTTCTCGAAGGTGATTATTCCTGCTCCGGTTTACTAAGGATCGAAGGAAGGGCAAAGGGAAGGATTTCCGTGGATGGAAGCCTGGTCATCGCCGAAGAGGCCAGGGTGGAAGCTGCTATAAAAGCCAGGGAAGTTGTGGTGGCAGGTATACTTGTGGGCAGCATCGAAGCTGAAAAAAGCATCAGGCTAACCAGGACAGCCAGGGTAAAGGCCAAGCTGTTCAGTCCTGTCTTTTCGCTGGAGCAAGGGGCGCTCTTCGAGGGCGATGTCTTCAACACCCCCAATCAAGTTCAAGACTGACTCGAACATGCAACCAGAGACTGCGTTGTTAGGAGAAACACGGACAGCTGCCTTGTCGTCTCCGGCTCTTCGATGTTTCCATTCTTCTTTGTTCATGATACTATAACGACAAGCCCAGTCTGTCATTGTCGCCAGGCTGAAGGCTTTACTACGAGGAGTTTCGCCATGTCCGATATACTGACCGACCAGCCCGAACAGGTCGATCTTTCAGATGATATACAAGCCGCCTCTGCAGAAACGACGCCTGAACCAACCAAAGGCCGGCTTACTTCTGCTGATGATACTCCTGACCCTATTTACAGGCTAAAAACTCTTCACTCATCGGAAACATCCTTTGGATACTACGTTCACGTAGGCAGCGACTGGCCGCGTTTTCGCAGCCAGGCAGAACTGGAGCTGCTGCTGGAAGGTCCTATCGTTCAGGGAGCCGCCCATCCGGCACATCCTGCGGAGGGGGAGCAGCCTGTAACGGATACCTCCGTAAGCAAGCTTGAAGCTGAACCCGCACAGGAGCACGAGGTTAGCCCGGGGCCTGAAGCCTCTCCCTCAGCACCTACAGCAGCTCCTGGGGCACTTCTATCCACCGAACAGCACATACCCATTCGCTCCCTGGCTGTCGCTCCCACAAAGTACGGCAAAGATATTGTGGAGATTCAGGGAATTGTCCTCGATAAGGCATCGATAAATCCCGACGAGCTTGTGGTGATCGAACGGCCGGCGGGCATAGACGATCTGCGCAGGCTGAATGAAAACAGGGAAAAAGAGCAGCAGGCCTATGTGCTCTGCAGGGACAAGATCTGGGCGCGNNCGCAACCTGCCCATGAAACTGGTTTCAGCCCATTATTTGTTGGATGAACCTAAAATTCTTTTCTATTTTACCGCTGAATCCAGGGTGGATTTCCGCGAGCTGGTCAAGGATCTGGTCTCGGTGTTCAAGATGCGGATTGAGCTGAGGCAGATCGGCGTACGGGATGAGGCGCGGGTAACCGGGGGCTGCGGGGTCTGTGGCAGAGTGCTCTGCTGTCATGGGGTTTCGGACCGGCTCAATCCAGTATCCATTAAAATGGCCAAGGACCAGAACCTTTCCCTCAATTCCCTGAAGATCTCCGGGCCTTGCGGCCGCCTTCTCTGCTGTCTGAGCTACGAACATCAATTCTATAAAGATGCCCGGCGCGAACTGCCCCAGGAAGGAGTTAAGTTTACCTATGACGGAACCCTGTTCAAGGTTGTCGAGGTAAACGCCCTCAGTTCCATGGTAAAAATGGCCGGCGAGGACGGTAGAGTCCTAGACATGAAAGCTGAACGCTTTAAATACGCAGAAGGCCGCTGGAAGGTTATCGAGGAAGCAGTCTAGAAGAGCGGATGGCTCCAGCACCAGCGCGTCCTGGCGTCGCCCGAACGGCTAAAGCACTTTCTGGCACCATCATTCCAGTTTTATTCCTCAGCTTTTCAGTCAGTGCCGCTGTAGCATCCCCAGGGCTCTATGCATGCGTTAGCATCGGGCGAATCCAGTGCCTTCCCCACGCATTCGAATATCGAGGCCAGGCAGGGGAGCTCCAGGCTGTAGATGCGTTTTAAACCCTCGTCCCTACAGGCTACGATGCCCGCTTCCTTGAGCACCGCCAGGTGTTTGGAAATATTGGTTCGCTCCACCGAGCAGGCGCACTCCAGCAGCCTGAGCATATCCACAAGCTCGCCTACACTTTTCTCACCGTCCTTGAGCGCATAGATAACCGCCAGCCTAGCCTCGCTGGAAAGGGCTTTGAAAATAGCTGCTTCCCGCTGTAATTGGGCGGGATCGATTATGTCACTCATTATTCACACAGTAGCGCTCTTGTGTTGCAAGGTCAATTATCACCTCGACCATCTGGCTTTGGACTGAGTTGAGGATAAGGAGAGATTGAGCTCGTCTCAAGGCTCCTTTTCTAATTGAAAGGATTTTCAAACGCAAGTGCTAAAACGCGCCTGAAAGAAGGATTTATATTGACAAAAAGTGTAAATCGATGTATTTATGTGAGTAGAAATTCACATAAGGAGTGATATATGAAGGTACAAATCTTAGGTACCGGATGCCCTAAGTGTAGACTCCTCGAGGAACACGCTCGCCAGGCTATTGCTGCTTCTGGTATAGCCGCAGAAGTGGAAAAGATAACCTCTATAGACGCCATCATGGAGATGGGTGTCATGATGACCCCTGCTTTGGCAATCGACGGGATGGTGAAAAGCTCTGGTCGGGTGCTTTCGGTGGAGCAGATCAGCGAAATCCTCAAGGGTGGAAAGTAATATATGCTGTTTCAGGAGCGAGGCTAGGGAATGAGCGTTAAAGAATGGAGCCCGAATAAAAAGCTCCTGGTTTTAGCAGGCGTTTTCATCGCTGCGTACTTTATTCCCTTCGATGCGCCCAGGATAACTGGGGCGCTAAACGAAGCGTTTCTCATGCTCGGCGAGTACGCACGGGAGCATGTATTGCTGTGTCTCGTTCCCGCCATGTTTATCGCAGGCGCGATCACGGTATTCCTGGACCAGCAGGCTGTGATGCGTTATCTTGGCCCCGATGCAAAACGCATGACCGCGTATGGGGTGGCTTCGGTTTCCGGCGCCATACTGGCTGTTTGTTCCTGCACGGTTCTGCCTATTTTCAAGGGTATCTATAAAAAGGGCGCAGGGTTGGGGCCTGCGGTGGCTTTTCTCTATTCCGGCCCGGCTATCAATATCCTGGCCATTGTGCTTTCAGCCAAGGTTTTCGGCTGGAAGCTGGGCTTGGCGAGGGCGCTGGGCGCTGTGTTGTTTTCCATTCTCATCGGACTTGCCATGGCGCTGATTTTTCGCAAGGACGACGCCAAACGGGCAGCTGACGCGCGGATGTTCTCGGGAAGCATGGAGAAGCCGCCCCGAAACCTCGGGCAGACGATAGTCTACATGGGTAGCATGATCGGTATCCTGGTCTTCATGAATTGGGCGAACTCCAAAGGCGGCAGCGCGACGTGGGACGCTATTTATGCCGCCAAGTGGTGGATATCCGGAGCCTTCGCCCTTGTATTAGCCTATACCGTCATCAAATGGTTTACCAAAGAGGAGCGGGTGGATTGGGTTATCGCTACCAGGGATTTCGCGCTTCAGATCCTGCCCCTCTTGTTCGCAGGCGTTCTGGTAGCCGGCTTTCTCCTGGGAAGACCAGGGCACGATGCGCTAATCCCAACGGGATGGATCGCCGGGCTCTTGGGCGGCAATTCTTTATTCGCCAACTTCTTCGCTTCGGTTGCCGGAGCCCTCATGTATTTCGCCACCCTTACGGAAATTCCCATCGTCCAGGGACTGCTGGGTGCAGGTATGGGACAGGGGCCGGCATTGGCCTTGCTGCTGGCGGGCCCGAGCCTTTCGCTGCCCTCTATCCTGGTCATAGCGGGAGAGCTGGGATGGAAAAAGACCTTGACCTATGTCAGCCTTGTCGTGGTCTTGTCGACCGCTGTTGGGCTTTTATTCGGAGCGATGGCGTAGCCCGGACAGACTGAAAACCTTAGGCGCTCAACCTCTCGGCTTTATAGCACGGATCGTCGCAGAAACCAGATAATCTGCGGCCTTAGAACCAGGAACCCAGGTTTTGATGAAGGCTTTGCTGGAATCCTTGGGTTCGATAGTTATTTCCGCGAAACCGGCCTGGCGCAGCATTTTTTCGAGCTCGTCCACCGTCGAGGCTCCGGCGATGCATGCTGAAAGGAGTAGCGGATCGTCCTTCACCTGTGCGGGAAGCGCGGCGGTCGCCACCACATCGGAAACGGCCAACCTTCCGCCGGGCGCGAGAACGCGAAAGACCTCGGCAAAGACTTGGGGCTTGTCGGTGGATAAGTTGATGACGCAATTGGAGATGATTACGTCGATGGATTCGTCCTCGACCGGAAGTTTTTCGATTTCCCCCTGTCGGAATTCGACATTCGAGTAAGAGCCTTTTTCCGCGTTCCGGCGGGCTTTCGAGATCATCTCTGGCGTCATATCCACGCCGATGACTTTACCTTCCGCACCAACCTTGCGAGCCGCGAGGAACGCGTCGAATCCCGCGCCTGAACCTAGATCGAGGACTTTTTCACCCGGCCTCAGCTGGGCGATGGCCTGGGGATTACCGCAGCCTAGTCCTAAATTCGCCCCCGAAGGCGCCGAGGCGAGTTCTTCCTCGGAATATCCGAGCATTTTTCCGTTCGTACCTCGAGTCCCTTGGCCGCAGCACGAAGCCTCCGAACCGCAACAACCTGAAGTCTCAGCTCTGGCGACGCTGCCGTAGTTTTTCAGGATCGCGTTTCTGAGCGTTGCGCGTTTTTCGATTTCGATATGGCTATCATCCTTATGGTCGGTCATGCGGCTTCATTCGGGAACCAATGCCTTGTTTTCTTGGCTATGTGAACGAGGCTGAGCATGACGGGAACCTCGGTGAGCACGCCCACCACCGTCGCGAGGGCCGCCCCCGATGAAAGGCCGAAAAGGCTGATGGCCACCGCCACCGCCAGTTCGAAAAAGTTGGAGGCTCCGATCATTCCCGCAGGGGCTGCAACTGTGTATGGAATTTTCCACGCACGGGCCCAGCCGTAGCCGATCGCGAAGATAAAATACGTTTGAATGACGAGAGGCACCGCGATGAGCGCGATCGCGAGGGGATTGTCGAGAATCGTCTCGCCCTGGAAGGCGAATAGGATTACGAGCGTCAAAAGCAGCCCGCCCTCAGTTATTCCCTCAAACTTCTTGATAAATACACCTTCGAACCATTCCTTGCCGCGCTTCCTGATCAGCCGCGAGCGGGTGAGGGCCCCGGCGCCCAGGGGAATCACGACGAAGAGAAGAACGGAGAAAAGCAAGGTGTCCCAGGGTACGCTGATATCGCTCACTCCCAGCAGGAAGGCGACGATCGGTGTGAACGCGACCAATATCACCAGGTCGTTCACGGCCACCTGAACGACCGTATAGCCCGGATCCCCGTCGGAGAGGTACGACCAGACGAAGACCATGGCCGTACAGGGCGCCGCTCCCAAGAGCACGGCGCCGGCGAGGTATTCCGTGGCGAGCGAGGGCGGGATAAGCGCTTTGAATACGACCTTCAGGAAGAACCACGCGATAGCGTACATCGTGAACGGTTTGATGAGCCAATTCACCACCAGCGTCACAGCCAGGCCTTTCGGTTTCCTGCCCGCGTTCTTGATGCTCGTGAAATCCACCTTGAGCATCATGGGATAAATCATGAGCCATATGAGAATCGCCACAGGGATTGATACTCTCGCGTATTCGAACCTGCCCAGGAATGCCGGCACTCCCGGGAGGAAATAGCCTATGGCGACACCGAGCACGATGCAGAGAAAAACCCAGAACGAGAGATATTTAGCGAAAAACCCGATTCGCTTTTCGGACATATAAGCTCCTGGTGGACCTTGTAACGCGATATATTGGTATTTTTGCCAAATATATTTTCCCTGTCAAGCAACTTTCATTGACAGGAAGTACTTTTCTGGCGAAGATACCAATAGAATGAACCGGCAGGAAAAAGCCATACACAGGCGCCGGGTAGCGGTATTCAAGGCGCTCGCCCATCCTTCGCGCCTGTATATCGTTATGCGGCTTTCAGAGTCGGAAGCCTGCGTGGGCGATCTCACCAAAGAGATCGGCGCCGACGTATCCACTGTTTCCAAGCACCTGGCCGTCTTGCGCGACGCGGGCTTGGTGGCGGACCGCCGGGACGGGCAGAATATCATGTACTCCCTCGCCTGCGACTGTATACTCGATTTCATGCATTGCGTCGACGCGGTGAACCCGCCGGAGGTCCGG
>DFYR01000064.1:14586-27484 GCA_002383375.1 Spirochaetaceae bacterium UBA4077
CCTTTCCAGGGCATAGGCAGCGTCGCCGTGTCGGAGATACTGGCTTCCAAGGGCTTCGACTGGATTCTGGTGGATATGGAGCACGGCCAGATCGACCTGGAAACGGCGGGGGATCTTTTTGCCTCGATCAAGCGCGGCGGTTGCGCTGCCCTGGCGAGGGTTCCTGGCAACGACCAGGCTACCATCAAGCGCGTGCTGGATGCTGGAGCCGAGGGAATCATGATTCCGCTGGTCAATACCAAAGAAGAAGCCGAACGGGCGGTCAAAAATTGTCTGTATCCTCCCCGGGGCGTCCGCGGCTTGGGTCCGGGCAGGGCGAGCCTTTACGGCTTGAGCATGATCGAATACGCAAAATCGGCCAACGCTGAAACATTGGTGATGCTCCAGGCGGAGCATATCGATGCGGTGTCGCGAATCGACGAGATATTGAAAGTGCCGGGCGTCGACATGCTGTTCGTTGGTCCTTTCGACCTTGCCTGTTCGATGGGCCACATGGACGAACCAAGCCATCCAGAGGTGGAAGCGGTCATCGCGAAATTGCTCGAAGCGTCGCTAAACGCCCACGTAATTCCGGGCATTTTCTGCATGGGAGCGGCGGCGGCGAACCGGAGGGCCGAGCAGGGATTCAAATTCATCGCACTGGGGCTGGATTCGTTATATCTTAGCGCAGGCGCAGAAGCGGAAAAGAAAGCCTTAAAAAAGCAAGCATAAGCCTATCTGCAGCGCCAAAGCGGTCCCCGCGCATCGCGAACGCGCAATTCGCGTTGGGCGACCGCCTTGCCGTCAACGAAAGCCTATTCCTTCGGAACGATCCTTATATGAACCTCGCGCAGCTGCTTCTCGTCCACCTCGTTCGGGCTCTGGTCCATGGGGCTCACCGCGAAGNNGCCATGAGCATGACCAGGCGGTCGAAACCGGGGGCTATGCCGCCGTGAGGCGGGGGACCGTACTTGAAGGCTTCCACCAGGAAGCCGAACTTGCGTTGGGCTTCTTCTTCGGAAAAACCGACGACCTTGAAAATCCGTCGCTGGAGTTCGGGATCGTGGATTCGGATCGAGCCCGAGGCTAGTTCGTAGCCATTCAGGACCAGGTCGTAGAGGTCGCCCTTGANNGGGGCATGGTGAACATATGGTGGGCCGCTTCCCAGCGACCCTCTTCCTCGTTGTATTCGAACATAGGAAAGTCTACTATCCAGGCGAACTTGAACTCGTTGGGGTTCAACAGGCCTAAATCGCGGCCCAGTTTGGAACGAACCGCGCCCAGGGCTGTGCAGGCGATCTTGGCTTTGGCGTCGGCTACCAGGAGGATAAGGTCGCCTGGTTTTGCTCCAAGGCCTGCGACAATCTCGGCCACATTCGCAGTGAAGAACTTGGATACGCCGCCTTCCAGCGCGAAGCCGCCTTCCCCAGTGGCGCCAGATCCTTCGGCAGCCTTGGCCACCTTCATCCATGCCATGCCTTTGGCCTTGTAGACTTTTGCCTGGGCCTCAAGTTCCTCGATCTGCTTGCGGGAATAATCGGCTTTGCCGGGTACCACCAGGGCTTTGACCGTTCCGCCTGCAGCAATGGCTTCCTTGAAGGCCTGGAAAGTGCCGGCCTCCACAAAGGGCTTGAAATCTTGCATGGCCATACCGAACCTCAGGTCCGGCTTGTCGCTTCCGTAGAGGTCCATAGCCTCGTCGTAGCTCAGGCGTACGAAATGTTCGGGCAAGGTTACGCCCAAGGTCTTCTTGAACACGTGGCCCATGAGTCCTTCGCACATCTCGAGCACGTCGTCCCGCTTTACGAAGGACATTTCGATATCGATCTGGGTGAACTCGGGTTGCCTGTCGCCCCGGGCGTCCTCGTCGCGGTAGCAGCGGGCCAGCTGGAAGTACTTGTCGAAGCCCGACACCATGAGAATCTGCTTGTAGAGCTGGGGCGACTGGGGCAGGGCGTAGAACTTGCCCGGATAGAGCCTGGAGGGGACGAGATAGTCCCGGGCTCCCTCGGGGGTGGAGCGAATGAAGGTGGGGGTTTCTATCTCGTAAAAGCCCTGGCTGACCATGTATTCCCGCACCGCGAAGGCCGCCTCATGGCGCAGCCGTATTTTGCGTTGCATAGAGGCGGAGCGCAGGTCCAGGTAACGATAGGCTAGTCTGGTGTCTTCCTTGGCGTCGGTCTGCTCGTCGATCTGGAAGGGCAGGACTTCGCACTTGGACAGGATGACAAGATCCTGACAGACTACCTCGATAGCTCCGGTTTCCATGTCAGGATTGATCATGGTTTCAGGCCTGCTTCGCACCAGGCCGCGCACCGAGACGCAGTACTCGCTCTTCAGCTCCGCTGCCGTCGCCAGGAGGGCAGCAGGGGAATCCGCGTCCACTACCACCTGGGTTATGCCGTAGCGATCCCTTAAGTTTATGAAGGAAATGCCTCCATGGTCCCGCTTGCGATGAACCCAACCGTTGAGGACGACAGATTTGCCGATATCAACTGCTCTTAACTGGCCACAGGTGACCGTACGCTTGGAATATTCCATGACCGCGTATTGTATCCATCCCAGCCTGCGTGGGCAAGGTGGGAGGGCTCTGACAGGCGGTTCTGCCAGGCTTGCGCCATCGGTTTTCACGATTTATTTTGCGTAATTGTGCGTTTCTATTTTACCCAGTGACCCGGGGCTGGAGAATTGTTACATTTAGGAATTGAAAAGTACGCGAATAGTGGGAATGCACATGCTTCGCTCGAAGGAGGTTCTTTTATGCTCGACGTTGGCACCAAAGCTCCCGATTTTTCCCTAGCCGACGCGGATGGAAAGGTATGGACGCTGAAGGATTTTGCCGGGAGCACCCTAGTGCTCTATTTCTATCCCCGGGACGACACCCCGGGTTGCACGGTCGAAGCCTGCAGTTTTAGGGACCGAGGACCGGAATTCGCCGCGAAAGGGGTAAAGGTTGTCGGCATAAGCCCCGACTCCAGCGCTTCCCACGACAAGTTCCGCCGAAAGCATTCCCTTTCGTTTCTGCTGTTATCCGATCCTGAAAAGAAAACGCTGCGGGCTTATGGGGCATATGGCGAAAAGACCATGTACGGCAAGAAAGTAATGGGTGTGATCCGCTCGACCTTCGTGATCGACGGCACAGGAAACGTGGTCAAGGTCTTTCCCAAGGTTACCCCCGCAGGCCACGCCGACAAGGTCCTGGAGAGCCTGTAGGTCAAGAGAAACAAAAGGCGCCTCCTTTGACATGCAGGCGCGCTTTTCGTATGTTAGATCAGGCACAATCATGCTCAAAATACTAAAGTACTACAAACCCTATCTGGGGAATATCCTCTTGGTGGTCGTCCTCCTCTTTATCCAGGCCAANNATTGTGGATATCGGCATCATGAAGGGCGGGGAAGGGCAGGGGCAGGCGGCTTACATTCTCAAGATGGGCGGCATCATGCTCGCCCTTACCGTGCTGGCGGCTGCAGCCACCGTGACGGTGGGTTATTTCGGCTCCCGGACCGCTTCGGGGGTGGCCAGGGATCTGCGCAGGGCGGTTTTTTCCAAGGTTCAGGACTTTTCATCTGCCGAGATGGATAAGTTTTCCACCGCCTCCCTCATAACCCGTTCCACCAACGACATCACCCAGATCCAGATGGTCAGCAACATGGCCTTGCGGATGCTTTTCTTTGCCCCCATCATCGGCATCGGGGGAGTCATCCGGGCTACCTCCAAGGCTTCATCCATGTGGTGGATCATCGCCCTGGCGGTGGGGATACTCCTCTCCATCGTAAGCCTGGTGTTCGTCATCGCCCTGCCCAAGTTCAAGAAAATCCAAAAGCTCGTGGACAGGCTCAACCTGGTGTTACGTGAAAATCTCACCGGCATGATGGTGATCCGGGCCTTCGCCACCGAGTCCAGGGAAGAGGCACGCTTCGACAAGGTCAACACCGATCTCACCCAGACGACCCTCTACATTTCCAAGGTGATGGTGGTCCTGATGCCCCTCATCGGGCTTATCATGAACCTCGTCTCGATCCTCATCGTCTGGGTGGGGGCTCAGGAGATAGCCCAGGCGAGGATTCAGGTCGGGGACATGATGGCCTTCATGCAGTACTCCATGCAGATTTTCTTTTCCTTCATGATGATGTCCATGATGTTCATCATAATCCCCCGGGCTTCCATATCGGCGGATCGCATCCATGAGGTATTGGCCACCAAGCCTGGCATTGTGGACCCTGCGGCTCCCCATCCGCTGCCTAAAACTGTGAAAGGAGTGGTTCGTTTCGACAAGGTTAGCTTCCGTTATCCGGGCTCCAGCGAAGATGTGCTGCATGATATCGACTTTACGGCGCAGCCTGGGCAGGTTACGGCCATAATCGGCACCACCGGCGCCGGAAAGTCCACACTCGTGAGCCTGGTGCCGCGCTTTTACGATGTCACCGAGGGTTCGGTCAGCATCGACGGGGTGGATGTGCGGAGTCTGGGGCAAAAGGAACTCAGGGATTTGTTGGGATTCGTGCCCCAGAAGGCTTCGCTCTTCTCCGGCACCGTGGAGAGTAACCTGCGCTACGCCAAGGAGGAAGCCTTATCCCAGGATATGGACGAAGCCCTGAACATTGCCCAGGCCAAGGACTTTGTTCATGAAGCGCCTAAGGGGCTTGCCTCGGATGTCTCACAGGGGGGAGGGAACTTTTCGGGCGGCCAGCGCCAGCGTCTTACCATAGCGCGGGCTCTGGTAAAAAAAGCTCCTATTTATATTTTCGACGACAGCTTTTCCGCCCTGGACTATTCCACCGACAAGAAGCTCCGTCGGGCGCTGGCGGAAAAAATGGCCGGTGTCACGCTCATTCTGGTAACCCAAAGGGTGGCGACCATCAAGGAGGCCGACCAGATTATCGTTCTGGACGAGGGAAAGATGGTGGGCAAGGGCAGGCATTCCGAACTGATGGAGCGCTGCGAGGTATACAGGAATATCGCCCTCTCCCAGCTGAGCCAGGAGGAACTGGCATGAGCGGGCAGACGCGTAAACCCCAGGATCCCCCGGTTCCTCCCGCGGCGAGAGCTTTCCGCCCCGGCGCGGCCTTGGGTCGTGGCGGCGGCCCCCGCGCCATGATGAAGGGCGAAAAGCCAAAAGATTTTTCCCTGGCCATGAAAAAGCTCATCCGCTACATGGGCGCCTACAAGGTCCAGGCCGGCATAGTCATACTTCTCGCCGCGGCTTCCACAATATTCGGCATATTCGGACCCAAGGTATTGGGCAGGGCGACCACCACGCTCGTGAAAGGCGTTCTCTCCGCGGCCCGGGGCGGCCCGGGCATAGACTTCAAAGCCCTGGGTGGTATTTTGGGCATGGTCTTGGCGCTTTACCTGGCCTCTTCCGTTTTCAGCTACATTCAGGGCTGGATAATGGCCGGGGTGTCTGCCAAGCTTGCCTATCGTTTCAGAAAAGACCTCCAGGCCAAGCTGAGCCGCATGCCCCTGGGCTATTTCGATCGCACGAGCCACGGCGAAGTCCTTTCCCGAATGACCAACGATGTGGATACAGTCAACCAAACCTTAAACCAGAGCCTTTCCCAGATGATCAGCTCCGTGGTGACGCTTCTGGGGGTTTTCGGCATGATGCTGAGCATCAGCTGGCAGATGACCCTCCTGGCCTTGGTCACCATTCCCCTCTCCCTGGGGATCATCAAGGTTGTGGTAGGGAAATCCCAGAAATTTTACAAGCGGCAGCAGGAATACCTGGGCCATGTCAACGGCCATATCGAGGAGATTTTCTCCAGCCATGCCGTGGTAAAGGCTTTTAACGGCGAGGCTAAAAACCAGGCTGCCTTTGATGAGCTCAACGACACTCTCTACCACTCGGCGTGGAAATCCCAATTTCTCTCCTCCATCATGATGCCCATGATGAATTTTGTGGGCAATGTGGGGTATGTGGGGGTAACTATCCTGGGTGGCTATCTGGCTGCTAATCAGGTCATCACCCTGGGGGATGTCCAGGCCTTCATCCAGTATATCCGCAGCTTTACCCAGCCTATGTCCCAGATAGCCAATATCTCCAACATTCTGCAGCAAACCGCCGCTTCGGCCGAGCGGGTATTCGCTTTTTTGGAAGAAGAGGAAGAAAAAGCCGAGGGCTCAGCGCCGGTCGACAGGGCTCTGGTTCGAGGCAGGGTGGATTTCCGCAATGTGCGCTTTGGGTATAGCAAGGATGTGCCGGTAATCCACTCCTTCTCCGCCACCGCCCTGGCCGGATCGCGTATCGCCATCGTGGGTCCCACGGGAGCCGGTAAAACCACAATGGTAAAGCTACTGATGCGTTTTTACGATCTGGATTCGGGCGAAATCCTCGTGGATGGACGCGATATCCGGGATTACTCCCGACAGGATTTGCGTAAGCTCTTTGCCATGGTGCTGCAGGATGCCTGGCTTTTTTCGGGCAGCATAATGGAAAATATCCGCTATGGCAGGCAAGAGGCTAGCGACGATGAAGTATATGCCGCTGCCAAGGCCGCTCATGCAGACCATTTTATCCGCGCTTTTCCCGATGGCTACGACACCGAGCTGAATGAAGAGACGAGCAACATCTCCCAAGGCCAGAAACAGCTGCTCACTATAGCCAGGGCCATATTGGCCGATCCTCCGCTCTTGATTCTGGACGAGGCTACCAGCTCGGTGGATACACATACGGAGGTCCTCATCCAGAAGGCCATGGGCAATCTCATGAAAGGCAGGACCAGCTTTATAATTGCTCACAGGCTATCGACGATACGCGACGCCGACTTGATTTTAGTGATGGATAAGGGTGATATCGTTGAACAGGGAACCCACGAGGAATTACTGGCGAAAAACGGCTTCTATGCGGGGCTTTACAATAGTCAGTTCGAAAAAAAATGAAAAAAGGCCTTGACAGCCGCATTGAGGCCGTTTAATACTCTGCCAACGATGAAACGAAGTTCCATGGCCGGCATCATTATTATCATTTCCTCGATTATTTGCCCCGGAAGGGGAGTGGAGGAAGTGTAGACAGCCGCCAAGGCGAGCGTCATACGGCGAAACAGAGGCCGTCCTTCCCCCGGGAAGGACGGCCTCTTCGTTTATCCGGACCGATACGAGGGCTGCCTAGTCAGCCAGGGGTTTCCGCCGTTCCCGCTTGGCGGTGCTATGGGCTTTTTTCATTGCCAAACGACGTTCCCGGGCGGCGCGGCCCGGTTTGGTGGGTATCCGCGGCAGATTAAGCTTCGCAGCGCTCACTATTAGGCTAAGAAGGCGCTCCAGCGCCCTGGTTCTGTTGGCCCATTGGCTGCGTTCGTCCTGGACCTGGATAGATATAGAGCCGTCGCTATCCATACGCTGGGCAAGTTTTTCGGCGATTCGCCGCCGCTCGGCCTCGCTGAGCCCTTCCAGGTCCTGGAGCGCGAGTTTGGCAGTCACCTTGGTGTTGAGTTTATTGACGTTCTGCCCCCCGGGGCCGCCGGATCTGGAAAAATCGAATTGGACCGCATTGAGCAATGATTTCTTTACTGCTTGGATGTCCATAGGCGAATTATTCTTGGATAGGAGGTTTATTGGTTTCTGCTTGAGCGGTCGCAGAATTGGATATATCGCGCAACTTCTCGAGGGCGCTGGCGAGATGAATCCGTTGTGCTTCGATGGCTTTCTCGGAATTCTTGATCGCAATGGCGTCGACTAATGCGGTGTGCTCGCTTAGAATTTTTGCCGGCCATGCTTCCAGGGCAAGAAGCTTAAAACGGCTGATAGTGATGTATTTGTCCATGGTGGAATACATGCCTTCGTAAAGACGGGTAAGGAGGGGGTTTTTAGCCGCCTCCACGACAAGCATGTGGAGCATCGAGTCCCACTGCGCGCCGGTGGAAGCGCCTGCGTCCGGATTGCCCTGAACTGCGGCGAGATGGTCGATGCAGGAGCGCATGCGGGAAAGGTCTTCTTCGTTCCGGCGGAGCGCCGCCTGTCCGGCGATTGGGGGTTCGATAAGAAGACGCATTTCCATGAGGTTTATGAGAAGGTCGCCGGGCCAGAATGTGGCGTACTTCATGCTCGCCGAGAAATCGGCTGATTCCGGCGCCTTGATGAAAGCGCCCTGGCGCTCTCTGATTTCTATATAGCCCAGGGCTTCGAGAGTGATAATAGCCTCCCTGAGGAGGCCGCGGCTCACGCCGAGATCGAGAGCCAGATTTCTTTCAGGAGGTAATTTGTTGTTGGGAAAAACAGCTGGATCCAGGATCATCTTTTGGAGACGTCGGATCAGTTCTTCGCGTTTTTTTTCCATAATTCGCTCCACAATTCTATTGACAGCAGTATAACGCTGTTTTACCATTATCGCAATATGGTCCTACCTTGGTAGGACCAGAAATATAGGAGGAAATCATGAAACGCATTCTCGTCTGCCTGGCAATCGTCCTAGCCCTATCGGCTCCGGTCTTTGCCCTGGATATCAAGCTCGCCCACGTGGTGAACGAGCAGGATTCCTTTCATCTCGCGGCGACCAAGTTTAAGGAGCTGACGGAAAAGTACACCAATGGTGAAGTCAAGGTGACAATTTTCCCGAACGCGGTCCTGGGCGATGAGCGAACTCTCCTCGAGCGCATGAAGATGGGCATCGTGGATGCGGCCATCATCACCAACGGTCCCTTTATCAACTTCGTACCGCAGTTTGGCGCGATCGATCTGCCCTTCCTCTTCAGAGACCCGGCCCATGCCTATGCGGTGCTCGATGGCCCAATCGGCGACAAGCTCTTCGCCGAGGCCGAAAAGCAGGGCTGGAAAGGCTTGGCCTGGGCAGAGCGCGGTTTTAGAAATCTGACCAACAGCAAGCGTGCGGTCAATTCTCCCGCCGACATGAAAGGCCTCAAAATCAGGCTTATGCAGAATCCGATCTACGTGGATTCCTTCAGGGCACTCGGCGCCAACGCGGTGCCTATGGCCTGGACCGAAGCCCTCACCGCCCTTCAGCAGGGAACCATCGACGGACAGGAAAATCCCCTCAACGTCATCGTTTCTTTCAAGCTTTACGATAGCCAGAAATACATGACCATAACCCGCCATGCTTACGCCCCGGCTCCCCTTATCATGAGCACGCTCACATGGAAAAAACTCAAGCCCGCGCAGCAGGAAGCGGTGATGAAGGCAGCTAAAGAAGCCGCCCAGTTTGAGCGTGACTTTAACAACGCCAGCGAAGCACAGTGGGTAAAGGATCTGGCTGCCAAGGGAATGCAGATCGCCACTCCCGACTTAAGGCCCTTCCTGGACGCTGTCCAGCCTGTTTACAAGCAGTATGCAGCCCAGTTCGGACAGGATCTCATAGACGCGATTCTCGCGACGAAATAGGAGAGTTCTATGGCTGCCACAAAGGAGGAACAGGGGGCGAAAGCCCCGTTCCTCCATGTTTTAAGCGATAGGATAAATGCATTAACCGAAGCCCTGCTCTTTGTGACGATTATCGCCATGGTGGTGGTGACGACGCTCCAGATCATTTTTAGATTCTTCTTTCAGGCGTTGACATGGTCAGAGGAGTTATCCTGCTTCCTCCTGGTGCTGGCGAGCCTTCTGGGCACGGCGGTGGCGTTTAAAAAATCAAACCATATATCCGTGACCTTTGTATTGGACAAGCTTCCTCCTGGACCTAAAAAGGCGGTGCAGACGCTCATTGGATTTCTAGGTATCGGTTTTTTCTTGATCGTAGCCTACTATGGCGCGGTTCTCATGAAAACCGAAGCGGGGCAGCTTTCGCCGGCTTTGATGGTGTCGATGAAATGGATTTATCTAATGTATCCGGTCACGGGGAGCATAGTACTTCTCCATTTCGTCGATTCCATCGCGACGATCTGGAAAAGGAGCTGACATGGGCTACCTCATCTTCGGTGCCTTTTTCCTCTTTCTGCTTATCGGTGTGCCGATCGGCCTTTCCATAGGATTGGCGGCCCTCGTCGTTTTTATTCAGGCTGGTATTCCCCTGCAGATGGTTCCCCAGACTCTCTTCGAGGGGAATAATTCCTTTTCCCTGGTGGCGGTGCCATTCTTTATCCTCGCCGGCGATCTTCTGGCTCGGGGCGGGATTTCAGAGCGCATCGTCGCCTTCGCCGAGGCTTGTCTCGGGCGGATACGTGGTGGGCTTTCGATTGTCTCGGTCCTTGCTTCCATGTTTATAGCCGCCATCTCCGGCTCAGGCGCCGCCACTACGGCGGCGGTCGGCGCCTCGCTCCTGCCTGAACTCAAGGAGCGAAAATACGATGAGGACTTTTCCGCTGCGCTTATCGCCTCAGCGGGAACGATTGGCGTCGTCATCCCCCCATCGGTGCCAATGGTGCTCTATGCGGTTATAGCCGGCGAATCGGTGGCCAAACTCTTTCTGGGCGGCTTCATCCCCGGCACGCTGATGGGCTTGGGGCTCATCATATGGGCTATACTGATCGCCAAGAAACGCAACTACCCGGCAGGGAGAAAGTATACCCTTAGGGAAGTCGGCAAGAGTTTTGTCTCGGCTATCTGGGGGCTCCTCTGCCCAGGTATTATTCTAGGCGGCATTTTCTCTGGAGTATTTACGCCCTCTGAGGCTGCTGGCATAGCCGTAGTCTATACGGTGCTCGTGGCGATTTTTGTCTACAAAGCTCTGGACTTCAAAAAATTTTACAAGCTGGTGGTGGGTTCGGGGGTAACCTCAGCCCTCATCATGTTCATCATCGCCACCTCCAAGGTCTTCGGCTGGGGTCTGGCCTTCTACCAGATTCCCCAGGCGATCGCGGGAACCTTGCTCAGTATTACAAAAAACAACGCCATTTTGGTCTTCTTGATGATCGACGTGATAATACTGATAGCAGGCATGTTCATGGAAACCGCCTCTGCCCTCATCATCCTGACGCCGATATTCATACCGGCCATCCTGGGAGTAGGCGGCAATTTAATTCACTTCGGTGTAGTGCTGGTGGTAGGCTTGTCGATCGGCATGGCTACTCCGCCGGTGGCTATCGATATTTACGTAGCAAGTGCCATAACGGGCTTGCCTATGGGTAAAATCACCAAACCGATCATTCCCATGGTGCTTATTCTCTGTGGCGTATTTTTATTGATTACATATGTACCGCAATTGGTGATGTTACTCCCGAATCTCGGATAAGGCTTTTTGGTCGGCGACCCTTCAAAAATCCGGGCTGCCGTCCGCAAGGAGCTTGAGAATGCGAAGCGATAAAGCAAAAAAGGGTCCTGAGAGGGCTCCGCATCGTTCTTTAATGAAGGCTGCGGGCTATTCAGATTGGGAGATAGAGCGCCCTTGGATCGGTGTCGCTAATGCCTACAACCAGATCATTCCAGGGCATGTGCACCTGCGTAGAATCGTTGACGCAGTAAAGGCGGGTATCTACGCCGCCGGCGGCCTCCCCATCGAATTCCCGACAATCGGCGTATGCGACGGGATAGCGATGAACCATATCGGGATGAAGTTTTCGCTGCCCTCCCGGGAACTCATCATGGATTCGGTGGAGGTGATGACCCAGGCCCATGCCTTCGACGGTCTTGTGCTTGTAACAAACTGCGACAAAATTATTCCAGGCATGGCCATGGCGGCGGCACGGCTTAATGTACCCTCTCTGGTGGTTTCCGGCGGCCCTATGCTCACTGGTTTGTTACATGGGAAGGAGGTCGATCTCAACACGGTCTTCGAGACAGTCGGCAAGCATATTGTCGGAAAGGCTACCGAAGAGGAGCTACTAGAGGTCGAAAACGCAGCATGTCCGGGCTGCGGTTCTTGTTCGGGCATGTTTACCGCCAACACCATGAATTGCATGATGGAAGCCCTTGGTCTCGGACTTCCGGGCAACGGCACTATTCCCGCCGTATACGCCGCCCGGGACCGACTGGCAAAGGATGCCGGCAGGGCGATCATGTATCTAGTGGAAAAAGACATTAAACCGAGGGATATCCTTACTCGCGCAGCCTTCGAGAATGCCGTGGCCGTGGATCTTGCCTTGGGCGGCTCCACAAACACCGCTCTTCACCTGCCCGCCCTAGCCCATGCGGCGGGAGTGGAGTTCGATATTGAGCTCTTCAACCAGATAGGGAACAAGGTTCCCCATCTTTGCTCTATGTCCCCCGGCGGCTCCCATCACATCCAGGACCTGTACCAGGCTGGCGGTGTCCAGGCTCTCATGGCGCAGCTTGCGGCCGGGGGCTTGCTACACGGTGAGTGCATCACAGCGACAGGAAAAACAGTGCAGGAAAACATCAGAGGTGCTCGGGTCAGGAATCCTGAGGTGATTCGGCCCCTGGACAGGCCGTACCACACCACGGGAGGTCTGGCAATTCTCAGGGGCTCCCTGGCTCCCGACGGCGCGGTGGTCAAGCAGTCGGCGGTGGCTTCCGAGATGATGGTACATAAGGGCCCCGCCCGGGTGTTCGACAGCGAGGAAGACGCCTTCGCCGCGATCAAGGCACGAAAAATCCTGGACGGCGACGTTCTGGTTATCCGCTACGAAGGCCCCAAGGGAGGTCCGGGCATGCGCGAGATGCTCACTCCCACCTCGGCATTGGCTGGCATGGGCATGGACAAGACCGTTGCCCTCATCACCGACGGCAGGTTCTCCGGGGCCTCAAGGGGCGCTTCGATCGGCCATGTTTCGCCCGAGGCCGCCGCCTGCGGTCCCATCGCGTTGGTGCGCGAAGGCGATATGATCAGCATCGATATCCCGGCTAAGAAGCTGGATATTCTCGTGGATCAGGCTGAACTGGCGCGCCGTAAAGCCCAATGGAAGCCCTATGTACAGCCCGTGGATAGCGGTTTTTTGAGCCGCTACCGCAGGGTGACGACTTCGGGTAATAAAGGCGCGGTGCTGGAATAGGCTGCAACAGCGCAACTTTTCAACAAGGCTGTCCTGGAGGAATCCGGGACAGCCCTTTTATTATGTGCGCCCGGTAGGGCGCTTT
>DFYR01000058.1 GCA_002383375.1 Spirochaetaceae bacterium UBA4077
TCAAGGACGGCATCAACAAGATGGTGGCGGACGGCAATAAGACCCTGCGCGATTTCGAGCGTCTGAATAAATAGTGCGCTGAAATAGTTTTCATGCTATACTGAAAAGGCCGCCGAAAGGCGGCCTTTTTAAGGAAAAACCCGGCATACTGCCGAGATAAGGCTTTTCCACGAAATCCGCCTGCGTTAGGATGCGTCATGGCTAAACAATACGAGTTTCCCTCGAAAGGTCTTCCCTACCTTCTAGTAATGCCCCAGATGGTCATCGTCTTCCTGTTCTTCTTCTGGCCGTCGGCCCAGGCTATCTGGCAGTCCTTCTTTCTCCAGGACCCCTTTGGCGGCAGGGTGATCTTTGTCGGTTTCGAAAACTACACAAAGCTATTCAGCGATCCGGACTACTGGGCCTCCTTCCGGGTTTCGGTGCTCTTCGCTTTGGCGATCACATTTTCCTCCATGGCGATCTCACTCTTTTTGGCCATTCAAACCAACAAGAAAATCCGTTTCGACTCATTCTACAAGACAATGATGATCTGGCCCTATGCGGTAGCTACCATGGTCGCCGGCGTACTATGGCTTTTCATGTTCAATCCCAACGTGGGTGTCATAGCTTGGTTTTTAAAGTACAAACTGGGAATAGAATGGAATCATCTCTTGAAGGCCGATCAGGCATTCTGGCTGTTAACCCTTGCGGCTAGCTGGAAGCAGATTTCCTACAATTTCGTCTTTTTCCTCGCAGGCCTTCAGAGCGTGCCCCTGCCGCTGGTGGAAGCCGCCGCCATCGACGGAGCCGGTCCAGTCAAACGGTTCTGGAAGATCATTTTCCCCATGCTCTCTCCCACCACCTTCTACCTTTTGGTCATGAACCTCGTCTACGGCTTTTTCGAAACCTTCCCCATCGTCCATCAGGTCACCGCCGGCGGACCGGGCAAGGCCACCCAGGTACTTGTCTACAAGGTATGGAGGGACGGTGTGATAAACCTAGACCTGGGAGGCTCCTCAGCCCAGTCCGTAATCCTCATGATCATGGTAATCGCGCTCACCGTGGTTCAGTTCCGCTTTATCGAGCGGAAGGTCACCTACTAAAGGAAGGCTTTCATGATAGAACAGAGAAAATCCGCCCGAGCCTTCCCCCACATCGTGCTTTGGCTCTCCATCCTTATTATTCTTTTTCCGATCTATTTTGTTTTTGTTGCCTCTACAAGGACTAACGCCGACATCCTCTCGGCGCCCATGCCCATCTATCCCGGATCCCATTTGATCGAAAACTACGGCCGCGCCCTTTCGGAGGGCGCCAAGAACCTGGGCGCATCGGCTCTGACCATGATGAAAAACTCCTTTATCATGGCCATGGGAATCGCGGTAGGCAAGATCATAGTCTCTCTGCTGGCCGCTTTCGCCATCGTTTTTTTTAATTTTCCCGGGAGAAAATTTTGCTTTTGGGCAATCTTCATTACTCTTATGCTGCCTGTGGAAGTGCGCATCATGCCTACCTACAAGGTTATCTCCGATCTGGGCATGTTGAACTCCTACGCCGGTCTCATCCTTCCCATGATCGTATCAGCTACTGCTGTCTTTCTCTTCAGGCAGTTCTTCATGTCAGTGCCCAGGGAAATCGCCGAGGCTTCACAGATCGACGGGGCTACCTCGATGCAGTTTTTCCGCTCCATCCTTGTACCCATGACTAGAACGCCTATAGCGGCCATGTTCGTCATCCAGTTCATCTACGGATGGAACCAGTACCTCTGGCCGTTGCTGATCACGACTAAGCAGGAATACTACACGCTTCTTATAGGCATAAACCGCATGCTCTCCGGCGCCGATGTCCTCATAGAGTGGCAGATAGTCATGGCCACGGTACTCCTCGCCCTGATACCCCCGGTCATCGTGGTTATAGTGATGCAGAAGCAGTTCATCGCAGGCATGACGGATACGGAGAAATAAGAAAGCGTCAGACAGGAATCACAGGATTCGACGCCATGTAAAGGAAAGAGAGGCCAGGCTAACAATTAGTATATCGGAGTAAAATGCAACGGGGGCGTTCTCGCGAGCGCCCCCGTGACAATTACCTGTGCTGTATTATTAAACAGAAACCACAGACTCTTTACTTTATTTCCTAGATAGAAATATTCTTAATCCCGTAAATCCAGAAAATCTTCGTTATCCTGTCCGTTGTATTACAGGATCTTCGCCGCCCAGGCCGGTACCTCTATTCCAAAATAATCCCTTGCATTGAACCAGCTGATGTTGCGCACTAGGCTGGCCGCGTAGGCATCGTCGGCGGGGAGTTCCCCATCCTCTACCCATCGTCCCACTACCTTGCAGAGAATGCGCCTAAAATACTCGTGTCGGGGATAGGAGAGGAAGGACCTGGAGTCGGTGAGCATGCCCACCCAGGGGCCTATGGCCGAGACCGATGCGGTCTGCACTAGGTGGCGTACCATGCCGTCCAGATGGTCGTTGAACCACCAAGCCGCGCCGTACTGGAGCTTGCCGGCTACCCCCTTCTCGTTCGAGTAGCTGCCGGCAAAGCATTGCGCTAGAGTAGCCAAGCTGGCATTCTTGGTGTCGTCCAGGCTGTAAAGGATGGTCTTAGGCAGCATTCCCTCGGCATCGAGACGATCCAGGAAGGAAGCCAGCGGCGCGATTATTACAGCGTCGGAGATGCTGTCCCCTCCCCCGTCGGGGCCGTAGAGCCTGAAAAGCCTGGTATTGGTGTTGCGAAGGGCGCCGATATGAAGCTGCATCACCCAACCAGCCTTGGCATTGAGCCTGGCTACGTGGAGAAGGACGGCGGTGGCAAGCTTTTCCCTGGCCCGCTCTTCTGCGCTCCTGCCCGACAGCAGAAGGGCAACGATAGTGTCCAACTCCTCTTCCGTGGCGGGAGCAAAGGGAGGTACCAGGAGGGCGTGATCCGAGAGCCTGCAGCCCCGTTCGTGGAAGAATGCGTGGCGTCTGGACAGGGCTTCGGCTAAGTCCGCGAAACTGCGGATTTCCAAGCCCGCCGCGGCGCCCAGCTGGGTGATATACGCCCGCCAGGCCACGGCATCCGATGCGTTCATAGCCCTGTCGGGCCTGAATGCCGGTAAAATCCGGGCGCACTGGGCTCCCGAGGCCGCCGCGGCGGTGCCGAACTCAGGATCGGTTGCAATGCTGTCATGCCAGCGCAGATCGTCGGCGGGGTCATCGGTAGTGCAGACCACTGCTACCTTGTAAGCCTTGAGCATCGAGCGGGGAGAGTCGCCTCGCTCGCGGATAATGGCGTTAGCCCGCTGACGAATAGCAAGGGCGTTGCGGGAAGTAAGCACGTCGTTAATGCCGTAACTGCGCTGCAGCTCCAGGTGAGACCAGTGAAGGACTGGATTGCCCGGGGATTTTTCCAGGGCTGCTGCATACGCGACGAACTTTTCAGCCCAGTCGGCCTTGCCCGAGCAGAGGGATTCGTCGGCGCCATTGGAGCGCATCACCCTCCATTTGTAGTGGTCCCCGCCCAGCCATATCTGGGCTATGTCGGTAAAGGGCTTATCCTCTGCTATCTCCCTGGGTGAAAGATGGCAGTGGTAGTCAAAGATGGGGAGCCCGTCGGCCTTGTCGTGAAACAGGCTTCTGGCAGTAGGCGTGTCCAGGAGAAAATCCTTGTCCATGAATGCTTTCATCGCTTTTCCTTTCTTGCGGCCGCCGCGGCGCGGCGCTTGCCGCAAAACCATGCCCCTTCCCGCGCCGCGGCGGCCCAACGCTGCATCTGTCCGGCGGCGGCTTTTATCCCGCCGCCGGACAGGGGCTTAGATATTGTCCGTAAGGTATCCGCCGTCCACCGGGAGAGACACTCCGGTGACGAAGCTGGAGGCCTGGTCGCTGGCCAGGAAGAAAGCCGCACCCCAGAGCTCCTCGAACTTGCCGAAACGCCCTAAGGGGGTCCGAGCTATGATGGATTTGCCCCTGGCGGTAAGCCCGCCGGATTCGTCCAGCAGTAGAGCCCTGTTCTGGTGCCCCACGAAAAAGCCGGGAGCTATGGCATTGACCTTTATCCCGTGGGGGGCAAGCTCCTTGGCCAGGGCCTCGTTGAGGTTCAAGACCCCCGCCTTTGCGGCGTCGTAGGCCCAGGTGCCTGAGAGGGCCTTATAGCTTGTCATGGAAGTCATGTTGATCACGCAGCCCTTGATACCCCTGGCTATCCAGTACACGGCGAAAGCCCTGGTGGGGGTGACGAGCCCGGCGAGGAGATTGAGCTCCAGGATTTCCTTGAAGAGCTTTTCGTCCACATCGACGAAGGGAACCTTGCCCCTGTTGCCCCCAACCCCGTTGATAAGCACGTCGGGGGGGCTGCCGGTCAGCCGTTCCGATTCGGCGATCGCAGCCTCGCAGGCTTCCTTGGTGCCGGTATCGACAGTGACGGCGAAAACCTTGGCGCCGGGGACTTCTTCGGCGACTTTGCGGGCCGCTTCTTCCATGGGGTGGTTCGTGCCCCGTCCCCAGAGTACGACCTTAGCTCCTGCCTTGGCGAAACCGACCGCCAGGCTGCCGGGAATCCCTCCGGCCCCTCCGGTGATCACCACTGTCTTGGCCGC
The DNA here is from genome assembly GCA_002383375.1 of Spirochaetaceae bacterium UBA4077. GTDB lineage: Bacteria > Spirochaetota > Spirochaetia > Treponematales > Rectinemataceae > UBA2256. Next base: position 4,565 of record DFYR01000058.1, read on the forward strand.
GGGGGAATACATTGATTCAATGAACGACATGGGAACTCCTCAACTATATCGATCTCTAAGAGCAACATGCTTGATATATATTCAAACGTTAACAGACTTTTGAGTTCGGCTCAACCGCCTGGCATTATCAAATTGGGTAGAACCATGGTTATCTCCGGTATGTAGGTTACCAGCATCAGGACGATGAACATGGTGAGATAATATGGGATCATCGCCTTGCTCACCTTCTCTATGGAAACCTTGCCTATCGCGCAGCCCACGAAGAGGGCGGAGCCCACGGGGGGCGTGCAGAGCCCGATCGCCAGATTCAGCATCAGGATAATGCCGAAATGAACCGGGGACAAGCCCAGGGTGTTGACAACCACCGGGTATAGTATCGGCGTCATGATGAGAATGAGGGGCGCCATGTCCATTATCATGCCGAGAAAAAGCAGCAGCACGTTTATGAGGAGCAAGAGAACATACTTGTTTCTGGATACCCCTAGAATCAACCTGGTAGCCATCGCTGGAATCCGCAGGTAGGCCATGAGCCAGCCGAAGGCGCTGGCCGCCGCGATCAAGGCCATAACCATAGTCAGGGTCTTGAGAGCGTTATAGAGAATCCCCTTCATCGCTTTCAGGGGAATTTCCTTGTAGACAAAGAAGGTGATGATAAAGGCGTAGATGACCGCCACAGCCGCCGACTCGGTAGCGGTGAAAATGCCGGAGATAACGCCGCCCATGATTATCACCGCCGTCATCAGGCCCAGGAAGGCGTCCCTGAAAATATGCAGCGCCTGCTTGAAATTGACCTTGTCTTCCTTGGGGTAATTCCTTTTCTTGGCGATAAAGTAGGAAATGATCATCAGCGAAAGACCCAGGCTTATGCCCGGAATATAGCCAGCCAGGAAAAGCCTCCCTACTGAAACTCCTCCGGCCGCCACCGAATAGAGGATCATGTTGTGGCTGGGGGGTATGATGACGCCCTGGGTGGAGCTGGTCACGGTGATGGCCACGGAAAAATCGTCGTCGTAGCCCTTCAATTTCATCATGGGGAGGATGATCGTGCCAGTGGAGGCAATATCGGCCACCGCCGAGCCCGAAATGCCCCCGAAGAACATAGAGTCCACGCAGTTGACCATAGCCAGGCCGCCCCTGATCCGGCCTACGAATACATTGGCCATCTCTATCATCTTCCGGGCTATGCCGCCCTGGCCCATGATCTCTCCTGCAATAATGAAGAAAGGGATCGCCAGCAGGGAGAAGGAGCGCACACCCTGAACCATCTGCTGGACTATAGCCATGAGGGGAATGCCCAGGTAAATAGCCGTCACAAGGGAAACTGAAGCCAGGGCATAGGTTATCGGTACTCTCAAAACCATGAGGATGATAAATCCCCCTAGGAGCAGAATCGTTGCGACAGTAGGATCAGCCATGGGGACCTCCGAACAGATTCCGGAGTTTTCGCTCTCCCGCCAGATACTCGTCCACGTTCTTGTCGTAGGTATCCCAGCCTATTATGTGGAGAATCGCCTCCAGGGTTGTGATGAGGCCGGCGAAGGGTACCACCATGTAGAGGATACCAGCAGGCCATTTGGTAGCGGGCATGATGGACGTCATGGTGAAGCCCACCAGCCTCGCTCCGTAGATTATCATGATGACGCCTACGAAGATCACGATGATTTCCGCCAGTAGGTCGAGAACCTTGTTGAGCCATTGGGGGATCTTTTCCCTGGGCACCAGGTTGATGACAATGTTGAGTTTCTGCTTTATTCCCAGTCCCATGGAGATGAAGATGAACCAGACCGCCAGCAGGAGGGCCATCTCCTCGGACCAGATTATGCCGCTGTTGAACACGTAGCGCAGCACCACATTGGCGAAGATAATCAGTATCATCGCTACGATAAAAAACTTCGCCAGCTCCATGAGCAATATGTGGAATCCGTTGACAATCTTTAGGATTACATCTTTCATAGTATCTCCCTGGGCGCCCGGCCTGGAGTATCGAAAAATCGAAGGCAGTCCGAGGATTTTATCCTTCGGACTGCCACTATGTTTTTAAAAACGAAGGTCTTTATACTTTTATTTAACCGCCTGGATCTGCTTCACGAAGTCCTGGATTTCCTTGCTCTGTTTCTTGTAGAGAGGCTCCATGAGCTTCTGCCACTCGGTCTTGTCGCCGATATAGGTGATCTGGGATCCGCCGGCCTTTACCTTGTCGATGGAAATCTGTTCGTATTTGGCCCACTCGGCGCGCTGATAGTCGATGGCGTCCATGGCAGCCTGCTTGATTAGATCCTGGTCGGCCTTGGGAAGCCTGCCCAGAGAGATCTTGGAGCCAATGATGATCTCGGGAACTCTAGTATGCTCGTCCAGACAGAAGTACTTGGCCACCTCGTAGTGGGAGGTGGAGAAATAGGAAGGCCAGTTGTTCTCCGCTCCGTCCACGACGCCTGTCTGCAGGGCTGAGTAGACTTCGCCGTAGGCCATGGGAGTGGGCACGGCGCCGAAGGCCGAGACCAAGCCCATCATAAGCTCGCTCTCCTGCACGCGGATCTTTAGGCCCTTGAGATCTTCTGGCTTGTTGATCGGGCGCTTGGAATTGTAGAAATTGCGCGACCCTGCCTCGAACCATCCCAAGCCGATAAAGCCGAAAGGCTCCAGGCTGGCCAGAAGATTCTTTCCGATGTCGCCCTTGAGCACCTTCCACTGGTGCGCTTCGTCCCTGTACAGGTAGGGCATCTGGAATGCGTTGAGCTTGGGAACGAAGGAAGCCACCGGGCTGATGGACACGCGGGTCATATCGATAGCGCCGAACTGCACCTGCTCGATCACCGCTTTTTCCTGTCCAAGCTGGGATCCGTAATAGACTTCGATCTGGATCCTTCCGCCCGAGCGTTCCTTGACCAGTCGGGCAAACTCGTAGTCTCCCTTTGTCGTTGGATAATCCTGGGGATGGGTTTCTGCCAGCCTGAGCACGATGGGCTTGGCTTGGGCGAAGAGCTGGGCTGGCAGTAGTGCAGCGATAACCAGCATTACGACAATAAGGATTCTTGCTTTCTTCATCTTTTTCCTCCTTAATTGGAAAAGACTTAGCTTTCTCACTTTTCGCAGTATGTACCCACTTCGGAAGATCGAGCCTTGTAAAGACCTGACTATTTCTTGTACTTTTTTGCGCTTTCCTCCTGGTATTCGCCAGGAGTCCTTCCCTCGAGTTTTTTAAACACCCGTGTAAAGTAGGCTTGGTCGGAAAAACCCACCAGATTGCCCGCTTCCTTCGCGCTTGCGCCACCGGAGAGAACTTCCTTGGCCTTTCGGATTCTCAGGCGCTGGAGCAGCTCGCTGAAGCCCATTCCCAACTCCCTAGACAGTAGATGAGATAGGTGGAAGGGGCTTGAACCGAGCTCCTGTGCCAGGACTTCCAGGCTCCAGTCCCTCGCGCAGTCCTGCTTGAGTGCATCCAAGGCTCGGAGCGCCAGGCCAGGCCTCGCCTTTTCGGAAGCCCCTGCCTCCGGAAAGACATCGTTCTTTTCCCCCTGGAGCGAGCCAAGACAGACAAAAGGACAGTCCGCATGGGCTAAGTGGCAGGCTTCGAAGGCCCGGGAGACGAGCAGAGATGCCGACTCCCCTGCCGATGGACCGGCACAGCCCCAGAGAAGCTGGCTGGGAGTCTGAGACCTGATCTTTTCCTCTGCAGCCCGGATAAACGGTGCTAAAAAATCGGTCATTAGGCTTTTAAAACAGCCGGTCGAACCTTTTCCATCCAAACCCTTCAACATCGTCTTGATCCCAGCCGGGTCATCGCCATAGACGAGAAGACAACCACCTTCTTCGTTTTCCACCTGGAGCATTCGGGCCGCCGAGGGAAGCATCTTGGCTGCTTCGTCCAAAACCATTGTGAAAAGGACCTTTGTAAGCATTGACGACGAAGGAGTCCCGCTCGTATCCAGTCTGAATGCTAGGGCTGTTCTCGGCAACCCCTCCAGCGAAGCCAGCCGCTCGAAATCTGCCGCCGTATCCGGCTGCAATTCGCCTCTCTCCATCTCTCGGATCATCTGTGCCTCAAGCCTTTCCACGGCTGAGGAAAGTACCGATACGGACTCGCGTCGCAAACGGGCCAGGGATTCAGGTTCCCGCTGAAGTTCCAAAGAACGAGCCAATGCCTGTAACACATCCTCCCTCGATGCCGGTTTCAGCAGGTATTCGTGGACCCCCAGGCGGATTGCTTTCTGCGCATACTCAAAGGTGTCATAGGCCGAGACAATGACAATAGCCGATTGGATATTCGCCTTTCGCAAGCCTTCGGCCACCGCTATGCCATCCATACCTGGCATTTTCACGTCCAGAAAAATGACATCGAACTCGCCGCGCGAACCGATCAAGAGAGCCTCATGTCCGTTTTTAGCTTCCTCAATGGAAAAATGCTCACCGTTCGATGCTTCGGAGATTATCAAGCCCAAGGCTCGCCGTTCGAGGTCCTCATCGTCGGCGATCAGGATTCTAGCCATCGCTTTGCCACCTTGAGAGGTATCGAGAGCCTGACAATCGTGCCTTTACCGGGTTTAGAAAACAGCTGAAGGTCCTTGGACTCGCCGTAGAGTATCCGTAGTCTCGTAGAAAGATTCGCCAGGCCAATTCCCGAACCGGCAAGGGCATTCGGCGCGTTGGAAGGAACAGGTTTCCCCTGTTCATCGATGGCCGAATTTTCCGCCGCCTTCCCTTGCTGAACAGACTTCCCGGCAGCAGGCAGCCTGTCCATGGTAGCCGCGGCTACGACTCGCCGCAGCCTGACTAGATCCTGGGCGTTCATTCCCACCCCCGTATCCACCACGAATGCCTTAAGCCTCTCGCCCCGGCGCTGTACCGAGACGAGTATCCTGGTCCTGTCGATCTTGGGTTCGATGCCATGGCGTACAGCGTTCTCAACCAGGGGCTGGAGCAAAAACCGCGGCACCTGGACATCCTTGAGGGTTGGGTCGAATTTGAGGGTCCAGTCCAGGCGGTCCCCGAATCGTACCTTCTGGAAATTCAGGTATTCCCGCACGACGTCGATCTCCTCACCCAGGCTCGTATAGGGAGTGCCTTCCTTCATGGTTGATCGAAGGAGCTTGGCCAAAGATATGGTGAGCGTTTCGGTTTTCGGCGCTTTCTCTAAAAGGGCGCTTCGGGCTATGGAATTGAGCGCATTGAAGAGAAAGTGCGGTCTCATCTGGTCCTGGAGATTCATCAGCTGAGCTTCCCGAAGAGCCTTCCCCATGCTGAGCAAGCTCATTTCCTCGTCGTGCAGTCGTTTTTCTAGCTCCGCTTTTTCCTTTAGGCTCTCTATATAACTGCGGATGTTGGCGCTCATGGTATAAAAGCCCGAAACCAGCACGCTCACTTCATCCTTTGACCTGGTCTTTATGGGAGCTACCTGCAAATCGCCCTTGGCGAGCCGCTCGGTAGCCTTTGCAAGTTCCCGGATCGGTTTTGTGATCGAGCTGGCCACAAGAAAGGTATAGCCTATCAGCGCTAGGCCTGCGGCGATCATGCCTATTAGTATGTTCCTGTTGAATAACTTCGAACGTTCTAGCGAAGTCTTAAAACGCAGCTCTCCCTCGCGCATGAGAATGCTAAGCAATTTTGAAAGATAACTGTCCACAAAACCGGCAATACGCTCGGCCTTGGCGAAATCGGCGTAAAAATCGCTCCGGCCCGCCGCCCGGAATGAAATCGAGCGGGAGACCAGGGGAAGATAGGCAGCAATGCCATAGCCCGTCGCCTGAACCTCGAATGCGGCGTCCTGAGAGAGATTTTTGAGCGCCGATACGGCCGCCTCGTGAGCCGACAAGCCGGCTATGGCTTCATACAGTTGTTCTTCCGACGCAGTGGAGGGGTCCCTGATATAACGGTCGCTCTCGGTTCTAAACTCCTGAAGAGCCACCCTCATCCTGTGTACCAAGTGATAGGTATCCATGAGGGTTTCGTACTCTTTTATAATGCTGTTGCTCACCCGCTGGGCGTTTATTTCGAGGGCTACGATGCCCACGATCGCCGCACCCAAAAATACCAGAAGGCGACCTCGAATGCCAATTCTCGCCCGGCTGGCGCCAGCCATGAATCTTACCCAATAAAGAGCGGCCGCATATGGCGCTCAAAGAGATTGAAGCTCACATTACGGAAGATACTAGGCTTGTATTCTTCCAGAGCGTCCAGATATTCCTGGCCAAGCTCGCCCGCCACCTTGAATGCGACGTGCAGCAGCTGGCGGAAATCGGGGTTGTAGCCTGGATTTTTCTGGTCGTGCCGCAGGGCGTCCACAAAGGTCCTGGAATCCCAGGATCCCACTGTAGCAGGGCTGGGAAGCCGATCCATAGAAATATCGATCACCGCGGCATAGGGCTTGGTCAGCTCGGAAATCCGGTTGTAGGCTGAGGCATAAATGCGCTTGGCGAGCACTAAAGCCTCGCCATCAGCTTCGGCAAGGCCGATAAGTTCCTCCAGCCAGGTAGTGCCCGCTGTTTTTAGATGAAGGCCGCAGCCAAGCTTTCGGATAATTCGCCCGATACCCGGGTAGATCGAAAACTTATCGCTGCCGGAATGAATTGAAAGCTTAAGACTCTCAGGCAAGCCAAAGGCTTTCGCAGCCCAGGCGATCACCCCGGCATCAGCCTCAAACTCCCTGAGGAAGGCATCAACATCGCCTACATAATCCACGCCCTTGTTGAAGCGCCCGGAGAACTTCGGCGCTATAGTCTGCACTGGTATTCCTGCGTCAGCCAGGCCTGCCAAGATCACCACCATTTCCGCCGGCGACTGGGCTGCGTCGGTCTCGTCCATGGACACCTCGATATGAAAGTTCCCGTCTGGTTTGTTAGCCAGGATCCGCCCGTAGACCAAGGCCGCCTCATCGATCGCATAAAGGTATTTAGCGGCGCTCACCTCTATAGTCTTCTGGTCAATGGCTACAGGGACGCTCCGGTCAGCGATTAAATTCTGGCGAGCGGCAACAAAGGCTTGTGTGCGCTCCTCCGAGGCTGCCTTTCCGATAAAGTCCGCCACATCGATGGTAAAAAAATCGCACCAGGGCAAAAAACCGTCCACGGTTTCCAGGTTGATATGGTCGGCATCCACACAGTAGATACCCTTATAGCCCCTGGCCTTCACTGCGGCTTCCGAGGCGATCCGCTGATTCTCGGGCTCGGTACCGATAAGCAGATGCTCCCTGTTGCTTTTATTCCATACTATCGAGGCTTCAACACCCCGCTCGGCCAAGAGTTCAAAGGCGTGGAGCTGAGCCTCGCCCTGTTTGCCGAATCTATCACCTGTACCTACTGAATACTTATTAAGAACTTTCATGCCTCTCTCCTGTCGGGGCTTCATATGCCCATCCTATTCTTGATATCCCGGAAGCGCTTCGGGGTCAAGGAGGCCGGGCAAACAAGCTGTCCGGCGCCGGTCTGTCGTTAATAATCCCAATAAATCATTGGAGGATTTTTATCTTGACGGGTCCCCAAAACCCTCTTACCATCGGGATAAGAGAAATTATCAAAAAAGGCCGCGTATGCGACCCGAGCCTAAGTTTTTAGCTGTAGGTGAGGTGGATATGAGCAAAAACAAGTTTGTGATTATCGTAGCATTTCTTCTGGCCTTTACATTCAGCATAAGTGCCGCTGACAAACCGGTAAAATTAACACTATGGAGCGGCTATCCGGAATTGCAGGAATTCTACGAATCGGTGGCTAAGGAGTATACGGCGAAAAATCCCAATGTCAGCATTGAAATTCAGACCTTCGCCCTGGCCGACCTGAGCAATAAGCTGGGTATGGCCGTTCCATCCCAGACGGCGGCGGACATTCTAGAGCTTATCAGTCTCCAGTCCTTCCCCTTTGCGACTAAGTACTTTAGCGAAGTGCCCGCCGATGTGAAAAAAAGCACGATGGACGTCATCAATAAGGAATATCTCCACGACGTGCTCTATGGCGACAAGATGATGGGCCTTCCCTTCTGCTTCTACAGCGAAGTCCTCTACTACAATAAGGACATGCTGGCTGAGGCTGGTCTCAAAGGGCCTCCCGACACCATCGACCAGATGATCGATTACGCCCGGAAAATGACCAAGTACGACGCCCAGGGCAACGTAACTCGCTCCGGTATCTCCATGCGATTCGCCGGCAACCCCTCGGGCACCTGCGAAAAATTCTGGGCTTTCGGCCTCATGCCCTTCGGCGGCGACATACTGGAGGAGAGCAAGACCAGCCCCGGAAAGTTCCACAACGGTTTCGCCAATGATGCCGGCTATAAGGCGTTGAATCTCTACCTTGATCTTATCTACAAGTACAAGGTCACCGACTTCAACGTCAAACAGGATTCCGACGCTTTCGCCCAGGGCAAGGCCGCCATGTTCCAGCGCGAGCAGTGGGTTGTTGGCACACTCAAGACCACGGCACCCGACCTCAATTACGGAGCGGCCGCCCTCCCTAAGGGTACACACCGCGGCACCTTCGCCATCACCCGTAACATGTTTGTTCCCAAGGCTTCAAAGAACCAGGCCGAGGCCTGGAAGTTCATCTCCTACTTCTATTCCAAGCCTGTCATGGAGCGCATGGTCAAAGAAACCGGCTGGCTCTCTACCCGGGCCGATCTCGACTATAGCAAGCTGCTCGAGGCTGCACCCCAGCTCATGGCCGGCGTCGACAACCCCAAGGACCTCAAGTTCATCTGGCAGAAGCGGCTTACGGCCGAGAACGGCATCATGATCAAGGTGGGTGAGGAAGTGACCAAGCTTTTCCGTGAAAGCTCGCTCCAGGGCAACGAGGCCAAGATCCGTGAAGCCATATACAAGGTCGGAACCATCGTGGACGATATGTTGAAGGATGAAGGCCTCTACGCCAAATAAGGGCTTTAGAGAAAACATCTGGATTACCTGTCGGCGGNNGCCGGCCGCCTCGGGGTAGCGAACCCGCGAAGGATGTGCGCCTATGTCCACTATCGCGAGAAAAAAGCTGTTCACCAACCGCGAGGAAGCCGGTTTTATCCTAGCCATACTTCTGCCTACCATGATCGGCTTCCTCATTATCAGACTCATCCCTATCGGGATCACCTTCGCGGGGAGCTTCTTCAATTGGAGCCTCATCGACGGTTTCGGGAATTTCGTAGGCCTGCGTAACTACGTGCGGCTCTTCCAGGACAAAACCTTCTATGCGGCGTTTTCCAACACGATGAATTTCACTATTTTCACAACCCTCTTCTCGGTCGTGTTGGGACTTTTTTTCGCCTATCTAATCAATAAAAAAGTGCCCCTTTCGTCGATCTACGAAACGGTCATCTTCATTCCCGTGGTACTTACCTTCGTTCCCGTCTGTCTTGTGTGGATGTGGCTCTTCGACTGGGAGAACGGCTTTATCAACGTCCTGCTCCAGGGAATCGGCCTGCCCAGGGTGGCCTGGCTGGCCCAGCCTAAAATGTCCATGGTGTCGGTCATCATCGTCTCGGTTTGGAAGGTGATAGGCTACAACATGATGATCTTCTCGGTGGGTCTCAAGGCAATTTCACGGACCTATTACGAGGCGGCCGAAATAGACGGAGCCCGTCCCTGGATTATCTTCCGCAGGATCACCCTGCCGCTTTTAAAGCCTATTACCCTCTTTGTCACCGTCATGTCGATCATCAACAACCTCAAGGTCTTCACCCAGTTCTACGTGATGACCATGGGAAAGCAGGGCGGCGGAGCCCAGGTGGATGTCCTGGTCTCGGATATCTACACCCGCAGCTTCGGCTATTTCAAGATGGGCAGCGCTTCCGCCGAGGCCATGATCCTTCTTGTCGTCGTGCTCATCGTGACCCTCATACAGTTCAAGCTGGCCAAGGAAGAGGAGTAAGCGATGATGGGAGCCTTAAGTTACGGCACAAAGAAAAAAGCCAACATTGCCCTCATCGAGGTTGTGCTTGCTATCTCGTCCATTGTAATAGTTTTTCCCTTTTTCTGGATGATAGTGACGGCGCTTAAACCCGATTCGGAAATCTATAGAATCCCTCTGACCATCCTGCCGGAAAAACTGTATCTGGATAACTTCAAGGAACTGATCGGCGACTCCAAGTTCCTGCGCTATTACCTCAACAGCACTATCGTCGCTGTGGTGGGCACAGTGCTTTCGACCTTTTCGTCCCTCGCCGCCGGCTTCGTTTTCGCCAAGTTCCGTTTCCCCTTGAAAAATTTCATGTTTATGATAATTCTCGCCACCCTCATGGTTCCTTTTCAGTGCTATATCATCCCCCTCTACATATTCAGCGTTAAACTGAAGCTTATCGATACTTACACTGGACTGATATTCCCCATCGTTATATCCAGCTTCGGCATCTTCTTCATCCGCCAGAATATGCAAGCCATCCCCAATGAGATGATCGAGGCAGCCAAGATCGATGGGGCAAGCCTTTGGCGGACATTCTTCCAGATAATAATGCCCCTTTCAGCCAGCTCGGCCGTAGCCCTGGCAATATTCCAGTTCATGACAGCCTGGGGTGACTTCATCTGGCCGCTGGTGATCACCAATTCGCAGAAAATGTTCGTTCTGGAGCTGGGTCTGACCCGTTTCCGCGGCCAGTTCGTGGACGACTACGGACTCATGATGTCGGGGGCAGCGCTGGGAATTATTCCGGTCATCCTCGTCTTCCTCTTTTTCCGGCGCTACATCATCGAGGGAACCACGCTTTCCGGCATTAAAGCTTAAGGCAGGGCGCCCTTGCCCAAGGGCGCTCGGCACCACTACTATTATCCTAGCGGAACAGTAACTCGATTTTTTGGAGAATTACCCATGATGTACGCCGAGCGCGGTTCGGTCCGCGATGATATCTCTTCTAATGAACTGTCAGCCTTGGTGAGGCAATCGTTGAAAGCCCTGCAAGCCGCCAAGCGCGTGATCGCAGTGCCTCCGGACATCACCAGAATCCACTCCCAGGCCGGGGCCATCACCGATATCGCTTATCGCGAGCTTGGTCCCCGCCTGGGCGCCGTGCTGCCCGCCCTGGGCACCCACGCGCCGATGAGCAGCCAGGAGCTTGACTCCATGTATCCCGGCACTCCGAAAAACCTCTTCAGGGTCCATGACTGGAGAAAGGATTTGGTAGAGCTGGGCAGGATCCCCTCCTCCTTTGTGCGCGAAGTAGGCGAAGCTGTAGTGGATTACGATTACCCGGTCCAGGCTAATAAGATGCTCAGCGACGGAAGCTTCGACGCCATAGTCTCCATCGGCCAGGTGGTGCCCCACGAGGTCATAGGCCTGGCCAATCACGCGAAAAACATCTTCGTCGGCACCGGCGGCAAGGAAGCGATCGATAAAAGCCATTTTCTGGGCGCTGCCTATGGCATGGAGCGGATGATGGGCAGGGCCGACACCCCTGTGCGCAGGATTTTCAATAAGGCATTGGAGCTGGCCGCCCCCAAACTGTCGCCCATTCTCTGGATCCTCACGGTGATGCAACGAGACGAGTCTGGCAGGCTGGTCATGCGCGGCTTCTACGCCGGGGACGACCTGGAATGCTTCGAAAAGGCCGCGTCCCTCTCCAGGCTGGTCAATATCGACATGTTGGAGGAACCGATCCAGAAAGCCGTGGTTTGGCTGGATCCGATGGAATTCAGGAGCACCTGGCTGGGCAACAAGGCGGTATATCGAACCCGCATGGCCATGGCCGATGGTGGTGAGTTGATCATTTTGGCTCCCGGTTTGGTCCATTTCGGCGAGGACAGTGGCATCGATGCCCTTATTCGCCGCTACGGCTACAGACCTTCAGCCCGGATCAGACAGCTGGTTCTGGAACACGAGGATTTGGGGGCGAATCTTTCAGCCGCGGCCCATCTCATCCATGGCTCAAGCGAAGGCCGCTTTACAGTCACCTACGCGCCGGGTCCTGAGGTGTCGCGATCGGAGATAGAGTCGGTGGGCTATAACTACGCGAGGCTGGACGAAATGCTTGCTCGCTACCCGATGGACAAACTCGCCCAGGGCTGGAATACCCTCGCCGGGGGAGAGCGGGTATTCTTCGTGCCTAACCCAGCTCTGGGGCTCTGGACTACCAAAGAGCGCTTTGAAAGATAAAACAACGCAAGCATCGCCCGATTCGATGCTTTTGCTTTAACCTAGGGGCTCTTTGACCCTCGGACCGCTTCCCTATATACTACTCGTCTATGGCATACGATAGCCTTGCTGATTTTATCCGGAAACTCGACGCGATCGGCGAACTGAAAAGAATCAAGGTCGAGGTCGATCCGGATCTGGAAATAACCGAGATTGCCGATAGGATTATGGCTTCCAGCGGCCCGGCCCTGCTCTTCGAAAAGGTCAAGGGTTCACCCTGGCCCCTGCTGATCAACGCCATGGGCAGCGAGCGGCGCATGGCCATGGCATTGGGAGCTGAGAGTCTGGACGCCAAAGCCGCAGAAATCGAGGATTTGCTCGCCTGGGCCTGGAAACAGGCCAGGGATTTCTCCCTTCTCTCGGCCATACCCCAAGCCCTGCCCAAGCTGCCGATCGCCAAATCTCTTTTGCCCAAAAAAGTAGCCAGACCCGCCTGCAGGCAGGTCATCGACGACAAGGCGGGCTTCGATAGCTTGCCGGTGATAAAATGCTGGCCCCAGGATGGCGGCCGCTTTCTCACCCTCCCGGTGGTCTGCACAAAGGATCCCGAAACCGGCGCCCAGAATTGGGGCATGTACCGCATGCAAGTCTACGACGACCGTACGGCGGGCATGCACTGGCACCTGCACAAGGATGGCGCCCATTTCTTCGAGAAATACCGCGCAAAGGGTTTGAGGATGCCTGTCGCCGTCACCCTGGGCTCTGATCCCGCCGTCACCTACTCATCGACCGCGCCNNCATGCCGGTGGTAGTCACCCTGGGATCAGACCCCGCCGTTACCTACGCTTCCACCGCGCCCCTTCCCGAAGGGCTCTGGGAGGCAATATTCGCCGGATTCCTGCGGGGCAAGTCCACAGAAGTGGCCAAGGCCAGTCTTTCCGATGTCCTCATCCCCGCCGACGCCGATTTTGTCCTGGAAGGCTACGTGGACCCAACCGAAACCAGGCGTGAAGGTCCCTTCGGCGACCACACTGGTTTCTATTCCCTGCCAGACCAATACCCTGTCTTTCATCTCGAGCGCCTGACCCGGCGCGAAAAACCGATTTATCCGGCCACCATCGTGGGCATTCCCCCCAAGGAGGATTGCTGGATGGCCAAGGCGACCGAGCGGCTCTTCCTGCCCCTTTTGAAGCAGCTTTGCCCCGAGATAAGCGATCTTGTCATGCCCCTTGAGGGGGTCTTCCACAATTGCGTCATCGTTTCCATCAAAAAGCGATTCCCCGGACATGCCCGCAAGGTGATGAACTTTCTCTGGGGCATGGGACAGATGATGTACACCAAGCTCATCGTCGTGCTGGATGACGATATAGACCTGAAGGACCTGTCGAGGGTTGCCTGGAAAGTCTTCAACAACATCGACGCTGGCAGGGACCTGGTGCTCTCCCAGGGCCCCTTGGACGCACTGGATCACTCCTCGCCCCAACCCCGGTATGGCACCAGGCTCGGGATCGACGCAACGAAGAAATGGCCCGAAGAAGGCCATGCCAGGGAATGGCCCGATCCCCTTGTAATGGATGCAGCGGTGCAAGAGCTCGTGGACAGGCGCTGGAAGGACTATGGACTCGACTGAGAAAAGTGGCCTGACTAGGCGGCTAGAGGGCTCTGCCAACCCTCAGGGCGCTGTAAAGGCTAAGGCTGGCGACCGAGCTGAATACCGCAGTAGGCGCGGAGGCTTCGGTCGGCTGGCCACCCTGGGCGAGTCGGTGATGATACGTCACAGCCTCTTTTCGCTGCCCTTCGCCGCGGCGGCCNNAGACAGGAGGACGGCCGCCTGCAGCCAAACTCCTCTGGATCCTCGTAGCCACCTTCGGCGCCCGCAACTCCGCCAACGCCCTCAATAGGATCATCGACGCACGCATCGACGCCGCCAATCCCAGGACGGCAAGCCGCGCCCTTCCCCAAGGCAGGGTCAAGCTCTGGGAGTTATGGGCTTTCGCGGGCGCAATGCTAGCCCTCCTCGTCCTGGGCGCCGCCATGCTCAATCCCCTCTGCCTCGCTCTTCTGCCAGTGGCAGGCATCCTTGTCTTCGGCTACTCCTATACCAAGCGCTTTACCTGGCTCTGCCACTACTGGCTGGGCATCACCTGTTCCGCCGCTGTCATGGGCGCCTTCCTGGGCATTTCAGGCGCCTTCGAACTGCGCTACTTCCCCCTCACCGCAGGAGTAGCTCTATGGGTAGCTGGCTTCGACATTCTCTATGCCATCCAGGACATCTCTTTTGACCGCAGTGCGGGGCTAAAATCCATTCCCGCGCGTTTCGGTGAGAATGGAGCCCGTTTTTTCGCCGCTGCAAGTCATCTTTTGGCCCTTGCCGGCTTTGCCAGTATTTTCCTTTTCTGGCACATTGCCGGAATCGGCCTGGGGATCTCCCTGATTCTCTGCGGCAGCCTCCTGGTCGCCGAGCACCTCATCGCCCGCAAAGGCACCGAACGGCATGTAAAGATCGCCGCCTACGGCATCAACGAGATAATCCCCCTGGTAATTCTTGCCGGTGTTGCTCTGGATATCTATCTGCTATAAACTAGGCGAAAGATGGAACGATTCCTCGTCTGCATCACCGGTGCTTCGGGCGCCATATACTCTCTACGCCTTATAGCTGCCCTAGCAACCAGAGGCTGCGTCATCCATCTCTGCTGCTCCCCCTGGGGAGCTCGGTTGATCCTCGAGGAAACAGGCAGGCCGCTGGGCTACTGGCTCAGCAGAATCCGGAGTTCGGGCGGTCCCGACAACAGTCCGGCAATTGTACACCAACATCCATCCGATGATTTTTCAGCACCTATCGCCTCAGGCTCTTTCAGATTGAATGGAACGATAATCAGTCCCTGCTCCATGGGAACCATGGGGAGCCTCGCCTCCGGCGCTTGCTCCACCCTTATCCATCGGGCGGGAGCTGTAGCCCTCAAGGAGGGCTGGCCCCTGGTGCTCATACCCAGGGAAACCCCCCTGTCTCTCATAAGTCTTAAATCCTTCGTACGGTTAAAGGAAGCCGGCGCGGTCATACTTCCCGCCTGTCCCAGCTTCTACAGCAAGCCCGAGACCATCGAGCAGCTGGCCGATACAGTAGTAAACCGAGTTCTGGACTATCTGGGGCTGCCTAACGAACAGGCTTATCGATGGCGCCAGTCCAGTCGATATTAGGAATCGTATGACAGGAAAAAAACTCGTTTATGCGATTGTCCTCGTTCTTCTCACGGCCAGTATTATACCTGCCCAAGCCCAGAATATGGACATTTCTGCCGGCACCCTCCGCCTGGGCGTCTTCGCCGACGCCGATTCTCTTCCTTTTCTGCTGGCCGAGCGGGACAAGCTATTCACCCAGGAAGGAGTGAATGTAGAGCTTCTGCGCTTCCAAAGCGCCGTGGAGCGGGATTCGGCCTTCCAGGCCGGGGCTCTGGATGGGATGATATCTGACATTCTGGCCGCCATGCTTTCGGTCCAGGGCGGCTTTCCCGTCAAGATCACCAGTCTCACCGACGGTCGCTACGGCATAGCCGTCGCCCCCGGCTCAGACCTGAAAACCCTGGCCGACCTAGCCGGCAAGCCTATCGCGAGCTCCCGGAACTCGGTGATCCATTACATGATCGATAGGCTCATGACCGAAGCCGGCGTCCCGGAAGACAAGGTTCTCATAAGCCCTGTACCTAAAATGCCCATCCGCCTCGAGATGCTCTTGAGCGGCATGACCTCTGGTGCAGGCCTTCCTGAGCCTTTTCTCACCAACGCTAGTACCCGGGGAGCGAAGGTACTTGCCGCTACCGATGACTACGGCATGGGCTTAGGTGTGCTTCTTTTTTCTGAAAAAAGCCTGAAGGAAAAGCTCCCCCTCATCGAAAAGCTCTATAAAGCCTACTGGAAGGCAGCGCAGAAAATTAACACCACGCCCGACTCCTACCGCCAGCTTCTTGTCGATTCGGCCGGCTTTTCAAAGGATGCCGCCGAAGCCTATCGTTTTGTCGTCTACCAGCGCCCCAGGCTCCCCAGACCTGAGGACATCGAATCGGCATCCGCGTGGCTGGTAACTAAAGGACTTATACCCAAACCCATCGCCCCGCAGAGCCTAACCGATTCGCGGCCTATCCAGGGGCTTTAAGTCCCTGTAAGCTGTTTGCGATGGCTACGGTAAGGTTAAAAAATCTAAGCTTCTCCTACCCTATACGGGGTAGCTCCATTCCTGTGCTCAAAAATCTGGATGCCGAATTCGAAGAAGGAAAAATCAGCGCCATCGTGGGCCGTTCGGGCTGCGGCAAGACCAGCCTTTTACGGCTTATCGCCGGACTCTCCCAGCCCACTGAAGGAAGCGTCCACATCGACGGTGCCCCTACCGGAGGAATTAGAGAAAAGACCTCCATAATCTTCCAGGATTATGGGCTTCTCCCCTGGGCAAATGTCTGGAGCAATGCCGAACTAGGATTGAAAGCAAAGGGCATCTCAAGTCAGGAGCGACTCAGGCAGGTGGATCCTATCCTGGCGGAATTGGGTTTATCACCCTTCAAGCGCCTTTTTCCAGCCCGCCTCTCAGGAGGCATGCGCCAGCGAGTGGCCATAGCCCGCGCCCTGGCATCGGACAGCGATCTTTTACTCCTGGACGAACCCTTTTCCAGCCTGGACGCGATCTCAAGGGAAGCCCTCCAGGATAATCTTCTTGAAACCCAGCGCAGACATAAAACAACGATCATCCTTGTCACCCACTCCATCGAGGAAGCAGCCTACCTCGCCGACACGGTCTATTTACTGGACGGAGCCCCCGCCAGTCTTACAGCCCGCCATGATACGGGCAGACGGAATGCAGAATCACGTAAGGCTCCGGAAAAATCCCAGGCACCCGAGTCAGCGGTTCAATCGGAGCTGTCGACGGTTGAATCCGACAGGATAACAGGATCACCAGGATCGTACAGGAACAGCCCCTCCTACTTTTCCGATATCGCTACACTTCGCCGGCTCTTCACTAGCCTGCCTCCAGTAAAGCCCGAACCTCCAAAGCCTACCCGGAAAATGCCCCAAACCCTCCGTGGATTTTTTAGCCGTCTGGCCAAGATCCTTGTGGCGGGCTGCATAATTCTTGCCGCCTGGGCCGGCTTCGCCGCTCTGTTGGGTAAGCCCTTCCTGCCCAAGCCTGGCATTGCCTTAGCAGTTCTAGCCCAAGGTCTCCAGAACGGTCTACTGCTGGGTCACGTCGGAGCCTCATTGCGCAGAATTTTCCTCGCCCTTATCCTGGCCGCCCCACCGGCCTGGGCACTGGGTCTCCTGGCAGGCAGGATCAAGGCGGCGGAAACGCTCCTCTCGCCGGTCATGTACCTCTTCCACCCCCTGCCCAAGGTGGCCTTCCTACCAATTTTAATGCTCCTTCTAGGCCTGGGCGACGGATCCAAGGTCGCCCTCATGGGCTTGGTCATCTTCGGCCAGCTCTTCATGGCCGCCCGGGATTCGGCCAAGGCTATCGCCCCGCCTCTTCTGGACTCGGTCCGCTCTCTTGGCTGCCGCTCCTGGGGCATCTTCCGCTGGGTCATCGCCCCCGCCACCCTCCCCTCCCTCCTCTCAGCCCTCCGCGTGAGCCTGGGTACCGCCATCGCCGTCCTCTTTCTCTCCGAAACCTTTGCCTCCATGGACGGCCTGGGCTGGTACATCATGGACGCCTGGTCCCGGGTGAACTACCCCGACATGTACGCCGCCATCCTCGCCCTCGCCCTCCTGGGCCTCGGCCTCTACCTCATCCTGGACGCCCTGGAATCGCTGGCCCTTCGCTGGCGTGAGGTCGAGTAATTTGTCAATCACAACATTGAAAGAGTAGATATTTCGAAAAGAATGAATAGTGAATGTCTATATCGCCTTCCGGACAAGCTCGACGCATTCTAGAATGCCGCAAGCGGTCAACGTCGCTGAGATCGGATAGCTTCCCTCCATGATTCCCACCAGATACGCATTATCGGGCTCCAGGTCGGCCAGGGCGGAGTGAAAGCCTCGGGTCGGATTTGGCGCGCTCGATGCCTTGAATTCAAAGGCCAGCCGATGGACTCCCCGTTCGAGTACAAGGTCGATTTCTGCTCCGCCTGAGCTTCGGTAAAATGAGGGAATCCACTCAGGGAATGAAACTATAAGGGTTTCGATGCAGAAGGCTTCCCAGCTAGAACCGAAAACGGGGTGCCCCAAGAGAGCTTCGACGCCATCTATTCCTAGAAGGCTATGAGTGAGGCCGGAATCGCGGATGTAAACTTTGGGCGATTTTACAAGCCTCTTTTTCAGGTTCCCTTCCCAGGGCGGTAAAAGACGCAAGAACAAGGCTTCCTGCAAGAAATCGAGTCGCGCCCGTATGGCTTGGCCGGAAAGATCGAGGGATGCTCCGAGCTTTGCCGCATTTAGAATTTGCCCCTGGAGGTGAGCGATCATGGTGAGGAATCTGCGCCATGCGATCGCCGAAATGCGGGTACCTAACAATGATAGATCGCGCTCCACGATACTTCTGATAAAGGCTTCTCGCCAAAGGTTGCTTGCAGCTTCATTTGCCGCGAGCGCCGATTCGGGGAACCCGCCTCGCCAGAGAGCGTCCAGCATGGAAGGAGGGGAACCTGGTAGATATTCGGTGGGAAGAAAGGGACTCAGCTCGAGATAATCGATCCTCCCGGCAAGACTTTCGGCGCTCTTATTGACCAGCGCTCTGGATGCCGAACTAAGAATGAGAAATCGTCCCGGGCGACGATCTCTGTCTATTTCCGTTCGCAATATCGGAAACAACTCGGGCATCAGCTGTATTTCGTCGATACAGACGAAATTCGATGCATTCGTCTCGAAATAGAGCTGCGGATCGGCCAGTTTCGCCCGATCCCGAGGGTTTTCCAGATCGAGCCTGATAGCTGCGTCAAGCTCCTCTGCAATCCTCTGGGAGAGCCTCGATTTGCCGCACTGGCGTGGTCCAATCACGGTGACTGCGGGAAATATCTCAAGTCTGCGTTTCAGCGTACTTGTTATCGCTCGCTCAATATAACCTTGCATTTCTACAGTCTAACATTACTTTTGCAAGAATAAAAGCGCAAATAGCATATACTATGAATTTTATCGATATATATTGATGATAGATAAAGACATGAAACCAGGATTCGCATGATTTACAGGACAATTAAAGCCTAAATCCGCAACCAATAAAATCATCAAAAAAATCAACAACCTCGCAGCAAGTCTTTATGATTATTGCGTGAGCATTGAAGCGGAGTATCCTAAATCCGACGGGATTTGGGAGCCAGTGGCCGGTTGGTCGGCAGCTGAGAGGCAACGTCTCGAATGAGAAGACCTCGGCAGCAAGAGAAACCAAAACCGGTCGCCGAACAAAAAAGTGCGGGGTGCCGCTGTGGCGGCACCACCGCGAATAGGAGCTCGGCGTACCCCGCGAAGAGTGCAAGACTCCCATCCCTCATTTTATATCCGGGAGGGATCGAATGGAACAGAGAAAGAGCAGGTTTGTCGGTATCGATCTGGCAAAAAGGAGCATGGAAGTGTGCATTCTTTGCGACGGGAAGCCCGCGATCCGATCGAACTACAAAACGGACGCACCTGGTCGAACGCGACTTTGCACAAGCCTCCAGGCAACTGACACCGTGGCTATGGAAGCATGTGCCCTGGCTTTCGTCCTAAGTCGACAGGTCAAACAAGACGTCGGTTGTCCAGTCATAGTGCTCAATCCGGGCAAACTCGCGATGATTTGGCAATCGACGAGGAAAACGGACAAGGAGGATGCACGTAAGTTGGCGTCTCTTATTCAGCGGTATCCCGAACAGGAGTTGCCGGTCGTAACGGTCCCTGACGAGCGAGAGGAGAAGATGCGCACGTTTGTATCGATGAAGCACTACCTAGTGACGATCAGGACGAGCCTCTTGAATAGATTGCATGCGCTCTATGTTCAGGCGGGGATAACCTCCGTGAACAAGGGCGATCTTGATTCAGGCGCCGCACGTGAGCGGATGGCAACTCATCTGAATGGATACCTCGCGCAGTTTGCGGTAGTCATTGGCCGGGAACTGGGCGTGACCGAACAAGAGATTGCCTCTCTCGATCAGGAGTTACAGACTATGATCGCCGCACACGAACTGGCACCCTATGTGCTATCGATTCCGGGAGTAGGGCCAGGGGTAGCAGCAGCCTTTCTCGCATACGTTGGTGATGGGAAAAGATTCTCAAACCCTGCTCAGGTGGCTAATTATGTCGGGCTGGTGCCGCGGCTCGACTGTTCCGGCGAGACCAATCGGTACGGGCACATTTCGAAAGAAGGCTGTCGTGCAATGCGAGGTATCATCCTGCAGGCGGCCTGGTCACTCATTCGCTGCAAAGAGGGCGGAAGACTGAAAGAAAAGTTCGTCCTCTTGAGCGAACGACGGGGCAAGACACGCAGTGCGGTAGCTCTAGCACGACGGATGGTTGGGCTTATGTGGATACTTGTGACTCGGCGTGAATACTATATCGATGCATCGAAGGATCTGCTCGAAAGAAAGTTCCGTCGTTATGGCATAAAATTCGAGGGATGGAAGTCAAAAGCCGCTTGA
>DFYR01000054.1:0-39934 GCA_002383375.1 Spirochaetaceae bacterium UBA4077
TCCCAACAATTTTAGCGCTACTCTTAACGAATTAGATAACGGAGGGTGAAGCCGGGTTAGCGGATTCAGGAAAGAACTTCCGTGCGAAAGGGGCCGCCCGAGAGAAGAACTTCCCTCGGGCGGCCCTGGGTTATAAACCATCGCTTGCGCGACGTAAGCCAGCATTGCCAAGCGATTAAGTCGCTCGGCGCCGACTTTCGATTACAAGCCTTACTTCAACCAGCCCTGCTCCACAAAGTACTTTCTGGTGCCGGAGTGATAGGGAATGAGCATCTGATCATCGGGCAGAACCAAGGCCGGCCCGAAATTCTGGAGAAGGGGAGCGACCTTGCGGACATCGGCTGCATTTTCATACAGGGACTTGGTCATCTTGTAGACAAGCTCGGCGTCCATATCGGCTCTGGCCATGACAACGTCAGGAGGTGTGCCGACGGTGGGGACGGGGGCGGGCTGATGGGGATAGGTGTCGGCGGGAATGTTAGCCCTGGTGTAGGTTGCATTGACCTTTTTAAGGTTGGCGAGGGCTTCGTCGGTTATGGGGACGAGCTGGACCTTGCCATCCAGAAGGAGTTCCATCATGCCGGCCGATCCCATGGCCAGGCCGAGGATTGCGCCTTCAATAAGTCCATCCTGCATCATTTCGATACCCTGAGTATACTCAACGAAGCTCACCTTCATGTCTTTGTAGGTGAGGCCGTAAGCTGCCAGCGTTTCGCGGGCGTCTACTTCACCGCCTGAACCCACGGGGCCTACCGCGATGCGCTTGCCTTTGAAGTCGGCGACGGACTTGATGCCCGAAGACTTCAGGGCTACCACTTGGAAGACATCCATAAACAGACCGCCAGTGATGGCGCGGATCCAGGGCATCTTCTCGGGATAGGGAGCGATGCCGTTGGTGGCT
This sequence comes from Spirochaetaceae bacterium UBA4077, assembly GCA_002383375.1. GTDB lineage: Bacteria > Spirochaetota > Spirochaetia > Treponematales > Rectinemataceae > UBA2256. The sequence goes on from DFYR01000054.1 coordinate 902, forward strand.
CTCCAGGCTTCGAGGGAGCGAACCTGGGCGATGTCGGCATCCCGGGTCCTCAAGAGGTCGATGTTGTGAGGGCTTCCACCGGTAGCGATGGCGACAGCCTTGATTCCGGGAATCGCCTTGTTCCAGATGGCGCACATGGCGAGGCCGGTGGGATAGTTGGTACCACTGACGCCGGCGGTTCCCATGGTCAGATGGGTGATCTTCTGGGCGAAGAGGCCGGAGCCACCGAGCGCCAGGGCGATCATGGCGATGAGGATCGCTTTTCTTCCGAACTGTTTCATTGAAGAAACCTCCTTGTATCTTTCGATCTGCAATATCGTCGATTCAGGCCGGACCGAAATCCGGCTCTTGAATCCTTTATTCAAATCCCAACATATATCGCGCACAGGCGAAAAGCTAGGCTTAGATCAAGCGGCCGCCGCTGTTCGGTTTCTCTTGATCATCTGGATAGTAACCCAGCCGACGACGGTTAAACCCAAGCCAATCAGGTCCGAGGTGACTCCGGGCATTATAAGCATTAGGGCGGCGACAATAAAAACCGGCCTAAGCCAGATGGGGAGCTTTATCGTAAGGTAACCCTCGACGCCTACCGCGAGGAGGAATGTGCCGGCCAGACCCGTGACCGCCGCCCAGATGATCTGCGTCGCAGAGTCGGCGATGAGAAGCATAGCTGGCGAATAGACGAAGAAGAATGGAACTATAAAGCCAGCCAGGGCGAGCTTGAAGGCGGTCCAGCCCACCGTGCTGGACTTGGCACCCGCAAGACCAGCGCCCACGTAGGCGGCAAGGGCGACCGGTGGGGTAATCGTCGAAAGGCAGGCATAATAAAACACGAAGAAGTGGGCCTGGAACGGCTGTACGCCCATCTTGGTCAGTATAGGTACGGTTATCGACGCCGCGATGACATAGCAGGCCGAAGTGGGTAGACCCATGCCCAGTATGATGGCTACGACCATGCAGAGCACCAGGGCGATGATGAGCCTGCCCTGGGAGAGCAAAACAATGTTGTCCGCGAGAATGGCTCCGATGCCCGTCATGGCAAGAACGGCGATGATGAAGCCTGCATTAGCCATCGCTACGCCGATGGAGAGAGAGCTTCTGGCCGAGTTAACCGCCACGTCTCTCGCCGCTTTCAGGTCGATTCGCGTCTCCTTCCTGACCCAGGAGAGAATGACAGTAAAGAGCACAGTGTAGAAGGCTGCATAGAGAGGAGTGCGACCTTCAATCATCAAATATACCAGGACGATCATGGGGAATATCATGTGGCCGTAACGGAATACGGTGCTTTTCACGTCTGGGAGATCTTCCTTCGCCAGACCCTTAAGGCCGAGTGAGCGGGCACGGAGATCAATCTGGAAAAATACCGATGCGAAGTATAGAAGGGCGGGAATGACTGCTGCCGCTGCAATGCTGATGTACTTCATGCCAAGGAATTCCGCCATGATGAAGGCCGCCGATCCCATGATGGGGGGCATGATCTGTCCGCCAGTGGAGGCTGCCGCTTCTACGGCGCCGGCGAAATGAGGCTTGTATCCGATTTTCTTCATCAGGGGGATAGTGAAGGCTCCGGTGGTGGCGACGTTGGACGCGGCACTGCCCGAGATGGTACCGATAAGGGCTGAAGCCACTACCGCTACCTTGGCCGGACCGCCGGTCATCCTTCCGCCCAGACCCAAGGCGAGGTCGTTGAAGAGCTTGCCTAGTCCGCTCCGCTCCAACACGGAGGCGAGAATGACGAAGATGATCAGGAAGGTGGAGGAAACCTCGATCGGGATGCCGAATATACCCTGCCCGGTGAGATACATCTGATAGATGATCCGCTGAATAGTGTATCCCCTGTGGGAGAGGACGCCTGGCATGATCCTTCCAAAATAGGCGTAAAGAAGGAATATCACACCTAGGGCGAGGAGCTGCCATCCTACGGAGCGTCTGCAGGCTTCCAATACCAACAATATCAGAATTCCGCCGAATATGTAGTTATCCAGGGTCGCTACGCCCGCCCTTATGAGGAAAGCGTCCCTGGACAGGATCGTGTAAACTGTTACGACTACGGTCACGAAGAAGAGGCCTATGTCGACGAAGCTTGGCCTGTTCTTGGGCGATTTGCTGGTAGCCGGAAAGTACAACCACACCAGCGCAAGAATAAATCCGACGTGCAGCGATCGGTGCTTTATTGTCTCGGGCATGCCGAAACGGGCGGTATAAAGATGGTAGGATATGAAGGCGATAGAAATCACTGCAATCACGATTTTCCAAAATGGCAGGAAATATCTCCTGTATCTGGACTCTACCTCGGCCTTCTGCATGATTTTATCGGCATCAACAGTACCGGCGCCCTCGGGCGTAACCACATCCTTATTCTTCTTCACATGCTACCTCTCTTGGCACGTCTGATTGAAGCTGCAGACTTTTTAGGTGACCTAGGCAGTCCGATTATTTGTATGCCTGACAATCGCCCTAATTATATCCTATATCCTATATGATAAATTGTATCACGTGTTTCCTAGGTGTGCAAGAGTGCAATTTACTCTTGCCGAAATAAGCGAACCTCTCGATGAACTTTTCTTCTAGGCTGAGGCGTTTCTTTTAAAAGCCTTGATAGTGCGTGCTTCTCCGTTTTTGAGGTGGGTTTTTACGCTTTCTTCAACACTAGTGGCGTTCCGGGACAATAGGGCTTCAACAATGCATAAATGTTCGTCCAATACTTCATCGACCACCTGTTTATGCATCTGCACCGAACCTTCAGGGAAATAGCGTATTCTTATCGACATCTGATGAACCCTACGGATGCTGTCCCTAAGAACAGAGTTGTGAAGATGGATGTATAAGGTGTCGTGAAGCTTCGTATCGGAAGCAACATAACGGTCATTATCGAAGGGAGCGGACTTCATTTCCATTATTTCTTTTTTTAGCTTGAGCAATTCTCCTTCGGGAATGAGAAGACAGCTCTTAAAGGCTGCATAGGGCTCAAGGAGGAGGCGCATTTCCCAATTGTCGCGGATATCCTGGGTTTCGATATCGGTTACCATGGCCCCCTTGTTCGGGATGAGGGTTACGAGACTTTCGGCTTCCAGGCGCACCAGGGCTTCCCGCACGGGAGTGGCGCTCACACCAAAATCCTCGGCCAGCTTATCAATTGGCAGCATCGCACCAGGCAAATAAGTATTTTTCATTATCGATTCGCGAAGTGCTTCATAGATTTGATCGCGCATGGACTGAGTGACTATTTTCCGCATAATTAAAGCCTCGGTGATAAGGGTTGTATATGTCACAATCACTGTGTATCGAATAGAATATATCATCGATTCTCTTTAAAACTCAATAGACGAAGTGTAAGAAAGGTCTGTATGTAAAGCACTTAGGATGAGCGTATCTATACTTTGCATGGAAAAGATTAAGCCGAAGCGCGCTTGCTTAATCAGGCTCCCTATGCTAGTATATATGATATAGGATGTTTAATATATTTTGGTGTTTTAGCAAAGCGCCCACGGGAGTGATATGAGTACTGTAGCAGAACAATTGATTGCCAAGTTTAAAGAAAGGGGCATGAGGTTCGTATTCGGCGTTCCCAGCGGTTCATGGCTCTATTATATGGAGGCTATGCGAAAGCAGGACCTCGATTTTGTCCTTGTAGCTAACGAGGCAAGCGCCAGTTTCATGGCCGATGTCTGCGCCAGGCTTACCGGAGTTCCTACTGCCTGCTACGGCACAGTAGGACCCGGCGCCGCCAATTTAAGCACAGGCGTTTTGGGCGCGTATCTGGACCGCTCTCCCATGATCGCTCTCTCCAGCGAACCGCCCGAACACATGCTGGGCCGCACCGTGCAGATGGCTTTCGATCAGCAGGCTTTCTTTAAGCCCCTTACCAAATGGACGACAAGGCTCTCGGCAGAAAGGCTGGATCAGATTGTCGACCAAGCCTACAGAATTGCCCTTTCAGAAACCCCAGGTCCCGTCCATATCGGCCTTACCGAAGATATAGGCGGCAGGCAGGCGGTTTCCTCGGGAAGTTCTTCCCAGATTCTCGGATCCCTGACACAACCGGCTCCTGCCTCGGAGGCTCTGCTCTCCGCCATGAAAAAATGCTTTAGCGCCAGCCGCAAGCCGGTGATGGCAGTAGGCCTTTCGGCGGTCCGCGCCAAGGCGGGCCCCCTTATTGCGGCGATTGCACAAAAGCACGGCATCCCCGTAGTCCTCACGCCAATGGCCAAGGGCATCATAAGGGAAGACCATCCCTGGTATGCCGGAGTCCTCTTCCACGCCCTGAGCGACAGGGTGGCCGAGACTCACAGCCAAGCCGACTTGGTTATCGCTGTGGGCTACGATCCTGTGGAGTTTAATTATGAGGACTGGATGCCCAAGGCAGCCTTGCTCAGCCTGGATAACGTGGAGGCTGATATCGATCGCGCTGCCTACCCCGGTGTCTGCGACATCGTGGGGGACATCAGCAGTTCCTTGAAATATCTGGCAGCCCTCCCTGCGAAGTCCTCAGCCTGGGATCAGAAAGCCCTGGAGCAAAGAAAGCTGAAGATGTTCGCCGACCTCGCTCCTCCCGAAGGCAGCTTCGGACCTAGGGCGGCCTTGGCCATACTCAGGGAAATCCTTCCCGAGGACGGCATAATGACCTGCGATGTGGGCGCCCACACCCACCTCATTGGCCAAGCCTGGAGAACCCCGGAACCGGGGCTGCAGATCATGACCAACGGCAACTCCTCCATGGGCTTCGGCGTGCCCGCCGCCATCGCCGCCAAGCTCTGCAAGCCGGACAAGAAAGTAGTCTGCGTAAACGGCGATGGCGGCTTCCTCATGATGGCCGGAGAGATGGCCTTGGCCCGAAGACGAAAGCTCCCCATAGTCTTTGTCATTCTGGCGGACCAAAACCTGGAACTGATCAGGCTGAAGCAGGCCAGGAAAAACTTTGAAAGCTATTCGACGGTACTCTACGAAGACGAGTGCCCTACGCCGAACTATATTTTCGGCGTGCCCGTGCTGCGTGCCGACAACGCCGAAGAATACAGGAAGGCCCTCCAGCAGGGCTTCGCAACCCAAGGCCCTGTGATCATAGAGGCCCATATCGATCCTTCCGAGTATTCCCAGCTGATCATGCGAAAGCATAAATAAGGAGAACCCAATGCAGAACACTACGACTACCACTCAATTCAATCCCGAAGCTCTCATGGCCGAAAGGCTGGGAAAGGTTCCTTTTTCCGGGATTAGAAAGGTCTTCGATAAGGTCAAGGAACTGGAAGCCACGGGCAAGGATGTGATCCACTGGCAAATAGGTCGGCCCGACTTTGATACCCCCGCACACATCAAGGAAGCAGCCATCGAATCCCTGCGCAAGGGAGAGGTGCACTACGCCCCAAACCTGGGAACGCTCGCCCTGCGGAAGGCCATTGGAAACCGTACTACCATCGACACCGGGGTAAAGGTGAACGGTGAAACCCAATCCATCGTCATGGCCGGAGCCAACGAGGGAATCATGGTATCGATGCTCGCGTTCATTAATCCCGGGGACGAGGTGATAATCGCCAATCCCAACTGGCATCACTATAAATCCTGTGTTTCCCTGGCCGGAGGCGTTCCGGTCGAGGTAGACACAAAGGAATCTAACGGTTTTGTCCTGGATCCCAGGGACGTCGAGGCCAAGATCACTCCCAAGACAAAAATGCTCTGCATAACCTCGCCGGGCAATCCCACCGGAGCGGTCCAGAGCGCCCAGAGCCTGAAGGAACTGGCCGACATCGCCAAGCGCCACAACCTCTTGGTTATGTCCGATGAAATTTACTCCAGGATTTATTACGGAAAAGAGCCCGTCGCTCCCAGCATCTACTCCGTTCCCGGCATGGAAGAGCGCACAATAATCATCAACGGCTTTTCGAAGACCTACTCCATGGACGGCTGGAGGCTGGGCTGGACGGTAGCCTCGGAGCAGCTCACCAGGGCGCTCTTGAAAGTCAGACAGTATACCACTGTCTGCGTAAATACCTTTATACAGGCTGGGGCCGCCCATGCGCTGAACGCCGATCAGGCCTGCGTGGACGAGATGGTGGGCCAGTTCGCCGCCCGGCGGGAAATACTCCTCAAGGGCATTAAGGATATCCCGGGGCTCACGATCGCCGAACCCCTGGGCGCCTTCTACCTCTTTCCCAATATCAGCGCCTTCTGCAAGAGTTCTTCCGAGCTGGCAGACTATCTCCTCGCCGAACATGGCATAGCCACCGTAGCAGGAAGTGTTTTCGGATCGGCCGGAGAGGGCCATATCCGCATAGCTTACTCCTGCTCCACCGATGAGTGCACCCGGGGAGTACAAAGGCTCGCTCAAGCCTTGGCAGCCTTCAAGGCACGCGGTTATTAGGCTTTACAGCGGGTCGTGCAGTAAATTGACAACCCCGGGGAAGCCATCTATAGTTGAATAATACCGATTTCCTATGGAGCGAGGATGGATTCGATTCCCGAACGCTATAAGCCCCTGCTTTCCAAGCTGATGGAAGGTGAAAGAAACCCTTCCATGCTGACGGAAGACAATGTCTACCAGGAAGGACGTGGCGAAGTTCTTCCCTACATCGACCAGATACTTGAAGACCACCTTCTTCCCAATTCGCGGATCGAAGGATTCGAACATCTTATTGAGCTCTACAGCCGAGCCACCAGGGGCGAATCCTGCCTTCTTCTAGTCGAGCATTATTCCAATTTCGACCTTCCCGTACTGCATTATCTGTTGCGCAAACAGGGTGAATCGGGCAAGGTCATAGCCGATGCGATCATCTCAATGGCCGGGATCAAGCTTTCCGAATCAAATCCTGTGGTCAGTGCCTTTGCCAAGGCATACACGAGGCTGGTCATCTACCCGAGCCGCTCCCTGGAAATCATTAAAAAACGCTTCAAAGAGCCGGGGAAGCTCTACCACGAAATACGAAGAAGCATGACCATCAACAGGGCGGCTGTAAAAAAACTCTCCGAGCTCAAGCACTCAAGGCGCCTTGTCCTGGTATTCCCTGCGGGCACGCGGTTCAGGCCATGGGATCCCGGATCGAAAAAGGGAGTCCGGGAGATTGCTTCATACATTAAAAGTTTCGAAAATTTTTGCCTCGTGGCTATAAATGGAAATATCCTCAGAATAAACCCTTCCGGCGAAATGGAAGACGACCTGCTGCATAAGGACAGAGTGATCTTTACCGCCAGCAATGTTTATAAAAGTGAAGAACTAATCCAGCACGTAAAAGCTGTTCATCATTTTAAGGAAGATAAAAAACAGGAATTGGTCGACCACATCATGGACGACCTGGAAGCAATGCACGCAGAGGCGGAGAAACAGCGATTAGCCGACCACGAGGCTGGCGCTTGACAGGAGCATGACCGGAGCTAGGCTGGTGCTAGACTGGTGTGTGACCTGCAAAGAGATCAAGGCATGACAGAGTATTAGTTCCTCGGCCTGAAAAATCTTTTTGCCGGATTTATGCCGAACCTGACTATAAAATAGAGCCAGGACCAGAGAAAACCCGCCAGGTGAGTGAGGTGAGCGACAGAGCTCCTGAAGCTGAATAGCTGGGACGCTATCTCTATGCCGGCGTAGCCGAGAACCAGGACCGGAGCCCGAACCGGCAGGATTCCATAGAGGAAGATCCGCGCCTCGGGATTGAGCACGGCAAAAGCCAATAGCAAGGCATAAACCGCACCAGAAGATCCTAAAAGCATCGTGTACCAGGATCCGGTGGCCACAAAAATTCCAAAGGAAGCTATACCCGCCAATGTTCCCGTCACCAGATAGAAAAGCAGGAATTCCTTGCTTCCCATGCTTCGTTCCACCGCCGTGCCGAAAATGAACAGGCCGAGCATATTGACCAGTAAATGGGAGATATCGGCATGGGCGAACATATACGTTATTATCTGCCATAAATAGCCCGATAGTATGGCGGCTGGATTGAGGGCCATATACACCTTGACCAGGGGAAAGATATACCCTAAGGCGAAAAAGAGAATATTGGCCGCGATCAGATAGAGAGTCGCATTGAAGAAGCTATATCGAAAAGGCTTACGTATCACTGGTAAAATGGACATTTATATATGATACGAATTTTGCGGTCCCAGGGAAAGAACCTTTATCGTAAAACCAACCTATCCTCGCTCCGTCAGCCCCTGAATCATGGCGGTGAGCTGGCTTAAGGTAAAGGGTTTGGAGAGAAGATCGTTCATGCCCGATGCTTTGCAGCGCTCTAGCTCCTTATCCCCTACCCTTGCGCTCATGCCAACAATTTTCGTCCTGGAAGAAACCCTGGACGAGCGTATCAGTTCGCAGGTCTTATAGCCGTCCATACCCGGCATAAAGCAGTCCATAAATATTGTGTCATACTCCTTGACTAAGCAGCGGGCTAAGGCCTCTTCCCCAGAAGCGGCGAATTCTGGCTCGTAGCCCCGGAGTGTCAGCATTCGCCCCATGATGTCTCGATTGGCTTCGCTATCATCGACAACCAGTATTGAAACACTCCTAAGGTTTACCGCCGCCCTGTATGCAGCTGCCTTGTTTCGAACAGAATCGAGGGCTGGCTGTACCCTTCGAGCTTGAAGCGGCTCGGGCTCGGACTTGCTCTCCGTCCAGGAATCAGAACCAGGCGCTGGCACTGATGCAGGCTCAGCCATGAACGCAGGCTCGGATTCAGACAAGAGTTCCGATTCAGGCAGAGCCCCTGGACCGGTCTTGGCTTCGTCCTCTACAACGCGCAGATGCGCGAAGAGATCCTTGGGATTGCCGGAGAACATAACATCCGGCATGTAAAGCTGGCCTTTTACCGAGGGACCCTTGAACTGGATAGTCACTGCATCCGATGGAGTCGCCGACCCGTCGTCGAGGGGGAATTCTGGCATCGCCCTGTCTGAGGCCGAAACCGCGCTCTCCATCCCAGGCTCATCCACACCCTTGATCGCAGGTTTCGGCTCAGCGGGAGTTCGCATGGACTTTTCCCTGGACCGATGGATCATCGGACCATCGATAACCTCTGGAAAGGGCGTTGTTGGCTTTTTCTCATTCTCAACGGGACTAGAGAGAAGAAATTCAACATCCTTGCTTTCATCAGCACGCTTTTTCGATAGGGCTTTTATCCAGGCAAAGAGAAAAAATGCTCCAGCCAATGCCGCAACCCCCAGCAAGTACAGTGCCGGACTTAAGGCCAGCCAGCCTTTGGCAGGCATGGTGTGGAGCCTCCAAGACAACCCCTGTAGATTCAGAAGCGATGAGGAAACCCCCAGTTTAAAAGCATCAGCATCGCCGGCGATCATAAGACTAGGCAGTCCCTCAACATCGCCGCCGGTTTTTACGCTACCCCCCTGACCCATACTTTCTGGCCGGTCCACAGACGAGAGGGCGAAAATAAATCCAGGATAAGAAGCGTCCAACGACAAGGCTTTGACGAGGCCGTCGAAATCCAGGGTAATACTGACAAAGCCCCAGAATTTCCCTGCGCTGAATACTGGATAGCGGATAAAAAGTACAGAGCCCCCTTCCAGAGATTCAAAGGGTCCTGAAAAAACGGGCGCATTCAATTCCATCGCCTGGGTAAGGGCTTCCCGCCGTTCTGGATTGGAGAGCAGATCATGCCCTAGCAGAGATTCACCACCGGTTTCGGGAAAATGGTACCGCACCAGGGCTGAGGGGGCGAGGCTCACCCCGGTTACATAGGTTCGCGACGACAGTAATGCCGAGGCTATACGAGCAGCCTCGGGCTTTGGCAGGTCCGGATTCCTGGAAATGGACGATGCCATTCTTGAAGCCTCATCCTGCAGCTCGGTCATGTAGTCTTCCAGCTCGGCGGCAGCCCTGAAGACAACGCCCGAACAGAGTTCGCGTTCGGAAGACTGAAGCCTGAAAGCCAGGCTCGTAAAAACAGCAATAACGACAAGGGCATAGACAAGAGGCATGACGAGACTGGCCAGCGAAGATGACTTGGATTTGTCTGCTTTGAGCGTTGTTTCGGTCACATCTCCTTCCTCTGAGTCAACATCTTACCTTGAAAGGAAAAAACCCGCAAGAAAGCTCTATGTGTATCGTTCAGGACATTACGGCTTCGGTGCCGCAGAAAAACAACAAAAAAGGGGCTGTCTTGGATATACCCAGGACAGCCCCGTAAAAGGCGCCGATCGGAATCGAACCGATGCATAAAGGTTTTGCAGACCTCTCCCTTACCGCTTGGGTACGGCGCCGATGCGGGGCACACTATAGCCTAGGCGCCCCTTTAATGTAAAGAGCTTCGAGATTTCGGCCTTATGACACGCTGCTCGCGTTCTGCGCGACTTCCGCCGCCTTCGGCCCCTTGGCTTTCCTGTTCCTCGTATACCACCAGGTGGCGAAGCCGCTGGCGATATAGATGGTAGAATAGGTTCCCGACACCATGCCGACGAAGAGCGCCAGAGCGAAGTCCCTCATGCTGCCTGTGGTGAAGAAGAATAAGGCGAGGACGGTGAGCATGGTCGTTGCCGTGGTTATTATCGTTCGGCCTAGGGTGACGGTGAGCGAGTAATCCACCACGTTGATGAATTTTTCGTTTGGCTGCAATTTCTTCTGCTCGCGGATACGGTCGAACTGGACGATGGTGTCGTTGATCGAATACCCCAGGATGGTGAGGATGGCTGCTATGGTCATGGAGCTAAACTCCATCCTGGTCCAGACGATGAACCCCACCATAACGATGGCATCATGCGCTATGGCGAGAACAGCGCCGATGGCGTAGCCGGCTTTGAAGCGGACGAGGGAGTAAAGGAAGATCAGGAAGAGTGTGGCTGCAACCAGCAGCAAGGCGGTGCGGGAAAGCCCTTGGGAATAGCGAGCCCCTACGAAGTCGGTCTTGAGCACGACGACCCTGTTCGAGCCGAAGGCATTCTCAAGGCCGGAAATCACCGCCTGTCGAGCGGTCGCCGAGAAATTAGGATCTTCCCCTGAATCCTCGACGCGGATCAGATAGCGTTGACTGGATTCTGGCTTCAGGGTTTGAACCGAAATGTTGCCGAGTCCCGTGATCGCTTCGCGCACATGGTCGATAGTGGAGAAGAGCTCTGACTCCCCGGCGGCCGCCCGATGCAGTTTAATGGCGTTCTGGCTTATGAGCGTATTGCCCTGGGAGGTGGGGATCAACAGATTAGATGGAAAACTTTCCTGCGCAGGATCTACCGATACTTGCACGCCGGCTTCGGCAGCTAGTGCCCCTGTCAGGTCCTTGATCGTGCTGTAGTCCTGATAACTCAAAACTACCGTTCGCTGCTCGATCTCCGCTCCGGAGAATACTAGGGTGAGCGCCTCGCTAGAAATCCTGAGTTCGGCGTTGCCCTTACCAGAATAGCTTACACTTCCAACCGGATAGGCGAGCTGCACCGTCTGGTTTATACCCGCCTGAAAGTCGACACCGAGGTTAAATCCCTTGGTCACATAGCCAACGATGCTCAAGAGGATCAGTCCCGTCGAGATAAAGGCGGCGGGTACAAAAAATCGGCTGAATCGGATTACACGTTTCATTTATTTGATCCTCCAGCTGATGGAGACGTTCTTCTGCTTCAGGACGTCGGTACCGAAATCGAAGATGAGCCTGGACACAAAAAGGGAGGTGAAAAGGCTGGTCATGTTGCCGATGGCCAGTGAGATCGCGAAGCCCTGGATAGAGCCGGAACCTAGCTGTGCCAGGAACAAGGCGGCGATTATCGTCGTGATATTGGAGTCCATTACCGCCCAGAAGGCTTTGTGGAAACCCGAGTCTACTGCAGCCTTTCTGGACTTGCTTTCCCTCAGCTCCTCTTTGATGCGCTCGAAAATGACGACGTTGGCGTCGACGGCCATGCCTATGGTGAGCACGAAGCCAGCCAGCGAAGGCAGTGTAAGGGTGAGCTTGAACGCCGTGAGCACCGAAAGCATGACGTACAGGTTGATGACCTGGGCCAAGGTTGCATTGACACCTGCGCCTCTATAAAAGGCGAACATGAAGACAAAAACAGCCAGAAGACCGACGATGATCGCCCGCTGTCCCTGGGCTATAGAATCCTCGCCCAGGGAGGCGCCGATAGCCTGCTGATTGGCGACGCTCAAGGAAAGGGGAAGCGCCGCGGTTCTCAGCAGCGTTGCCAGGTTTTGGGCTTCCACCGCATCGAATCCTGATATGCGCACCGACTCCCGGATGGGTTCCTGAATGGTGGCATAGGACTTAACCCTGTCGTCTAGCATGACCGCCAGGGATTTACCCACGTTGTCGCTGGTCAGCTTGTAGAAAAGATCCCCGCCTTCCTTGTCGAGCAGAAAATTGGTCTCGGGCCTTCCAGTGATCGGATCGCTGGAGACCGTGGCGCTTTGCACATGGCTGCCGTCCAGGCCTGGCTTGCCCTCGAGCACAAGGTATCGTCCCGTGAATTCATCCAGGCCGTAGCTGTCCTTGGTATACACTTTCCGGATGACCTTTCCCTCGGGAACGATGCCGGGCTCAGAGACTGCCATTGTCCTCTCGTCAACTCCCAGAGGGTTGGTGGCTAGATAGGAATCGAGGGCGGCGCTGGCTTCGGAATCGACAATGTAGAAGGCCAGGTTGCCCTTGCCCATGATAATAGAGTTGATCCGCTCTGGATCTGCGGTTCCTGGGATTTCGACGTAGATCTGATCCTCGCCCTGACGACGGATGACCGGCTCGGTAAGACCAAACTGATCGATGCGGCTGTTAAGCACTTCCACAGCCCGCTGCATTGCGTCTTCCCGTTCCGCGGCATTCAGATCATGACCAAGCTTTTCGGCAAGGGCATCCATATCCGCCTGAATGATCACCGACATGCCGCCGGCAAGGTCAAGGCCTAGCTGAAGGGCATTTCCGTGGCGTTTTTTCAGGTCCAGGGAGCGTTCCCTGTATCTGGCTTCGACGGCGTCAAACATAGAGCGTTCACTGGAAAAGGCCGCAAGGATGTTCGAAGCGTTCCATTCGCCGGGGAGGGATTTTTTCCTATCCTTGTAGGCTTTTTTCGCTACCTGCACCACCAGATCGTACTGTTTGGACAGATCTGAAGCATCGCCGGCAAGCGCCTTGGCCTTTATATCGGTAAGCGCCGAGTACGCCATCCTGCGGGAAAAGTCCCTGATCTGCTCGCGGGATCCAACAGCCACCGCCTGATCCTCTTTAGGAGTCAGGAAGTACCAGTGAATCGTCGGAAACAGGAAGGCGAAGGCGACGGCAATCACCAGGATTACGATGATCAAACGACGGATTTTACTCATTCCGGTAACTCCACTTTAGTATCGCAGAGCCCGAGACTGGTCCGCAGCGTCGTTGCACAGAGGTACAAGTCCTCAAAACGAGGACTCAACGCGGATGAGAATCGGGCCTTCGAGACTATTTCTTTTCTTCTTCGGACTTTTCTGCTTTTTGGGTCTTCTCTGGCGCAGGAGCGGGCTCTTCGGCTTTTTCCTCAACTCTGGCGGGTGCTACGGTAGCGATGGCGGACTTGGCAAACTCGATCCTGCAATCATCGTCCACCTTAACCACCACCGTGGTTTCCTTGACCGCGTGTACCATGCCGTGGATACCGCCGATGGTGATGATCTTGTCGCCTTTCTTGACGGCCTCGATCATCTTCTTTGCCTCTTTCTGCTTTTTATTCTGAGGTCGGATAATGAGGAAGTAAAACACTACGAAGACGAGGCCGAAGGTGACGAGGGTAGAGATCATCTGACCGCTCGAGCTGCCTGCCGCGGCTTGGAGAAGAACCAAGCCCTGGGAAATAGAATTCATACTCGATCCTTTACGTAAAGATTCGAAAAAAACTAGCACGGATAGCTAAGACTCGTCAAGCTGAAGGCTTGAGCAGATCAGATCCGCCAGGGTTTTTCAAGCCCCGATTATCGTGCCAGCCTTGCCGTCAACGGCCAAGCTGGCGTTCTCCATGGAGGTGATTATCACCTCGGCGCCCCCCCTCTTGATGAAGTCGCAGGCCGCCTCGATCTTAGGCCCCATGGACCCTTTGGGGAACTGCCCTTCGGCCAGAAAGCGCTCGCACTCGGCAACGCTTAACCTGTCAAAAGAACGTTGATCCGGTTTTTTAAAGTTGACCGCCACCTTCTCGACTCCGGTCAGGATGATAAGCTGATCGGCGCCGATGAGGTTGGCGAGGAGGGAGGACGCCCTGTCCTTGTCGATTACGGCATCCACCCCTTCAAGGCTGCCGTCTGCCTCCCGGTAGACCGGTACGCCTCCGCCGCCCACAGCGATGACAATTTTCCCGTCTCTCAAAAGATCTCTGATTGTATCCTTTTCCACGATATCGAGGGGAATGGGGCTGGGCACCACCCTTCTAAATCCCCTGCCAGGATCTTCCTTGATGATCCATCCCCGGGCCGAAAGCAGCTCGACTTGCTCGGCCTTGTAAAACGGGCCCACGTACTTAGTCGGGTTGAGCATGGAAGGATCCTGAGGATCCACCACTACTTGGGTGATCAGTGTGACTACCTCTTTGCGGATGCCTGCCTTGAGAAGAGCATTGGCCAGACTCTGGGCAATCATGTACCCCATGGAACCCTGGGTATCGGCCACGATCACCCCCAGGGGCGAGGGGGGAACCTGGGAACTGGCAGCTTCGTTGCGGATAAGATGGACACCTGCCTGGGGACCGTTGCCGTGGGTGAGCACAACCCTGTGTCCCTGGGCTATCATATCGACGATAGCAGCCAGGCTTTTCCGTGTATTGGCAAACTGCTGGGCTATGGTGCCCTCGGTGCCTTCTTCTATTATGGCGTTCCCGCCCAGTGCGACTACAATAGTCTTGCGCTCTTTCATCGTTGTTCCCCTTTGTTCATCGGCGCGAGAAGTATCGCCTTCTACGAAATCGACGGAACACCAAGTATATCATTTTGGGTAAAACTGACAAGATAGAATCGGTATTAAGACATTTCTATATAAATATTTATTATTTCTGAATATTTATCCCCAAACAGGAGCTTTGGCTACCGCCCTGAGCTTTCCAGCCGAGTAGAAACATTAGTGCCCGCTTGTCTGTATTCCCATAGATACTCGCTCAATTCGCTGATTCGCTGTATACTAAGGTTATGCAAATAGTGCGAGCCCAAGTATTGGGCATGTGTATGGGCGTGCGGCGGGCTGAGGAAAAGGCGAAAAAAGCAGCCCAGCGGGCTATGAAATCGGGAAAGCCCGTCTTTACCTATGGACCACTTATACATAATCCCCAGGCGGTCAGGGCATTGGAGGACCTGGGAGTAAAGGTCCTGGATCCCGAAGCTTTTGAACGGGGCGAGCTGGATGAAAAAGCAAACAATTCGATTGTGGTCATCAGGGCTCACGGAGCCCCACCCGAAGCCCTGGAGCGCTTGGGATCCCTGGACGTCGAAATAGTAGACGCCACCTGCCCTCGGGTGCTCAAAAGCCAGAAAAAAGCCGCGTCACTGATCGAAAAAGGCTACTCTCTTGCCATCGCAGGGGATCGTTCCCACGGAGAGGTAACAGGTATACTCGGCTACGCACCAGGTGCCAAGGTAGTGCAGAACGCAGAAGAGGCGGCTGTTCTTGCCAAGGAATGGGAACGCAGGGCTGTGGCGCTCATCGCGCAGACCACAATAAAGAAGAGCGAGTACGACGCCATCGCTGCCCAGTTTAAAGCCCACTGTCCCTCGTTTTTAGCCTTCGACACCCTCTGCCCGGCCACCGCTGAACGCCAAAAAGCCCTTAAACAGATGGCGGAAAAAGTAGAGGCCCTGCTAGTCGTGGGAGGCAAGAACTCCGCCAACACCCAGCGGCTATTCATGGCCGCAAAAGAAACCGGCAAGCCCGCCTGGCATATCGAGACCGCCGCAGAGTTACCTAAGGAAATTTTCCAGTATACCTCGGTAGGGCTTACCGCCGGCGCCTCCACCCCCGACTCGATGGTGGATGATGTGGAATCGACACTGATAAAAGGAGAACACCATGGACATGCTTCCTGAGCTTCTGGGGCGGAGAGCTCGACGAGCCTTATCGAATGAGGTATTGGATAAGACCGTGGTTTCCAGATTAATGGAAGCCGCTATATTGGCACCATCTTGCTTCAATAACCAGCCCTGGCGCATCCTTGCAGTAGAGCGGAATCAAGAAAGCCCCGAATACCTAGGGTTGGCCGAATCACTCACCCCGGGCAACGCCTGGGCGCTGGAAGCCCCCCTGCTTCTGGTATTCGCCACCGCAGCCCATCTGGACTGTAGACTGGACGCGGGGCGGGATTACGCCTTCTTCGACCTGGGACAGGCTGCTATGGCACTCCAGCTCCAAGCCCAGCGGGAAGGCCTCTATACCCACCCAATGGCGGGCTTCTCTCCCTCCAAACTGAAAAATGCGCTTAAAATGCCGCTTGAGCTAGTACCACTCTGTGTCGTCGCGGTGGGCAAGCCCGGCGATCCCGAAAAACTCGCCGAAGGACCCCGGAAAAGCGAATTCTCGCCCCGCAGCAGAAAAGCCCTGAATGAAGTCGCCTTTTGGGGTGATTTTTCGAATCCCTGGGCGTAAAACCTATGGCGTCCAACAAGATAATTGGCATATGCGGGGGCTCGGGCTCGGGCAAGACAACCATAGTTCGAAAAATTTCAGAACTCGTCTCGGACTTTGTCTTCATACCCCAGGACAACTACTATAAATCCGCGGAATTTATCTCCAACGCCAACATAACGGCCTTCAACTTCGACCACCCCGACGCCTTCGACAATCAGCTGATCATCGAACAGCTGGGCGCGCTCAAGCGCGGCGAGAGTATCGACATGCCCACCTACGATTTCGTCCACCATCGCAGGACCGACGGAACCATACGGGTGTCGCCAAAAAAGGTAGTGATCTTCGAAGGCATCATGGTCTTTACGAACAAGGATGTCAGGGATCTTATCGACCTCAAGATTTTTGTCGACACCCCCGACGACATCCGTTTCATAAGAAGGCTGATCCGGGATATTAAAGAGCGGGGTAGGACGGTTGACTCGGTGGTCGAGCAGTATCTCAACGTTGTGCGACCGGGGCACTATCAATTCATAGAGCCCACAAAGGCTTACGCCGACATAATCATTCCCGAGGGCGGAGCGAACGAAAGGGCCTTGGACGTCCTGGTTTCCTTCATAAACTCGGTGATCAAAACCTGAAGCGCCGCCGCATGAATCCAGGTCAGCCTGGATTCATGCGGCGGCCCGCGTCCCGCTGTCCTTTCCTTAGCATTCGAACTAAAGCGGTAAGGGTACTGCCCTAAGGCAGTTCTGGACGCTCCGGGAGCGCCCGGGACTATCCAGGGACGCTTATCGAGCGTCCAGCATCTCCTGCAGCTTTGCCTTGATTTCAGAGAAGCTCAGGCCTTTAGAAACTACCCAGTCCCGTATCGCGGCGATATCGTTCCCGATTTCACCGCCGGTCACGGACTTGATTTGCTCTTCGCTCAAGCCCCAGGCCTTTATCTCTTTGAATGTCGTCTTGCCGGTGATGGTTCCCGGAGCGGCGCCTTCGCCGGTTCCCTCGACGCCTGTCTTGGTCGGGCTGGGCGTATGCACCGTCGTAGTCGTGCTCGCCTGCGCGACGCTGGAAGAAGGTACAGGAGTAGTAACTGCTTGCGCTGCCGCAGGTTCTGCCGTAGCCGTGGTCTTAGCGGCGGCCGGCGCTATCGAGCTCACAACCGCCGCCGGCCGGGCATCCGCCGCGGAATCCGCCACAGACGCAGCCGGAGCAGCAGTCGCAGCCTCCCCAGCAGCTCCCGGCTTATATGCCCTGCCCGCCGCTTCCTCTATGAGATCGCTCGAAGCTTTCCCCTCGGCGCGGAGAACCTCGATCGCGGAGAAGGGGAGAATAGTGCTTTCCTCGGAGGTATGGGGCAAACCGGTCAACAGACTAACGAACAACCTGACCGAGTCGGTGCCGATCTCGGCTCCTTCAGGAAGGGAAGCCCCCTCGTAAATCGACTCCAGAGTGTTCACCTTTACCAGCGGATCGCTGGCGCCAAAGGCCTTAAGCGCGAGATTCACATCGAAGCCGAAAGCCTTGGCCACGTCGCTCCAGGTATATGAACCGCGGATATCCGAAGGATTCGGCATTCCGGCGAATTCGCCTTCCTTGATGGTGACCGGTTCTTTGGTGCTTTCGGTCTTCCAGAGCCCTGAAAGTTCGGCCGCCCCGATGCCGACGACGAAACTAGCGACCACGAGTATGCCTATGGTTTTATACGTTACCTTCATTTATCGCCCCCGATCGCCTTGCTGTCGCTTTTCGTTGATTTCTGCCCGAATGTATCCTTGACCTGGCCGGGAAGTGCGAGCATTTCCACCGTTGCCGGCACCGGGCAGGCCGCTTCGCTCGTGCATTCGAGACAGCTTATGCATTGATGGTTCCGCACAACCTTAGAAGCGGAAACCTTTATGTTCATCGGGCATGCCTTATCGCAGGCCTTGCAGGAAATGCATGTCGGTGCGTTCCGCTTGATACCGAATATCCTGAAAAGATTGAATACACCCAGCACAGCCCCATAAGGACAGGCATACTTGCAGAATGGCCTTTCTACGAAAAGCGAAAGGACAATGACTAAAGCCAGGGCGATGTAGCCGGTGATCGCCACTTCTCCCGTCCACAAATTAAAAAGGGTAAAATACGGATCGTAGTCCTGGAATACCAGCTTTCCCGTAACCACAGTCATGTAGCTGACCCAGGCGAGGACGAGATACCGAAGATATCGCAAAACCTTATCCAACTTGGCGGGCATGAAGGTGTTATACTTCTTTCGGAATATTTTCCTGCCCAACGCCGCCAGCCACTCTTGGAACGTGCCGAAAGGACAGACCCATCCGCAGATGACCGGACCGAAAAGCAGCGCGAGGACAAGCGCTATTCCCGCCAGTACGAAGGATGACTCATGTACCTTCTTCACCATTGTCCCAACGTTAAGGAATTGCCAGATACTGACGACTCCTCCAAAGGGGCAAATCGAATGCAGGGAAGCCTCGGGTATGATGGGAATAGTGATCCCCTTTTCCTTGAGAGCTCCTCCGGTAGCCGTTACCGCTACGATTATGAAAAAAACGATCTGAACGATCCGCCTCGCCTTACGGCTGCCTTTTTTTCCCAGCCTGGCTGTCTTTACCTTCATGGTTCCTCCTGAAATCTCAAGAACCTAACAGCAATTTCCATGCCAAGATAATTTTTTATACGATACGGCCAATAATTCATGAAAAAATCTCAAGGCAATCCGCTTTTTTTGTCTTTTCACCTATCAATCCTATGCTATTCGAGAAAAAGTGCAATGATTTCTTTTATAAGAAAGATTCTGGGAGCCAGAAATATTTTCCCTTTTACCTGTACAAGCGACATGCTTGGGAAATCCTTTCCCATTGCTGTAGAGAACAATTAAATTAGGCAGAATACGAAAGCGATATTTAAAAACCGCATTGTGTTTTTTTTCATACTGCATACAATTCAATAAGACAGTCCAGGCCGAGGAGTAAGTATGAAAGTCTGCAAATGTGCTTTAGTTCTATCATTCTTCTGCGCCCTGCTTTCAGTCCTTCCAGCCCAACCGGTTATCAGCCAAAAACAGGACATCGCGATCTTCTCCCTTGGATACTACGGATGGAACATACCTTCCCAGGCCCTCGGATCGATCGACGGGGAAATACAGAAGGTTTTTTCAGACTTGGGCAGATTCACTATACTCGGCGTCACCCAGCGTTTTTCATCCTCCGATATCAACAGTTTTATCGATGCGGTTAAACGCTCGAAGCAAAGCACCTTCACCATGCCCGAAAAATTCCAGTTCGGCGAGTCCTTTCTCACCGAAGCGGAATTCAAGCGGCTTACCGGTGCTTTCATCGTTGTCGTTCCGGTGGTGGTGGAATTCAATTCCTACTGGGATCGAGAAAACCTCAAGTACAAGACCAGTATAAAGACCAATATAAGCTTTCTGGATATGTCAGCCGACGGCACCCTGATCGCCATAAAAACCGTAGAGACCTCGGGCAGCCACGATAAAAACCAGTTCGAATCCATACAGTCGGCCATCTCGTCCATACCCCCCCAGCTCCAATACGAAGTGCGATCCATTCCCCAGTTCCAGATCAATACCCGCATACTCAGCGTAAGCGGCTCTACGGTAAAACTTCAGATGGGCTCGGACATGGGCATCAAAAAGGGTGACGAGTACGCCATCATCGAATCCGCCAAGGTCGAGGGCTTTGACGATTCCAGGGAGTCGGGACTAATCGTCATCAAGGAAGTGAGCAGGGAGATTTCCACCGGGAAAGTGCTATACAAATCCGTCAAGCTGGGCAAGGACACACAGCTCAGGGAGATTCCCAGGCTGGGAAGCGATTTCGACCTCTACCTTCACTCCATAAGCGATTCCAGCGCCGATTCCCTCCTGCCGGGTATCAGGGTCACCGCCTCCCGGGGATTCTACGCATTCAGGCCCTTTGTTGCTGCGCAGATACCCCTTGCCCTGATGCAGGATTTCCTCATATTCGGCCTGATTCCTCTAGAGATAATCCCCGTCAACGCCTTGATCGGCGGCGAGTATCTGATCAACCTGGGCAGGCTCTCAGTGGCCCCCAGCGCGGCCTTTGGAGCCTCGTACTTCTCTGTAACCACGCCGATAAGTTCCACGGACACGGAATTTCTTTCCCATGTAGGCATCCAGGCGGCGGTCAGGGTCGCATACCTCCTGGGCAGAAACTCCAGGGTTTTTGCCGACCTGGGCTACGAGAGCTGGATAGCGATAACAGACCTTTTTGGCAACCAGAGCTATTCGGGAACGATGATAGGCGCAGGGTTCACGTTCAAATTCTAAAGGAATCAGGACAGGACAGTAGGATATTTCAGGATCGACAGGAAAGAATTAGGCTGAACAATAAAAGCCGCTGGCTTCTCTCAAGGGAACTCGCGCCAAACAGAGGTTTTGGCTTTAGAAACCGGCGAAAAAATCAACTCAAGAAATTTTAATAAGGCTGTAAAATCAGCCTGTCAATCCTGGGTTTCCTGGTATCCTGTCTAAAAAAGGTCAGGGCAGCGAAGCCAGGATATCCCTGCCGAAGGACTGGGCTCCCAGTTCCCTGAGGGCGCTCCGCTTTGCGCTTGCTTCGTCGGAAGCCAGGACCTGCCTGCTCTTGTCCGCTGAATAGAGGGTGGCACCGGTTCGCAGATCGACGATCGTTACCGAGGCGCTGGCTGAGGCCAGGAACATGCTCGACTCTTTACGAAGGGAGTCGATTTTCGCGCTGCCGAACGCCAGTCTGAGCGTGCCTTCGGGCGCCACGGCCTTGGCCTGGTCAATCAGGCGCTCCTGCGGACCGGCGAGCAAGGCGGGATCGAGGCTGAGGCTTCGTATCGAAAATCCTTCCTTGACGAGGGCTTCCGAAAGTCCCGACTGGGTAGCGTAGAGGCTTGTCGCCTGCCCATTTTCGTCCCTATCGACGATGAACAGAGCCATGGGGATTCCAGAGGCGCCGGAGGTTACGATATAGGGAAGTTCGGCGTACTTGGTCCGGATCTCGTCTTCCAGGGCAGCCACCTGGGGCTCAAAGCCGGGACCAACCTTGTCCAGAAGCTCCATGGAAGCGGAGAGATCCAGTTGAACCAGGATCTTGCCCCGCCCCACGAAATCGGGCGCAGGCAGGTCCATGTAGGCATAGCCCGAGGCATCGCTGATAAAGGAAGCGGTCTTGGTGCCCAACTGGCCCGAAGGCAATTTTCGGGAATAGCCGATCATGAGAGTGGCCCCCGGCAGGGGCCTACGGCCCTGGGCGTCTTCCCTGTAGACGCGGACCGCCAAGGGTGCTGAAAACGCCTTGCCCAAGGATCCCTGGAGTGATTTCCCGTCGCCGAGCACAAAGCCGATGCCGGCGATCTGGGCGCGAGCCTTGTTGGCGTTGCGCTCCAGCTTGATAGCGGCATTCTCCACCTCGGCACCTGAGGCTGCGGCCATCGCCTCAATGTACTTATTGGCCGCATCCAGTGCCCGGCCTTCCACAGAAAAGGCATCGCCTTCGGCCTCGGGTTTTGCGACGGCGTCCGCCCTTTCCTTGAAGAGGGCGGCGATGCGGGCTTTTTCCTTTTCCAGCTCCCTGGTCTCGTAGCGGGCCAGGATATAGGCGGTGGTAATGCCTGTCTTAGGTTCTTTAGCCAGGTGTTTTTGGGTAACCTGAAAGCCGGTCAGGCGGTTATTGGATTCGGTCTCCACGGTCTGGCGGAGATCGGCGGAATAGGAATCCAGGGAGGCTCGCGCTGTAGCGCTGGTGCTTACCTTCACATCCACGCCGATGTACTGCATGATCCCCGCGATGAGCCTGTCGGTGGCGTCGCCGATGGCGGTGGCAGGATCGCCGGCGGAGGCTGAACCGGTAAAATAGGTATAGGTTCCGTCGGGAGAAGGCGGTGACAGGGCCCATTGGGGCAGTTTGGGACTGGTCGCGCAAGAAACGAAGAGAGCTGCCAGCGCTATGAGCGGCAGCGCAGGAAGTGTTTTTTTCATTTTATTTCCTTCCCTTTGAGAACCTATGGATACGACGAAACAGCCGCCGGGAGCTTTTTTTAAAAAAAAAGCTCCCGGCGGCGAAAGCCCCACTTACTGAAGCTTCATCACTTGCCGTCGAAGAAATCCTTGGCGACAGTGTTCTGCACCAGATCCATAGCCCGCTTGGTCTCGGGAGTGGGAGGCTCGGTGCCTTCCAGGGCCTTGATCATGATGTCGAACTGCTTCTGCAGCATTTCCTTGGAGATGGTCCAGAGCTGGATAACCCTGTAAATCTGCTTATCGGGCTTATTTTCCGACGTGAATGTCTGAACCTTGACCCACCAATCCGTGTCCCTTCTGAAGCCAGAATATTCAGCCTCTGACACGCTGGCCACGAAACGTTCGCCGTAGACGCCGAAGTTTTTGGAATCCGCGTCGGCGACGTTCGCGCCCTTGAAGGCGTCTTTCACCCTGGTGGAGAGATAGGAGGCTATCTCCGTCTGGGCCTGCATGCGCTCGGCCAGGAGCTGGGCGCTCTGGAGATTCTGGGCTTCGAACTGGGCTATGAACACCACATAGTCCTTATAGTCGGACATTTTCTCCACGTCCTTGGACCCACCGATGATCGCTGTTTCAACCCAGCGCGGCGTCTTTACTCCGAAGGCCGTCCCCTTATCTTCCAGCAATACTTCGCCCTTGCGAAGCGGAGCCTTGGTGGCGCAGGAAAGGGCCGTGGACAATACGAGAGCCACGACAATCGCGACGACGAACCACTGACTTCTTTTCATCATCTTCCTCCTGATGCCGTTTCATTTTAGCCAAGCCGCCTGTGGACTGAAATACTCCCGGAGGCGGTTTGGCCCTGAAATCATAATAATAGAGGCGGACTTGGCTTTGGGTCCACCCCTTACGCTTGCGCCCTATAATCCGCTGTTGAAGGTAAAGGACTTGCCTCTCATATACACCAGGTACATATCGGGCAGCATGGCCGAAACGGCGGCATCGTAGATGGCCTCCTGGGCCTTGGCCTTGCTCATGAAGCCATAGAGCGCGATCCGGGTTTCGCCAGGGGAGAAGGAAAGTTGTTCGGCTTCCTTGAATTTGCGCCCCAAGGCCCGCACCAGCTGTGCCGCCTGCTTGGCGTCCGGAATTTTCTGGGCAATAAGCTCGAAACGGATTCCCCTGGAAAGGGAAGCCCCGTAGAGGGCTTTGGATTGCTCGGTAACCTTGGGCATAGCCTGCCAGACGCTGGCGGCCAAGGCATTGGAAACCGCCGCATCCAAGGAGACAGGGCTGAAGGTCGGCGGGCTCATGAAGGCGACGGATCCCAGCAGCACCGCTGTGGATGCTTCGAAGAGCTTCATGGTTCCCTGGGCAGCGCCGCTGAAAGCCCCGGCCTGGCCTGAGCCCGAAACCTGGGCGTCTATTTCAATATAGATATCCGCGTTGAATTTCTGGGCAAGGTACTGGATCATGTCGATAGATCCGCCGGTCTCGGCCTGGTATGCCGAAATCTGGTCCTTCTTGTTCCGCTCAATCTGATCAAAATCGATAACCGACAAGCCCTGTTTTTCTATGAGGTAGCGGTTGGCCTGGCTTACGCCGATCCGCGCCAGCTGGGGATCGAGCCCGGAGGATTCGTTGTAGTAGACCATGTAGCTGAGCCGGTTCAGGTAATCGGCCAAAAAGGCTTGTTCCTCCTGGCTCAAGCCAGTACTCAAGCCCGCCGGAGTCGGGACGACGCCGCTGGGAGGCAGCCCGCTCTGGGACTGCACAATCTGGGTTGCCGCGTTCTGGGGGCTTGAGCCGCCCCCAGGCGCGCTGGGGCTCTGCGTCGAGCCCGGGACCTGGGAGGGCGCTGGCTGTACCGGCGTAACGGGGAAATCCGGCGTCGAGCTGCCCTGCACTATGGTCTTGGCCCTGTCGCCCTCGGTATTGACTTCATGCACAGGGGCCTGGGTCGCGCAGGAGGCTACCGCAACAATGATCAATAAAACAGAAATCCGTTTAAGCATCGGCCCGATTTTCATTATCCGCCCCCCTTTTTCAGTATCAGCGTGAATAGATGGCTCCATTATCGTATATCCAGACAGAAATACAAGAACAGCCTGCAAAAACCAAAACCGGAAATTTCGGAACGCCTTCTTGCCCGAGCCGCTCTTTTAGCCGTAGAGTCCAGCTATGGGAAAAAGACTTTTCCTTGCCCTCAATCCCGATGAAGAGTCGCGAAGGAGGCTTGCGGAATACGCGGCGAGCATTCACGACCTGCTCGAGGGATTAACCCCTCGCTGGATAGATCCGGATCTCTATCATCTTACTCTTTGGTTTTTCGGTGATGTGGAGGATAAAAAACTGGAGTTTATCGAGCATAGCTTTTCTGTTCTAAGCAGCAGGCTTCTCCCTCCCGTATTAATCCTCGAAGAACCCCTTTTTTTGCCCTCGCTGCGCCATCCGAGAGTCTTGAGCCTCCGTTTTTCGTTTCAAGCGCCAACAGCCCTCGATCTGATTCTGCGAAAAGCCAAGGCGTCAGCCGAAACCGATCCCGGTGACAAGCCCTGGCTCCCCCATCTTAGCCTGGCGAGGTTCAGATATCCTCAGGCAAAAGTATGGCAGGCAGGAAGCACCGGAAATAGGCTTGTACTTCCCCCGCCGCCCCGGTTGGAATTCCAGCCAGTCTCCTTTGAGCTTATGGAATCCTTTCTCTATCCAAGCGGGCCTCGTTACGAAATAAGGAAAAGCTACTACTTCGCATAATTTTGCGTTCCTGTTAAAAATAGCTATTCTTTAATATAAGACCATTAAAGGAGGCTGACATGGCTGAAAAAGAAACCGTAAAAAAGAACCAGGAAATGCAGGCGAAGGAGTCCAAGCTCGAACCCTGCGATAAACCCCACACCATGGAGTCATCCAGATCCATCGACAGCGAAGAGGCTTGCGACGAGGGCGTAAAGTGAGCCCAATCCAGGAAAAGAAAAAAGGTTCACCAGGTTCTTCAAACCCAGGAGCCCGAAGGGTTGGCAGCCTGCTTCAAGCCCAGCCCTCAGTGGACGGAGCCGGCGTCGTTCTGAAGCGGGTTTTCGGTTTTTCAGCAAAAAATTCATTTGATCCATTTTTACTTCTGGATCACTTTGGCTCAGACAAACCCGAGGAGTATCTGGCAGGCTTTCCCTGGCATCCGCATCGCGGCATAGAAACGGTAACCTACCTTCTGGCTGG
Organism: Spirochaetaceae bacterium UBA4077; assembly: GCA_002383375.1. GTDB lineage: Bacteria > Spirochaetota > Spirochaetia > Treponematales > Rectinemataceae > UBA2256. Next base: position 26,579 of record DFYR01000054.1, read on the forward strand.
CAAGGTTGCCCACGGAGATTCCATGGGCAACGAGGGAATTATAAATCCCGGCGATGCCCAGTGGATGACCGCCGGCTCAGGCATTATCCACCAGGAAATGCCCCAGTCCGGCGACGAAGGCCCCCGCATGGAGGGCATACAGCTCTGGGTAAACCTGCCCGCCCGAATCAAGATGACAGCGCCTCGATACAGGGCCGTCGAAGCGGCCAAGATCCCCCTGATCATAAAGGAAGGAGCCGAGATTCGGCTTCTGGCAGGCGAATTCGAGGGACACAAGGGCGCCACGCCGGATCTCTTCATACCGGTCCTGTACATGATCGTCTCGCTCGAGCCCGGAGCTTCGGTTCGAATCCCGGTTCCGGCGGATTACAATGCCGCGGCCTACTGTTTCGAAGGTCGGGCCGAGTTCGGCGGCACAGGGCTGAAAGCCTATCAACTCGGCCACCTACCGGCGGGCCCAGCCGAATATGTAGAAGCTACGGCCATCCCCGGCAAAGCAGCCAAATTCCTTTTGATAGCGGGCAAGGCCTTGGGCGAACCAGTAGCCTGGGGTGGTCCCATCGTCATGAACACCCAGGAAGAGCTTCGTCTTGCCTTTGCCGAATATCACCGGGGCGAATTCATAAAAGCTTAGTGAGCCGATTACGCCTATTGACAGATATGACCAATGGTCATTAAATGACCATTGGTCATAAAATCATGGGAATCGAAGAAAGAAAAACACGAGAAAAAGAAAAACGTCGAGCCCTCATCCTTAGCAAGGCCAAGAAACTGATCCTGGAGCGGGGCATCGGTTCGTTTTCGATGCAGGACATTGCCCAGGCCAGTGAATTGAGCAAGGCAACCCTCTATCTCTATTTTGAAAACAAGGAAGCCATCCTCATTGAGATCCTGGATGAGGCAATCTCGGAGTTTATAAAGGTGGCACGACAGAGGATTCCCGGCGAAGGTACGGGGCTACATGCACTCCAGGCTCTCTGGGAAACCTACCTCGAACTTCTCGGTGAGTCTCAGGACTTGGTCGTGCTCACCGGCATAAAAAACTACCTGGACCCGGAATTTCCCTTCGGAGACCTTCAGACTTCAGAAAAATTCGCCAAGGCGACAGCAGGCCTGGTGGAGCTCATCGAATCCCTTCTGCGGAGGGGCATGATGGACGGATCGGTCTATCACAGCGAAAATCCCGACAGGCAGGCCCGCACCGTCATTATGATCGCCACCTCGGTGATCGATACCATATGCCGCGTTCCCCGGCCCCGGAGGGATACAGTGCTCATGCGCAACGGCATGAGAGAGACCTTTGAGTTGATCCTGCGAGGCTTGGCATCGGACAAGGTGGACCGCTCGACGCTCAGGCTTTCGCTATGACCAGAAAATCTCTAATTCCGGACAAATCTTTAGGCCCTTCCATTACATAGGATAGAAACATGGAAAAAATCTTTAAGCACCCGCAGTGGATCGTAGTCATTATCAGCATTTTGACGGTATTTTTCGCCCTGCAGATTCCCAAAGCCGAGCTGGATAACAACAACTTCCGCTTCGTGCCCGAGGACGATCCGGAACTCTTAGGCATGAAGTCGGTCAATGAGAGTTTCGGAAGCCAGCTTTTCATCCTGGTAGGCCTGGAGCGCAGGTACGGTTCGGTGCTGGACGCCGAATTCGTCGAAAAGCTCCGGAACTTCGACGCCAGGCTCTCTGAGATCCCAATAGTCGCATCCATAACCTCCTTAAGCTCCACCGACTACCTCACCGGCAGCGGGGATTCTATCATTGCCGAACCCTTGATTCCCGAGTCCTATACCGGCAGTCCCAGCCAGCAAACCGCGCTCAAAGAGAAGATCCTGAGCTGGGATCTGTACAAGGGCTCCCTGGTCTCGCAAGATTTTTCCAGCACCCAGGTCCTCGTATATCTGGGTAGCTCCGCCGAGGATGCTGGCTCTCCCGAGGTGGTGGCGGTCCATCACTCCATTAAGCAAATGGCCGAGGAAATCGGCTTTCCCGATACGCGGGTCTACATAACGGGTATGCCGGTTTTCAGCTCTGTAGTGAATGATGCCATGGAAGAGGACCTGGTAATCCTCATTCCTCTGGTCGTATTCGTGGTCATCCTCGTGCTTTTCCTCTCCTTCAGGCGTCTCAGCGGGGTTATCCTTCCTTTACTGACGGTCCTCATCTCCTCTATTTGGGCTATAGGGGCCATGGCCTTGCTGGGAGTAAAGCTCTCGATTCTCTCAACGGTGTTGCCGGTCATCCTGGTGGCGGTTGGAAGCGCCTATGGTATTCACGTGGTGAGCCATTACTACGACGAACTGGCGGAGAAAAAGACCTTGAACCGGGAAGAGCACACGGCCTTGGTCCTGGCTGTGCTGAAGCGGATAGGCAACCCTGTGTTGCTCGCTGCCCTTACCACCTTCGCGGGCTTTATATCCTTGAGTTTTTCTAAGGTTTCCCCGATTCAGGAATTCGGCATTTTTGCCAGCTTCGGCGTGCTTGTGGCCTTTGTCGTCTCCCTCACCCTCGTGCCGGCCATAATGATTCTCCGCGGCCCTGTCAGCAAGCTTCCCCGTTTTAAAATCACCGAGATTAAGCCAGGTCAGGAAGACCCCTTGAGCGGCGCCATAGCCGATGCCCTGGGCCATGTCTCCACAAAGAAGCGAAGTGTCCTCGCCCTGGGCTTAGTGGTTATCCTAGTGTCGATATTCTCCCTTGGACGCCTGGTTATCGACAATGTCATGGTGGAGTATTTCAAACCCGATACCGACGTGGTGCTTTCGGACCGATTTATCCGGGAAAAGTTCGGCGGCTCTAAGTCGGTGAGCCTCGTGCTGAGTTCGGAAGAACCGGGTGGGGTCCTGCGCCCCGACGTGTTGGCGGCCATGGACGGTCTTGCGGATTACCTCAAAAAGTCGGTGCCGGAAGTAGGCAAGACCACAGGCTTTACCGACATGATCAAACGGGTAAATCAGGTATTCAACATGGACGAAAGCCCCGAGGGCTTGAAGCCTGGAGCCGAAAAGGCCGCTTCCATCACCGGTCCAGAATCCCTGGGCGACGGGCTGCCTTCGTTTGGATTCGGTTCTGTTGAGGAAGGAGCCTCAAGCTCCGATGACGCAGAGCTGCCCGCTTTCGGATTCTCCAGCTTCGAGTCTGTCGAGCCAGTGGCGGATGCGAAAAGTAGCCAAGAGCCCGTCCTCGGCCAAGGCGGCTTGAGCGATGAATCATTGATCGAAGCAACCGACAGTCTGGACAGGCTCAGCCTGGTGGCCCTTCTGGATAAGGCGTTGGCGGAAGGCCAAGGGGATAGCCGGAACGCAGCCGATCTGGTTGAAAGCCTCGCCAAGCTCACAAATTACCAGGGCAGGGCGTATTACGAAATCCCCACCGACCCGGCTCGCTACGGTAAGAAAAACGAGGAGGAGTTGCGGCTTCTTATCTCCAATTACCTCGTACTTCTCTCGGGAGATATCAGCGATTTTGCCGATGATCCCTTGGAACCGAAGTCGATTCGGATGCAAATCCAGCTCAGGACCGTGGGTCAGATCGACACTAACAAGGCGATAGCCGCCATACAGGGCTACATCGACGAACGTTTCCCCAAGGATATTGCCGTTCAAATTGCCGGAGATGCTCTGGTGGAAGGCTCCCTCAACAGCCTGGTGGTGGACTCCCAGTTAAGCTCTGTAGCCATATCGTTGTTGATGGTATTCATAATTCTCTCGGTGTTCTATCGCTCGGCGGTGGCAGGCCTTATCGGTCTGGTGCCTCTGAGCATCACCGTACTGGTTAACTTCGCGCTGATGGCCTTGGCTGGCATCAAGCTCAACATCGGTACGGCCATGGTCTCCAGCATCGCTGTGGGTACAGGTATCGACTACACCATCCACTATATGGCTGCCTTCCACCACGAATACCTGACCACGGGAGGCAAGAACAATTTCCTGCGCCGGACCTTTCTCACCTCGGGCAAAGCCATTCTATTCAACGCGGTATCGGTGGGCGCCGGCTTTGCGGTCCTCGCCCTTTCTCAATTCAATATTCTGGCTGAATTGGGCATCCTCATCGCCCTGGCCATGGGCACCAGCTCCCTGGTAAGCCTGACACTGCTCCCTATCCTACTCACTGTCACGAACCCCGCCTTTATCCGACGGCCGCTGCCCTCGGATAAAAAAGCGAAAATTATGGAGGCTCAACAATGAAAAAACGCATCGCCCTACTTCTGGCCTTGCTTTCCATCACTGGTCTGCTCTGGGCCCAGAGCGCCCAAGAGATAATGAAACGTTCCCGGAACCGCATTGAGGCTAAAACGGTATCGACCCGGGCAAGAATGGTCATCAGTGCCAAGGACGGAAGCACCACCGAGCGCCTGGTAGATCAATATACAAGCACGGAAAAGAATATCACCAAGACGATGGTGGTTTTCCAGAAGCCCGCCAGTGTGGCAGGCACCCGATTCCTCACCATCGAAAATCCCGGCAAGGCCGCCGATCAATGGATCTACCTGCCTTCTTTGGGCAAGGTGCGACGCATAGCGGCCAGCGAAGGCTCGGCCAGCTTCATGGGCACCGACCTCTCCTACGACGACCTCTCCTCGGCTGACCGAGACCCTGACCTGGACAGTTATCTGTTGCTCCGGGAGGAAGCCTTGGACGGAAAGAATTGCTGGGTTATCGAGGCCAAGCCAAAGAGCGCCGACTATCAGTATTCCCGCATGCTCGGCTGGATCGACAAGGAAACCTACATCGCCATGAAGATGGAGCTCTACGACAAAAAGGGCAAGCTGGCCAAGGTCATGGAGATGGGCGATGTTAAGGACATCCAAGGCAGGCTCACCCCAACCCTTACCAAGATGAGCACGGTACAAGCTGGCACTTCCACAACGATCTATATGGACATAATGAAATACGACGATCCCATTCCAGCCAGCGTTTTCACCGAACGATTTCTGCTAACTGGCAGGCCCTAGGAGGAGTTAAGTATCATGAAAAAACATATTAAGAACTTTGTTTTTCTCTCAATCATATCGATACTCATTTTCTTTGGCGCTCCAGCCTTGGGAGCCCAGGCTTTCGGTTTCGGAAACGGCGAAGAGGGTCCTGACGGCTCAGCCATAGGTGCTAGCGGAGCCACGGGTGCTGGCGCGGCCGCGGGCGCTGCCTCGGCCTTCTCTGGACCCAGCCTTGGCGGCGAAGTCTCCTTTGGTTTTTTGGGCTTCCCCGAAGCGCTCCTGGACGGAGACTTTACCAACAGCACAGTCCTGCCCGCGGCCGCGCTCAACCTGGACGCCACAGGCTCCAAGGCCGATGCCCATATCGCCATCAAGCTTGATAAAGACCTGTTGGTCAACAGCCCCGAGTATATCCTCGATGAGGTCTGGCTACAGATGTATACCGGCCAGACAATAATCCAGGGCGGACTCATGCGCCTCACCTGGGGCCGGGCGGACAGCCTCAGCGTCCTGGATATCTTGAATCCCAAGAATCTCAGCGATCTCACCCTCAGGGACGAACAGGAACGCAAGATCCCCATCCCCATGCTGCGGATCAACCAAGGCCTCGGCAGCCGCCTAAGCGCCGAGTTCGTGTACCTCCCCTGGTTCGAGGGGAACAGGATAGCCACTTCCGGACCCTGGGTTTCTCCACAGATGAAAACCGGCCTTGACACGCTCACAAGTACCTTGGCGACAAGCCTCTACAATAATTATAAGGCCAGCACCTGGGCCGCGGTTTACACCGCAGCCTACGCCCAGACAATGACAGCTACAGCCGGCGATGAGGCTACAGCCAATACTACAGCTATCGCCGCCGCCGACGCCCAGATTGCGAGCTTGGAAACTTCACTGCGAAGCCAAGCTTCGCAGGATGCCGCGGAAGCGCTGGCTAATCCTTTTTATAAACCCCAAACAAAGGCTTTTAATTATAGTCAAGCTGGACTTCGACTAAGCGGCCGCCTTTCGGGACTCGATCTTGGCCTGCAATACTTTTACGGGCGACTTGTGCAGCCAGCCCTGGACATGAACCCCGCTTCAATTACCGCCGCCGGCGGAAAGATCCCGATCTATTACAACCCCTACCACCAGATAGGCGCCGACCTCGCCTTTGTCCTTGCCGGCTTCAACCTCAGGCTGGAAGGGGGAATCAACCTCACCGAGGACAGTGCAGGCACGGATCCCCTGGTGTACAACCGGCACATCGTCTGGTCGGCTGGCTTCGATCGCGACCTTTTCGCCGGCATAAACCTCAATTTTCAGTCCTCGGGAAAGGTCAGGCTACAGCATGACAAGATCGATAAGACAGCAACCTCGCTTGATATAGAGTCAAGCTCCAACTTGACTTCAACCCAGTTGGCTGCCCTCCTCTCCCGCTCATTCCTTCAGGATAGACTGAAGGTCGAGCTTCTAGGTCTCTTAAGCGCAGAAAACCTGGACTACATGATCGAGCCCGGCTTAGTGCTGAGCATCGGCGACGCGGAAGTCGCCCTGCGTGGACGCTACTTCGGCGGCGACTCTGGGGGCGAATTCGGGCAGTTCAACGACAAAAGCTACATAAGCCTTTCATCGAAGTATACATTCTAGGAATCCACGGTGGGGCACTGCCCAAAAAAAACAAGGGGCGGCCGCAAGGTCGCCCCTTGTTTTTTTTCCTACCCGACCACGTTCAGACCGGCACGATGCTGTTGTACAGTCCGTGCAGTCGTTCCATCACCAGGGGAAAATCACAGCGCGCCAGTTCCTCCACCTCTCCGTCGCACTGGAGGGGCAGGCGCTCGGTATACTGCACTTCGATTTTTTCCGCTTCGAAGTGCAGAACTTCGGAGACGTTCTCGTGGAATCCCTTCTCGATGGAACCTTTTACCAGGAGTTTCTTTAGAAGACCCATCTGGGAAACGGTGATCCCACTGCGATCGTCGGGCAGAATCCGCTTATTCGAACCGTACTGCCTGTTCCCCGAAGCTCCAAAAGCCACTAAGAGCCGGAGGGTTTCACTCTCGTGGACTAACCTCCCCAATCCGTCCCAAGCCTTTAAGCCAAGGGGTACGAGCTTGTAAGCCCTGTCATAGAAAAGTGTAGCCACATTTACCCAGAATTTATAGGAATCGCCGGGAAAGTGGGCTTTCAATTTATTGGTACGATCCGCTACATAGGCATCAAGACCCACGCTGGCGATGTTGAAGGACCAGAGGGGAGCCTTGCCCCCATCCTCGGCTGACCGCACCTGAATGGCCGATCTTCGCTCCAGCGCAAGTGGCCCCAGAAAGCGTCTCAGGGCGGTGACCAGGTCCCTGCCCTCCGAGCCATCGTTGCCAGTGCCCATGGGCAGCCGTAAAAGGCCGAACCGGTCTTTATCCCCCTCAGGCAGACGGATCAGGCGTTCAGCTGTTTCCAGACTGGTACCGTCGCCCCCGGCAGTCATAATAATATGCAGAGAATCCCTGCCATTGGCGCTGGAGCGTTCCACAACTCTCTGTGCTATGGCGGCAGCGTGGCCGCAGCGTTCTGTATGGTGCAGATGGACTTGGACTTCCTCAGCCCTCAGGGGTAGAGCCTGGGCCTGTTCCACTACCTGAGAAAGTTCATTCTTCCTCTTGCCGGCGAAGCGGCGGCGTTTAAACCCGCCAGCATTGGGGTTGGCGATTATGTCTACCACGAGCTTCCTGCCAGGAAAAGAGGGAGAACGGCTCAGGATGGCGCGAACTCCTTCGGCCAGGTCTTCAGGTTTCATGGAAAGAAGGATATAGCGCTGCGATGACTCTGTCCATGCACCTCAACCTTTAACCGCGCCCATGGTCAGCCCCTTCACCACATACTTCTGGAATATCATGGTGAGGATGATGGCGGGGGTCATGATAGCCACCGCAGCCGCCATCACAGCACCCCAGTCAACTTCCGCGTAGGAAACGAAATTATAGACTGCTATGGGCAAGGTTTTCGTCTTTTCCATGCTTAAGACCTGGGAGAACATGAAGTTGTTCCAGGAGAATATAAAGGAAAGGGTGATGGAGGTGACTATGCCCGGTGTCGCGATTGGTAAAATTATTGATAGGAATGCCTTCTGCCTTGTGGCTCCGTCCACCATGGCCGACTCTTCCATCTCCAGGGGAATGCTTTCGAAATAGCTAGACATGATCCAGACGACGATAGGAAGCGCTATGAGCATGTGGGAGAGGATGAGGGCCACATAAGAGTCCATGAGCCGCAGGCGGGAAAAAATAATGTACCAGGGCATGAGGAAGGAAATACCCGGCATGAGCCTGGCTACGAGAATGAAGACCGAAAGCTTTTTCTGCTTGAAGCGGGCTATGGAGTATGCTGCAGGCAAGCCCAACAACAGGGAAAAGCCCACAGCAGAGAGGCCTACGATCAGGGAATTCTTGAAATACTTCAAAAAGTTCTGTTCGGCAAAAACCCGTATGTAATTATCGATAATCGGGGAGAAAATGATCCTGGGCGGCCAGGCGACTATGTCCACCTGGGTCTTGAAAGAAGAACTGAGCATCCACAGGAAGGGGAAGAGCACCGGCACCGCAATACAAAGCATGAGAAGGATCCACAGTATCCGCTTAATGGTTGTTGTACGCATTCCAGCCTCCTACAGCTCAAAGCGCTTGCGCAGCGCCATAATGGCCAGGCTGAAGGCCAGGACCAAGAGAAACAGGAAGACCAGGATCACCGAGGACTGGCCCATGCGGAAATATTCGAATGAATACTTGTATGCCATAACGTTGAGCGTTTCCGAGGAATAGCCTGGGCCTCCGCCTGTCATCGCATAAATTATGTCGTAGGTTTTAAGCGCGTCCACAGTGCGCAGGATCATGGCGGTGAGTAGTGTTGGAGTTATCATGGGAAGGGTTATTTTCGTGAATATCTGAACTGCATTCGCTCCATCCACCTTGGCCGATTCGTAGGGTTCCTGCGAAAGGCTGGCCAGACCGGCAAGGACGATGAGCGCTATCATGGGAGTCCACTGCCATATATCCACCAAGGCTAGTGAAGGAATTACCGACTGGGCGCTGGATACCCAGGCAGCGCGGGGCAATCCGAAAATGCTTAAAACGTAATTGGCCAGCCCGATGGTAGGATCGAAGAAAAGGTTCCACACGATGCCGATGGCCACCGGCGTGGCTACGAGGGGAAGGAGCAGAATGAGCTTCATGGCGGATTTGCCCTTGAACTCTCTGTTTAAAAGCAGGGCGACGGCCAGGCCCAGGACCGTCTCCGCCACGACCGCGATTGCGGTAAAGGAAAAGGTCCTCCCAATAGCTTCCAGAAAACGGGGCTCCCCGAGAACGCGGATGTAAGATTTTAATCCTACCAGCTTAAGCGGCATGCCCGACGTTAGGTTCCAGTTTGTAAAGCTCAAGAACAGTGTATAGATCACCGGAAAGAGCATCATGACGACGATGAAAAGCACCGCCGGCAGGGGAAAGAGTATCTTGAAATGCCGTTCGATAAAGCTACTTTTAGTCATCAGCTCCTCCTGCTCCGCAGCAGCAAATAGTACGAATGGAATCACACTGTCGCACAACTTAAAAAAATGAAGTCAATTTCAAAATTTAGGCATAAAAAAGCATCAAAACGTCTCAACCCTGGAGACTGAAATCCTATTCTCCGGGGCGCTCGGTAAAAATGAGCGCGGCCTAGCGGCCGCGCTCTAATCGCACAACGTTAAAGATCAGTACACTCCGTACTCGCCGGTGTCCTCAAGCAATTCATTGACCTGCTTTGCCTTCTGCTTGGCGAGATCGGCCAACTTCTGGGAAGTGCCGGCTGTGTTGATGGACTCGATGATGACTTCGCCGATGAGGTCGCGGGCATTGCCTACGGCGCTCATGTAAGGCCTGTCGAAGGGATTGCCGTTCTTGGCGGCGAATGCCTGGGAAGTCACCAGCTCGGGATTGGCCTTGGCGACAACAGCAGGATCAGCCCAGGCTGAGTTGCGGGACATGGGGATGGAAGCTCCGCCCAGGGCCTTCTTGGCCAGGTCGGCGCTGGTAGCCCATTTAATGAAGTCGAGGGCCAGCGCCTTGTTCTTGGACTGGCGCGCTACAGCCATGCCCCAGGATACGACGAAGAAAGGATTGCTGGCCTTGGGGCCGGCGGGCAGATTCGCGATGCCCACGTCGGCCGCGGTCACCTGGCTCTTCGCCGGATCGACGATCTGGCTGAAGAATACCGATGCGTCGGTCCACATGGCAACCTTCCCGGCCTGGAAGAGGGGCATTATGTTTTCCCAGGACATTGAGGTTACGCCGGTGGGGCCATAGAGTGCGAGCATCTTGCCATAGAAGCGGGTTGCATCCAAAGCTTCCTTGGAATCGAAAACAGCCACGCCCTTGTCCAGATACTTGCCGCCGTAGTTATACACATAGCTGGAGAGCTGAGTGACAGCAGCGGCGCCCTTGCCCCGGGATGCAAAGCCGGCGATATCGTTGGAATCCAGTGCCTTGGCGGCGGCTTCCAGCTCGGCGAAGGTCTTAGGAACCGAGAGATCGGCCTTCTTGAAGAGATCCTTTCTGTAGTAAAGAACCTGCCATTCGGTTACCAGGGGCACCAGGTAGGGCTTGTTGCCGAAGCGGGCGACGCCCATGGCGCTCTCGGGATAGTCGGAGAAGTCGTAGCTCGTCAAAGGCTCGTACCAGCCGTTCTTGTAGAACATTTTACCTTCCTGGAGCGGCCTGGTCATGAAGACGTCGGCGGAGGAAGAGTTGGTAGCGAACTCGGTGGTGAGCTTGGTGGTGAGCTGGCTCTCCTGCAGGCTCTCAACGTTGACCTTAACGCCAGTTGCCTTTTCATACTCGGGGATGTACTGCTTCAGCAGATCTCCATAAGGATGATTAGCTACCAGTACGCGGATCTCCTTAGCCTGGGCTCCGGCTCCAAAGACCAGCGCCACGAGCAGCAGCAGAGTGATCAGTTTTGATTTCACAGAAACCTCCTTGATAGAAAATATATGATATACGATGCCATGCTTGACCCAGTATCCCACCGTTTCCATGAGCCGTCAAGATTAGTTTTGAAAAATGTTTTCACCGAATTGGTTATTTTTTTCATTATATCCTTTACAGAATTTACCTCTGGTGATACAACCATTCTATGAGGATCGGATAGTGGCCGAGCAGAGCTGCATGTACCTGATTCACTCTTATTCGGACGCTTTCAGCGCCAAGGAACAACGTGTAGCCACATACATCAGCCTTCACCCTGCCGAAGCAGTCCATCCCAGCATCGACGAGCTGGCTTCCCTCATCGGAGTATCGGTCTCGACCCTCCTTCGCTTCGTAAAAAAACTAGGCTACGGCTCCTACCAAGAATTTCGCATTGCCCTGGCCACCGAAACCCTTAAGCCCGAATCACGCTACTACGAAATCGAAGTGGACGAATCCGAAGACCCTGTGGGCATATCATGCAGGGCAGCCCGGGCCGCTCTGGACATGACTGAAAAGCTTGTGGACCGAGAGTGCCTCAAAAAAGTCTCTGACGCGGCATGCAAGGCTGCCTGCGTCTGCATTTTCGGCCTCGGAGGCTCGGGGCTCGTCGCCCGGGACGCGCTGCACAAGCTCATACGTTCAGGATTGCGTTGCCAGAGCGCTGAGGACTTCCACCTCCAGCTCATGATGGCGTCCCAGACGGGCAGGCAGGATCTGGCGATTCTAATTTCCCATACGGGGGCGAACAAGGACAGCCTGGCCATCGCTGAAGTGCTGCGGCGAAACGCTTGCCCCCTGGCGGTCATAACGACCTATCCCAGGTCGCCGCTGGCGAGGATGGCCGATTACCTCCTGGTAGCTGGAGCCCCCGGCTCCTCGGTGATCTCTGAGGCATTTTCGGCCCGGATAGCCCACCTGGCCATCATCGATTCCCTCTATATAGAAGTGATGGGGCGGCTCAAGAACGAGGGAATCCGGAACGTGGAGAAAATGAGAACTGCGATAGCGGGAAGAAGGATATGAGTCGGCTTCGAAGATTCAGCGACCTTTGAAGACCTCGACAAGCATAAAGACACCTGCCCCGCGGCAGGATAGCGGAGGGAACATGAAGGCAGACATCGGGCTAATCGGCTTGGCGGTTATGGGCGAAAACCTGGTACTCAACATGGAGAGCAAGGGATTCACCGTAGCGGTCTACAACAGAACCGCCAGCAAGGTAGACGACTTTTTGGCGGGCAGGGGCGCCGGCAAGAAAATTCTAGGCGCTCACTCGTTCTCAGAGTTGGCATCCCTACTTTCTTCGCCTCGCAAGGTGATGATCATGGTCAAGGCAGGTCAGGCGGTGGATGATACGATAGCCCAACTTCTGCCTTACCTGGATAAGGGCGACATCATCATCGACGGTGGCAACTCCAACTACGAGGATACCAGGCGCAGGGCAGCGGAAGTGGAGGCCAAAGGCTTCCTCTTCGTGGGTTCCGGCGTGTCGGGCGGAGAGGAAGGAGCCCTGAACGGCCCCTCCCTTATGCCCGGAGGCTCATCGGCGGCATGGAACCATATCAAACCTATTTTCCAGGCCATTGCAGCCAAGGTGGAGGACGGGAGCCCCTGCTGCGACTGGGTGGGCTCCGACGGGGCCGGCCACTTCGTTAAAATGGTGCACAACGGCATCGAGTACGGGGACATGCAGCTCATCTGCGAGGTCTACCAGATCATGAGGGACAGGCTGGACATGAGCGAAGACGAGATGAGCGCTGTCTTCGCCCGGTGGAATTCCGGCGACCTGGACTCCTACCTGGTGGAGATAACCAGGGATATCCTGGCCTACAAGGACGAGGATGGCAGCCCCCTGGTCACCAAGATCCTGGACACCGCGGGGCAGAAGGGCACCGGTAAGTGGGCCGGCATAGCGGCTCTCAATTTCGGCGTTCCACTCACCCTCATCGGCGAGTCGGTATTTGCCCGCTGCCTCTCTGCCGCCAAGGCTGAACGGGTGATCGCCTCTAAAATTCTCTCGGGTCCAAAGACCGCTTCTTTCAGCGGAGATAAAAAAGCCTTCGTTAACGATTTAGGCGCCGCCCTTTACGCGGCCAAGGTGGTTTCCTACGCCCAGGGCTTCCTCCTCATGGCCGAGGCCGCCAAGGAGTACGGCTGGAGCCTGGATTTCGGCTCCATCGCCCTTATGTGGAGAGGAGGCTGCATAATCCGTTCGGCCTTCCTGGGCAAGATCAAGGAAGCATTCGACAAGGACAAGGCTCTCGCCAACCTCATGCTCGCTCCCTTCTTCGCCGAAAAGCTGGCAGCCAGCCAGGCCAGCTGGCGCCGTGTGGTGGCCGAATGCGCTGTCTCGGGCATTCCTGCGCCAGCTCTCTATTCCGCCCTCTCCTATTACGATGGTATGCGGACAGAGCGCCTGCCGGCCAACCTCCTCCA